>JBGTOF010000259.1:0-2309 GCA_041742695.1 Elainellales cyanobacterium | reverse complement strand
GCCTTCGATTACCAGGCCATCGGTTGGCACCAGTTCTCCCGGCTTGACCAGCACCTGCTCGCCAACAGAGATCGCTGAAATCGGCACAGTCTCTTCTCGCTCCCCTCGGATTACCCGTACCGTATCGGCAGTCAGGCTCATCAGCCCGCGAATGCTGCGCTCCGTTCGCTGCATGGCGTACCCCTCCAGCGCCCCACTGATGGCAAAAATTAGGATCAAAACCGCGCCATCCACAATCAGGAAATACTCTCGCCGCCACAGACCCAGACTGGCCGCACCCAGCGCCGCCACAATCATCAGCAGGTCTACGTCTAGCTCTTTCTCCTTGAATAGGGTGGTCAACCCTTCTCGCGCACTCTCAAACCCGCCAATCACGTAGGCCGCCGTCAAAATCAAAATGGCCGCTCCAACCCAGCCGAGATTGAGTGATTGCCAGCCCAATAGGACGAGAGCCGCACAGGTGAAGGCGGCGATCGCATCCGGGTGATCCTTAAGCAGACTAGAAAACCGGGGCGTAGATAGGTTGGCAGAAACCATACTGAGACCGTGAAGTAGATATTCCCTCACCCTAAACATTGACATTAGTGTCAATGTCAATGTTTTGAGTAAGCTAGAGAGATGAAGGCTCAATACCTAACCATCAAAGAACTCACAGACGCGGTTGGCGGCGTCACCCCCCGCATGGTACGGCACTACCACACCCTAGGGCTGCTCCCGCCTGTGCAGCGCTCTGAGGGCAACTACCGCCTCTACACCCAGCAAGACGTGCAGCGCCTCCAGCGCGTGATTGCCTTAAAGCAGCAGGGGTTTCAGCTCTCGCACATTCGCCAGCTACTAGACAGCCAGTCCGAAGAACTTACCAATCCCACGCTGATGGCCCAGCTGCAGCAGCAGTATCACTCCGTGATTCAGCAAATTACCCGGCTGCGGCAAACGGCAATGGCGCTAGAGGGACTGCTGGGGCGCGACCACGATTGCCAGAGCACTCAGGCCGAGGTGCTGGCCCAGATCAAGCAGCTAGATGTGAATGCCCAGGAGGAGCTAGGCAAACTCGACCAGATCTGGTCAAACCTGGATGCCGCCACAACAGCGCACCCAGAAGCATTTCAAGAATCCTTGCAGCGGCTGCTTCCTGACCTGTCCCACTACTCCGAAGTCACCGAGCATCTGCTGCATCAGCTGGTGCTAGCCTGTGGTGATGTCAGCCTGATCAACTTTGTGCGCTTGAGCCACGGTGCCGTTGCCTCTGCTCGCGAAGCACTGAAGGCTGGATGCTCCATCATGACAGATTTGCCAGCTGTCGCCGCCACCCTCGATCACACTCGGTTAGCTCATCTGGGATGTCCGATTGAAAGCCTGATTGAGGATCCTCACATTACGGGAGCCAGTGAAGCAGAACAGGCATTTTATGGTCATCGTATTTGGCGGAAACGATTGCAGCAAACTCCCAGGGGGGCTGTGGTTGTCATCGGGTACGCCCCCTCAGTGCTACTTGCGGCCTGCCAGCTTATTGAGCAGCAGCAAATCGAGCCCGCCCTTATCATTGGCATGCCGATTGGGTTTAGCCATGCTCCAGCGGCAAAACGGCGACTGACGGCGACAAAAGTTGCCCATATCACGATTCAAGGCAGCTTCGGTGGTGGGCTTTTAGCATCAGTGACGTTGAACGCCCTAGTAGAAACGCTCATTGAAAAGCCAGACTGTCACTGTTACCTCACCCGTTCTTAGCTTCGATCCTCGTGCCAGTTGTCCAAAATTCGCATTCCCTCGTTTCCACCCAAGCCTGAAACCATGCATTCCACGTTGAATAGTTGCCGGCTCGCGCAACTATCCCGAACCGCTATCTGGCCTGGTCGGGCTTCCTTCCAGGTGCTGGAGCCTAAGCTTTCCTTCCATTAGACCAAAGTAGTCCTGGATTGATGGGAGGACAAAGATAATTGGCGCGATCGCGGCTTGAGCTGAAAGGCTAGCCATACTGAATTTTTCTACCCAAGCGCCCTATACGGATGTCCACATTGGAACATTCAACCCGTAAAGGGAGGGCAGTATCAGCAGACCAGGTGAAGTGTCGAAGCCCCTTCAGAATTGATTGAGAAAGCGTTGTTCTGAAGTCATCTGCATCTACTACAGGAGAGGTCTTACCCTTCTGCCAAGGCTTCGCCAATAACGTTGATTCCTTTGCCAATGCCCCACGTTTCTTTCAGAATGCCCCGAAAAGTCGTGGTCTGGTAAAGCATGGCCTCCTTAAGTTGCACCAGTAGCGCATGAGCATCTTCCTGGGAGAGGGTCTGAACTTGCTTCTCAAAGAC
>JBGTOF010000169.1:0-25985 GCA_041742695.1 Elainellales cyanobacterium | reverse complement strand
GGTCATGATGGTGCCTTAGTAAGGAGACTGATCTTATCCTCACCGGTGAACTCCTCATTGAGCAACAGGTCAATCTCCTTAAGTATTAATACTTATCGCCAGAGTGACGTGCTCCCTCGCAGCATTTGGTGAATTCATACGCGCCCATCAACGCGCCCCATAGTCCTTGCCCCGTTTGGGGATCGACGCCCTTATCGTAACTTTTGAAGTGATCGATCCCTACGTCAAAGCCAATCTCAACCTGGCGCGTTTCTCCGGCATATTGAAAGCAGCAGCGAGATCCGGGGACAGGCGTTGCTGCCCAAGTGTTGCCCTTGGGCGTTAGATGCAGGACACAACCGGGTAAGCGCTCCAAATCGTCTGGAACGATAGACTGCAACCGTTGAGGGTTAGCCCCTGCGCCTTTGAAGCGCTCGGGTTGATGAAAGGCAAGGTATTGCACGTGGAGAGGGCGATCGCTCTCTCCATCCCATTTTGTCTGGCTGGGCGCATCATCCAGAGCCTCGCCTGCGTGCAGCATCAGCACCCGCTGCCGATAGGCATTGTCGGGATACAACGCATTAGCCTGCTCTGCGAAGATAGCCAAATTTCCCTCCAGCCGCATGGGGAGCGGTCGATGCCAGAGTCGCAAATGCACAAACCAGGCAGGCTGTTCCATCGCCTGAGGCTTGTTGTCAAACTCACCGGCTAGCCAGTGGGCTACGGTGATTAAGGGAGACGGTGTCATACGGGATCTCTGCGGGTTGCCTCTGTCTTAGGCTCGAGGCGGTCTATCGCAATCGTTTTCGCCATTGTCTCAGAAATTATGGGCAGATTCAGCCGGGATAGATAGTCGCCTCCACTGCACAGCGTCAGGGTAATTACCTGCGCATCCTGGAGTCTGAGGGTCGTCCCATCGACCGTAATCCCAGGATTGACCGGGTAGGCGGGGGCGCAAGCACCGCTAATGCTAAGGCGCAGGGCACTCCCCCTAGGAATGTGGATACAGGTGGATTGGAGGTTAACCCGATAGCCCTGGGGCGGCAAGTTGGGGGCGACTTCTTGCACTCGACGATAGCCTTGGGCAATTGTGATCACGCTGTCATTCGGTTTTACTTCCGATAGCACGGCGCATAGGTCAAAACTGGGTGCATCTGGCGTGCAGTAAAGGTCTGCCGATAGGTCGCCTGCTAGCAGAACATCCGTTGTAAACGGAGTTGTGGTGTAGGTGAGGACGTCGGTGCGGCTATCCAGCAGGGCACGATCGCACTGCCCTGCTGGCACGGTTGCATGGCCCCCTAGAGCGGGCACGGGTCGCCAGGGATCATGAACTAACACATCCGGTAGAACCATTGGGGGTGGCATCTGGATTCCCAACGCGCCATGGTGGTCACCCATGCCTGCTAGGCCATTGCTCGATAGGTAGAGCGGCGTGGGGTCGGGGTTGGGATAGTGGGGAAACGCCAGCCAGGGCGATCGCCCTAGATCAAACAAACACACGGGCGGCTGCGTCGGAATACCCGTCTCCTGCCCCTTCAAAAATTGGTCAAACCAGCGCACCTGAACCCAATCAATGGGAGAATTTGCCGCCTTGCCATAGTCTATCTCGCCCACCCGTCGCCCCCACGGCAGGTGCGCCCATGGCCCTACCCACAGGTGTTGGGAGAATAAACTTCGTGCCGCCATCGCTCGATACAGCTTCAGCGTGCCGCGCAGGTAAGGGTCAAACCAGCCGCCCACATGCAACATCGGCAGATCTACCGAATCCAGCAGCCTGTGGGGAGACAGCACTGCCCAATAGGGCGCGTCGGGCTGAGAATTGCTCAACCAGTCATGGTAGAACGAATCGGGAGCGAGCTGCTCTAGAATCTCGTCGCGCAGACACACGGGGTTGGCGGCAAGAGAGCCATGGGCCGCTGCATACAGTGATTCATAGGCGGCATCATTACCCTGACGACGGGCAGTCTCTGCCGCCAGTTGCAGCGCCCAGCCTCGGTTCATCTGATAACAGAAGGCCCCCCCTTCATAGGCCCAGTCGGCGTAGAGGTCGTAGGCCACCATGCTGGGGCAGATGGTCTGGAGGGCAGGGGGCTGGGCAGCGGCGGCATAGAGCTGCGTCATCCCCTGATAGGAAAAGCCATACATGCCAACGGCACCCGTGCTCTGGGGCAGATGAGCAGCCCACTGCACCGTATCGTAGCCGTCGTTGACTTCGTGAGCAAAGAGTCGAAAGTCGCCTTCCGATGTGCCCCGTCCTCGCACATCCTGAATCACCACAATGTAGCCGTGGGCGGCATACCAGGTGGGATGGGCATACACGACGGTAGAGGCGATCGCCCGTCCATAGGGCTGCCGCATCAGCAACACCGGGAACTCGCCCTCTTTGGCAGGATAGTAGACATCAGCGTCTAGCCGCACCCCGTCACGAGTCTGGAGCGATTGGGTCTGCTTGGGCAACACGGGTAACATGAACGGCATCCTCTGCGAGTCGACGTTGATTTCCAACGCAAAAAAAAACAGTGCCAGCGCGATACGGCGATCGCGCTGGCACATCTTTCTACGAGACGTAGCTGGGAGCTTGGCGTTGTCTGGTTGACGGCATCAGTGGAGGGTGGAAAGGGGCGATCGCCATGCTCCCAGGGTTGTTATGGCATGCTCAACGAGGTCAATAGGTTGGGGGTTTCGCCCTCAGCCGGAGCATTCGCCCCAACCGCTAATGGCACCTCAATACCAAACTGCTCTAGCACAACGAGCGGATCTTCTGAGCGCATGTCGATGCGCTTAACCAGAACCTCACCATTCGACAACCGTTGTCCTACCCGCACATACCGACTTGTGGGTTCGTTGGGGGCTCGCACAATGGCATGGGCAATGCTGCCGACCTGCACCACACCCAAAATTTCAACCCCACGGGCCAAGGTTGGCTGTGGCGGTGGCGGCGGTGGCGGCGCAGCAGCAACGGCAGGCCCGTTCCCATTCCCATTCCCATTTCCACTGGCACCTGGTACCAAGTTTGGTACGGGTGCTAGGCTCCCTGGCTGGAGCAGAGATGGAGGGACGCCTAACTGCCCCGCTGGGGCTGTACCAATCCCCCCATTCTCCGCAAACTGAGGGGCCGCTGGCGGCTCTGGCTCTGGGTCAGGAAACGACACCACAACTGGGCTGCTAGGCACCAATGCAAAGGGATCTTGGCGATTGCGGTTTACCGTTCGAACCCGCTGATCAGCTGGGGTAGAACTAATCAGATCGGGCGGCACCCGACCGCTCGGCAAATCTTCGACCCCAGGGAGCAGAGGGTCTGCAAAGGACGGTTGCACGGCCACTCCATCTTCTCCAACTGGCTGTTCACCGTTGGCTAGCTGATCCTCAGAGACCGTAGGCCCTTCTTCAATTTCCCCCACGGGCGGTTCTTGAACTTGAGTCTGCCCGCCCCCACAAGCGCTCACCCAAAGCGACAGCAGGCCTACAAGTGTTAGTAACGTAATTCGGCGCATCACCCACCCTCTCCAAATGACAAGTCTCAGTCTCCCATATGCCAAGCCTTGCACGGCTTCAGCCCACCATCAGCCCACTCTACATCAGCAGAGTAAAGAAGCATCAAATTTAACAGCAACCCTTATTTAACTGACCCTGTGCTACTCGTACTCTGCCAGGCCAAACGCATTAACCAGGGTTTGAGAATTAGTGCAGATTACGTCGTGTGGATGCTGCATTGATTGATCCAGTATGCCCAGTTCTTACCGTTTCTGTCAGCGATCGCCCAAAAGCAATTCGACAAAAACGGTGCATTTGCTCCGGTACACCCTGATAAACACACGAATACTCTTTGGTTATACCAAGCCTAATTAAACTTGGTCACAATTTTTCTGGATATTGCACCAATCGGTTGTAATAAGAGCTGCTGGATTTGGGTTGCGATGCTTGTAAAGCAGCACATAACGCGCGAGGTTCCGCAGCCCTCAATAGGGCTCGATATGTAGAGACCTCAGGAAATGTAGAGTTCTCAAGGGCTTGAGGTTGTCTGGTGAACCTCATGTCTAATTGGCGGTGATGCTATAGGAATGCCGTGGCGGTGACGGCGGTTTGACCAGTGTTGAGCCAAGCGCTGCGAGACAATGTCTTAGCGCGGCGGTAGTGAGAAGGAGTAGGTGACGCTGGGTTGCCCATCGCTAACCGTGCCGTTAAAGGTTTCTCGGGTGCCTTGCACCAGCAAGTTCACCACAAAGGGAATGGGCCCAGAGGTCTGCCCGCAGCGCGTAAATAAGTTCACTGTGATGGTGTATTGCCCCTGGGGTGCGCCTCCTGTGGGCCAAAATACATTTTCAATCGGGCTAGACGAGATTTCCGAGCAGGCTGCGTTGGCATCGACGTCGAGCTGCCCGCCGGAGGAAATTTGGCGGTTAAAGAATGCTGCCGTTTCTCCGCCTGGATCGGTCACCGCAAGGTCAAGGTCGTCAGAGGTTGTCCAGCGCAGGGTGACTTGAATATCTCCGGTGCCAAGGGTGGGCTCGCCGCCTGCGGTAGCAGGCTCGGCTTCAGCTGTGATCGTGCGGCCTTCGTTGGGACAAATGCTAGAAAGGTCGATCACTTGCCGAGATGTATTGATCAGAAAGCAGCCTTGATGCTCTTGGGCGATCGCCGGACTCTCTCCACTGATTACTATCAAATCAAGCGGCATCCACACAGCCAATGCGAATAGCGCAGTTTGAAACGGACGAGCAAACGGTCGAAGCAGAGGAGCCATGGATCCAAAACCCTAGTGAATAAAGAATCTACAAGAATTTTCTACAACGCACCGCTATTTCAGCGGATTCTCAATATAAATACATCTAGCCCGAGCGGAGATCCAGAAACTCTAGTCGTGAAACCAAGATAATGATGGAATCAGGCCGTATGTCTTTTGCTTCGACAATGGCTTTCGACGCCTCACTGCGCTGCCCGCGAGAAACCTCCGCACAGCCTTGCTATGTCACAGGCCTAACATTCCTAAAGTGCCCAATCTTGGCTTCTTTTAATCAGATTTTCCCAAATTTGAGGCATAGGGAGGCGGCTCTGAGCGGCTTCGGGACGTTGTCACACTGACGCTCACATCCATCGCACTCCATCGTGCTTATCTATACACCTGCTCAAAGATAGGGCGTCACATCTTCGCCACAGTCGTCTGCTAAATACGACAGAGAGCGGAACCGCAGACCCACTAATTGTTCATACAAGGGGTTAAGTTTGCACATGGCGGGAATGTGCACGACTTTTCGACCAAATAGGGTGACATCTCGCTCAAACGGGCACTGAGACGGGATCATTTTGCAGAGAAAGCGTGCCAGTCGAGGGTCTTGGATGTTTAGTTCATCGAGCCATTCCTGTACGGGCGCTAGCACTGGCGTGTAGTGATCGGCAGGCGGCGCAAAATCCTGGGAGGATGTGGGGGTAACGGAGTCGGTTGCGGTCTTCATCTGAGCTAGGGTAGACCGCAGAGATTCTAGGATGGCGGGATTCATGTTGAGCTGCTGGCAGTAGGTTTGGAGCAGCGCATCTTCATCAGGAGAGTAGACTCCGTCGGCGATCGCCACCATTACTGCCGTGCGCAAAAAGTTTTCGGACATGACTGGATCAAGCCCTAGCACCCGCGCCACATCGTCTGGCGTTACCCTTGTCTGAGAGTCTAAATCGAGCTGGGGGGCGAGCTCTGCCTCGGTAAGGCTGGTGATCAGCGCTTTTTCTTGCTGATCAAAATGACCATCGGCCCAAGCGATCGCCAATAATCCTTGGAGCCACATCGTGATTTGCTCTTCGGAATAGGGAGATTGAACAATACCTGTCATAGGGAATGGGGGAAATCGTCAGTAGAGCAGGGCTAGCAGCCTCTGGGTTGCACTCTGCACCCCAATCCTACCTGAACTCTTTAGATCAGGGCTCCCCTATTTAGAGGAATGCGCGGGTTACTTCGGCCATTTTTTGAAACGAGCGTTCCTGCATGGGATGAATGGTCGGCAGCCTCTCTGGGATACCTGCTGATTGGCAAGAGGTTTTCTGAGGCAGCAATGGGTTTACGCCGCATGCATGTATCAGGCTACTGCGTCGTTGGGTGCGCTATGGGGGCGATCGCCAGCGCCCGGCGAATCGCCCCGAAGTGCAGAAGTCCTGTGTACACTAAGAACGTCAACTGGGGAGGTTTGCGTGGCGCTGAGTGAGTTTCTTTTATTGCTGTCTTCTATTTTGATTGGTGTGGCAGGGCAGTTTTTCCTCAAAACAGGAGCATTGCGTCTGGGACGGGTGGATGCGGGCAATGCCCTGACCCATATTCTCAGCATTGCGACCACTCCAGAACTGTTGACGGGACTGGCCTGCTATGGCTTGGCCTCGATTGCGTATATTTTAGTGCTCACGCGGGTTAACCTCAGCATTGTGGGGCCATCGGTGGCACTTAGCTATGTGTTTTCGGTACTGCTAGGCTACTTCTTTTTTAAGGAGACGATCCCCGGTATGCGGCTGGTGGGGTTGGGGTTGATTATTGCTGGGGTGATTTTGGTGATCTGGCAAAGGCAGGGCTGACGCTGCCAGCTATTGCAACCGTTCGGTTGATGGGAACAATTACTGGGATGAACTTCCTGCGCAGGGGATTTACCACAGTAGATACTCAAACCAGCCTGGTAAACGCTGTACCTATAGATTCAGCGGTTTTATGACCAAACTCACTTCTAGTACTGCGCCATGCCCTCTTCTCTGTGGATTTACACAACGCCCGGAATTCCCGATGAGCTGTTTGAGCAGTTGCCGGGCATTCCGTTGACGAAGCGCGAGATTCGGGTGCTGCTGGTGTCGCATCTGCGGCTGAAGCCGGAGGCGGTGCTGTGGGATATTGGCGCGGGCACGGGCACGATTCCGGTCGAGGTGGGGCTGCTGTGTCCCCAGAGTACGATCTATGCTGTTGAGCGGGATGAAGAGGTTGCCAGCCTAATTCGGCGAAACTGCGAGCGCTTCTCGGTGCTGAACGTCACTGTGGTGGAGGGGAGCGCACCCGAATGCCTAGGGGAGTTGGCTGATGCGCCCGACTGTGTGTGCATTGAGGGGGGGCGATCGCCCAAAGAAATTCTCAGCGCCGCTTGGCAGCGGCTAAAACCAGGCGGGCGCATTGTGGCCACTGCTACTAATTTTGAAGGACTGTATGCCATCTCTGAGAGCCTTGCAGAGCTGCAAATGCGCAACATTGAGGTGGTGCAGTCTGCCATTAATCGGTTAGAACGGCGGGGCATTCATCAAGTGTTTGCAGCGCTCGACCCCATCTTCATCCTCAGTGGCGAAAAGCTGGACTGATTCGGGTTCAGACATGGGGGAGCTATCGGCGGATCGCGAGCGTTAGCCCATCCGATACGGGCACCATGCACAGCGTAATGCGGGTATCTTGATGCAGCACTTTGTTGAATCGACGGATGGCATTGGTGCTCTCGCTCTGATCGGCGGCATCAATCACGCTACCTGACCACAGCACATTGTCCGCCACAATTAACCCGCCAGGGCGCACGAGCTGGAGCGATCGCTCGTAATAGTTCAGATAGTTGCCCTTGTCGGCATCAATAAAGGCTAGATCAAAGCTGCCGCTGTGGCCCTCATCGATGAGCGCATCTAGCGTATCAAGGGCGGGGGCAAGGCGCAGGTCAATTTTGTGGGCGACCCCGGCCTGTTGCCAATACCGACGGGCGATCGCCGTATACTCTTCACTGACATCGCAGGCAATCACCTGCCCATCCGCTGGCAGCGCCAGTGCCACCGCCAGCGAACTATAGCCCGTAAATACGCCCACTTCTAGCGTTTTGCGCGCGCCCATCAACTGCACCAGCAGGCTCAAAAATTGGCCCTCATCGGGCGTAACCTGCATCATCTGGAGCGGGTGAAGCATGGTTTCTTCGCGCAGCTGGCGCAGCACGGCAGGCTCTCGCAATGAGACTGAGAGCAGATAGCGATAGAGGGCATCGCTGAGGCCTAGAGCTTTGTGAGTCATAGAGCAGAAGTTGCTTGGCAAACGAGTGGAGGATCACACAGCCCCAACAGGGCGAGAGCAGTTCCCTACCCACTATGCCCTAAGCAAGGGATGATAGAAGTCACTCCTTGTGCAATGAGATGCAAAATTATGAGGCGAGCGATAGTCATGGTGCTGGTAGCAGTGCTATTGGTTGGGTGCCGAGCCCTCCCCAATACCACGGTGGTGGAGCGGGCGATCGCCCTGCAGTTTCACCAAACTCAGGCAGAGTTGAGCACGCTCCTATACCCCGATGATGCGACCCCGCCTGATTTTCGCATTAGCCATGTCAAGGTGAGCGATCGCCAATCGCTGATGATTGGAGACCTTAAATCGGTGCGGGTTCAGGGCACCTACGATGTTATCCTCATCTATCCCGATCGCCGCCTCACCCCTCGCATAGGGCAACGCCAAAACCCGTTCGAGGTGTTCTTGCAGCAGCAGCCAGACGGCGACACCTGGCGGCTAGCGCAGCTCAAGCAAGGAACCAATTCTGAGGACGAACGATGGCTGACCACACTAATTCAATAGCTCTGCTAAGAATGTCTGTTGAGACATACCGATTAAAATCGCTGAACCCCCAATATAAAAACTGGGTGAACACCTCTGATTTAAGTGGTTTGGGTGCACTCCTCTCATGCCCCAATGCCTTCAAATTGTGCCTCAGAAGCTAGAATAGAGCTAATTTATCTGGTCGTAGCCATGGCCCAATCTATTCTCAGAATGCCTGCTACGGCAAGGTTTACGTCCGACCAGTTCTACGATCTGTGTCGAGCAAATCCAGATTGGAAGTTGGAGCGAACCGCCTACGGAGACCTCGTTGTTATGGCCCCAACGGGTGGTGAGACTGGAGCACGCAATGCCAATCTCTTGATTCGCCTTGGCATTTGGAATGAGCAGTCTCAGCTAGGCATTGTGTTTGACTCATCCACGGGGTTTCATCTGCCTAATGGGGCTGATCGCTCGCCGAATGTGGCTTGGGTGAGGCAAAAGCGATGGAATGCTCTAACCCCTCAGCAACGGGAAAAGTTTCCTCCCCTTGCGCCTGATTTCGTGATGGAGCTGATGTCGCCCAGCGATAACCTGGCCGAAGCCCAAGCCAAGATGCAGGAATATATCGAGAATGGTGTGCAGCTTGGATGGCTATTTAATCGAGGTGATAAACAGGTTGAAGTTTATCGCCTTGCCCAGCCGACGGAAGTTTTGCAGCAGCCGAGTCAGCTCTTGGGTAGCCCTGTCTTGTCCGGTTTTATCCTCAGCCTAGATGGGTTTTGGTAAATCAGCGTAGAGAAATGCCTTGCGCTATTTAAAATCGTCTCCACGCTCGAGCATAAAGACGCTCCGGCGCTTTCTCAGAATCTAGGCTTAGGAGTCAGCAATTCTCAGTATGGCAATTCAGCTGGTATTTGTCGGAATGTCTAGCTCTAGCCCTTGCAGCATGAAGGTAATATCAAGCCCGGCTAATCACTCTTAGAATAGTGAAGTTGAAAGGCGAGGATAACGGGGTGATGGGGCGTCGTCTTACCCTGGCATCACATTTGAGCACCGAGCTCCTAACCCTCACCGACTTTATCTCAGGCTTGACCCAGTTCCACTGGTGGAAGGCATTTTAATGCTAAGTGTGGTTGATTAAGCGGACTTTATATCAATCCGTTTTATAAACTTACTTACGGAGCCCTGCGGCAGTTTCTAGCACATCGCGCAGGCGCTGCACCTCTGTTGCGGGCAGGCCTGTTACGTCCCACGTCAGAGCCACACAGGGATATACTGCCAACTCTCTGAACTGAATTGCCGCCTGGGTGTTGACCTGGCTAAACGTTACCAGCGGTAGCGCCGTCAAGTTGGGGCAGTGACTGAGCAATTTCATGAACTCGACTGGCTTGGGCAACACGCCATCCACCAGCAGCACCTGGGGCTGCCACACTTGGGCCAGCAGTTCTGCCTGCTCCAGATCATTCACCTCGAGTACGCGGCAGGGATAGGGGTGCAGCATCCCTGCCAGATCGGTCAGGAGGGGAGAATTATCCCGGTCGGGTGGGGTGAGCACCGAGCGCGACTGAGCTACGGCGGCGGCGGGAATGGGCTGTGCCTGCGGCTGAGGGCACAGGTGCAGCACGGTGAGCTGAGCCGGTCTGCTTGGCGCGTCTGAGGCAACCACTTGGCGAGAGATGTCATCCAATGTCTGCTGCAGCGCTTCGGGGTCAATGGGCAGGTTGAGGAAGTTGCTAGCACCCCGGCTGAGGGCACGGCTGCGCTCGGCGCGGCTGGCCATCACCACCACCGGAATCAACTGCGTCTCTGCATCTGACTGCAGCAGCGTCAGCACATCCCAGCCCGATAAGGCCGGGAGTAGTGGGTTGAGGAAAATTGCCAAGGGCTGTAGGCAGCGTGCTTTTTCAAGGGCTTCGGTGCCGGTGCGGGCGATCGCCACCTGATAGCCCGCCTGGGTCAGCAGGTGCGTCATCTCGTCTAGCAAGTGCGGTGCTGTGTCTACCAGCAGCACCAGTTGGCGGCTGCTGAGCTGGCGCTGAGTCGTGCGCCCCTGGGTTGCGGCCAGTCGAGGTCGAGTCAGCGCCGCGTGCTGGGGCAGCAAGAGCGTAAACTCGCTCCCTTTTCCCTCATTCGAAATAAACGTGACATCGCCCCCATGCAGCCGCGCCAGGCGCTGCGTTAGCACCAGTCCCAAGCCTGTCCCTTCAAACCGCCGCGTTAGTGGGCTTTCGAGTTGCTGAAACTTTTGGAAAATAAGATGCTGCTTATCGTGGGGAATGCCAATCCCGGTATCCCAGACGGTGAAGGCCATCCAGTCATCCCATTGATCTACTCGTAAGCCAATATCGCCATCGCTTAACGTAAATTTGATCGCGTTTGCTAGCAGATTTGACAGCATTTGCCGCAGCCGCGCGGCATCAGCGGTTAGTGGGCTAAGGTGCGACTGAATTTGCAGATGCACCCGATGATCGGCAGAGCCGCTGGGTGTGTCGTGAGGATTGTTGCCGGAGGTATTGAGATTTTGCCGGGCTTGGTCAACGGACTGGCGGCAAATCAAGGGCACATCGATGGTTTCTAGCGAGAGCTCTAGCTGTCCGGTTTCAATTCGGGTCACGTCTAAAATATCGTTTACCACCATCATGAGGTGGCGACCGCTCTGATGAATCAGCCCGGCATAGCGCGATTGGCGCTCGTTGAGGTCGCCCACAAGCTGATTTTTGAGCAAGCTAGACAGCCCCAAAATCGCGGTCAGCGGCGTTTTTAGCTCATGGCTGATGCAGGCTAGAAACTCGTCTTTAAGGCGGTTGAGCTGCATTAGGTCGGCGTTTTTGGCGGCCAGCTCGCGGGCCACCTGCTGGTGCTCAGTGATATCTTGAGCTACCACCAGCCACAGCGGCGCGGCACTCTCTGCGGCACTGGTTGCGGTGCTATCTGCTGCAGACGAAAGCGGCGATCGCCGGGCCAGCATTCCATTCAGCTCCGCTGACTCTACCCGCTCTGCATCTGCTGAGAGCGGCATATAGGCCACCTGCCACACCCGCTCCTCTCTATCGCCTACCGAATAGAGACACGCATAGCGCTGAGTTAGGGCGGCGGCGGGTGCCGTGGGGTCGGGCAGCGATGTCTGCAAAAACTCACCCCAGGTGGAGGTGGTGGTGTGGAGCAGCTCAGATGTTTCGGGGCGATCGCGCTCGGGATTGATGGTTGCCGTAGGGGGCGTCTCATCTGAGTTTGAGTCGATTGAGTTTGAGTCGGTCAGCTCAGCCATCAGCAGCGTTTTAAGCGAGGGGGCCGTCTGGCACTGAATCGCTGTATCGGCAGATAACGTACCCAAGTGCGATCGCCAAGCTTGGTTATGCGCCAGTACCTGACCCTCCCCCGTTTGCACCATTAAGGGCAAGGGCAAGAGCTCTAACAGCGCGTTGAGCTGGGGAAGATTGGCCCGTCCGTCTTGAAGGCCATTGCCCTCTAACCCTTGTCCCACAATCGCCTGCAGTTGAGACAGCGCAGGTTGGGAAACCAACGGTGGCGACTGAACACGCCCGTCTGAAACCTGGGGCTGGACGGAGGCAGGAGGGGGAACCGCCTCTACCTCTGACAACGCCACCCCATTTCCGGTCTGGCGAGAGAGTGCACGCTGCAGCAGCACATCATACAGCCGCAGCCGATTCACAAGACCTACACAGGTTCCCTGCTCATCCATCACGACCCAGGGTGACGTATCATCTGGCAGCAGCACATCGCGGATGCGGCTTACGCTCCATGTAGCAGGCACAATTTTAATGGGTTCCAGAATGTCAAGCTGCTGTAGCGTGATGGCGTTCTCAGCAGAGCGAAATTGGGTTGGCTCTGGCAATGCCAGCAGCAGCCGATGCGCCCGCACCAGCCCGACTGGATTATGCTGACCATCGAGGGCGATCGCCCGCTCTGCACCTGTGCGCTTGAACAGTACTACGACCTCTTCCCAGGGCGCTGTGCTCATCACACATACCACTGGGTCGGCAATATCCCTCAGCACTAGCCCTGGTCTGTCACTCATGTACTGCAACTCAGTTTACCCGCACTAACCCACGATCAATAGCGCTCATTCCTTTGTCAGCCCTAGACGCAGGAGTGACGTTGCCGCGGGAGGGGAATTTACGATGCATCCCTGCTGCCTCCGACAAGATCGCACCCTACCCAACATCCTGACGTTCTTGTTAGAACGACGCTGCCGTGATCTCTCTCCATATTGGTGCCATTTTGGCCTGCACCTCCCACACCACAGGTTTCCTTTACAATGTGGAATGATGAACTTATTTTGCCCTGCGGCTGATGGGCGATCGCCCTCCACAGCATTGCTGGGTTAAGGGATCAGTTGGGGTGAGATGGCGTCAACGTGCAGCACACTCCTCATCCTAAGCATCCCCAGATAAGGCAACGCCCTTCACTATTTTGGGTTTCTTTATCTTGCTGACTGTTTGCTGTTTACTTACGTCTGAGGGCTTGGCTCAGGCCTTGCCAGCCCAGCTGCATCAGGCAGATCAAGATGCTACTGCCGCACCTGGCATTAGCCTACGGGTTATGTCTCAACCGGCTCAATTTTTAGAGTTGGTGATTCAAGGCTATCGCCGCATTGATTGTTTGATTGTCGAAGACACAGCAGCCGCTGCCCCCCTATTTGAGCAGCTTGAGCAGCGCTCTATCCTATTGCCCATCGTGCTCATTCAGTCAACGGCAGTGGCGTCCTCTATGCGAGAGCCAGACTTGCTAGAGATGCCAACGGTTGCAGCACCCCTGGTTTATCACAGCGCTGTCTTAACACTGGCGGGCGATCGCATCTCCCAGATTCATACCCAAATCGAGATGGCGATCGCCAACTTCCTCAAACTCGACCTTTCCCCCCGAGCTATTGCGCCCGACAGCAGCATCCTCGATCATCTCACCATCCACAGCTCGCTGATGCAGCAGCAGCAGCGCCTCGCCGACAAGCTCAAAGAGCGCCTCGACTACCTTGGGGTGTACTACAAACGGAACCCCGCCAACTTTCTGCGCCATATGAGCCAGGCCGAACGCGACGAAGTTCTACAAAGCCTGCGCGAGGAGTATCGCAAAATCATCCTGCAATACTTTTCAACAAAAGCCAATTTTCTCAACCAGCGCATTGATACCTTCGTCAACCTCACCTTTTTTGCCGACATCTCCGTCGCCCAAATCGTCGAGATGCATATAGAGCTAATGGATGAATTCTCTAAACAGCTTAAACTCGAAGGCCGCAGTAACGATATCCTGCAAGACTATCGCCTCGCCCTCATCGACGTGATCGCCCACCTGTGCGAAATGTATCGCCGCTCCATCCCCCGAGAGCCATAGCTCTAACCCACAACCCAAACACATCGACTATTCTTAACCTAGCGACGTCAGACCCATTCGACCGCCATTCCCCCAATCTGTTGACGTTTATCCCAAACGCATCGATCTGTTCCGCCAACCTCAATAGATCCCGTAAATCCTGTGAAAAAAACTTACATCCTCAAGCTATACGTTGCCGGCAACACACCTAATTCAGTGCGTGCCCTCAAAACCCTAAACCAAATTCTAGAGAAGGAATTTCAGGGTGTGTACGCCTTGAAAGTCATCGATGTGCTAAAGAACCCACAACTCGCCGAAGAAGACAAAATCCTCGCCACTCCTACCCTCTCAAAGATCCTGCCGCCACCCGTCCGCAAGATCATTGGCGATCTCTCTGATCGCGAAAGAGTCCTCATCGGCCTAGACCTTATGTATGATGAATTGCGGGAAGAAGAGGCAGGAGTATAAGGCTCAGTGTTGTGCATCTTCCCATCTTGATGTCGGCTGAGTAAATCACTAATGGTGAATAGCGGCGTTGCAGCGTAGGGTTTGAGCAAGCATGTCTCAGCGTTTCAACCGCAGTCCTGCGCACCCCTAGTTGTTCCCCCACACAATGTTTTCCGATACCCGCCTTAGGTTGCCTGGCCTACTTTCAAATCGCGTATGAGATTACGTGTTTTACCCTGCCCTAGGGATGGAGTTTTTTCAAGGTAAAGGATTTTAAGCAACCGCAATGAGTGACCTCGATCAATCCAGGCAATTAAACGGTTCCTCCGTGATCGGTGTTCAAAAGATTCGCACCATGATTGAGGGATTAGACGACATCAGCCATGGGGGACTACCGGCTGGGCGCACTACCCTAGTAAGCGGCACCTCTGGCACAGGCAAAACCCTCTTTGCGGTTCAGTTTCTTTACAACGGCATTGCCGACTTCGACGAGCCTGGGGTGTTTGTCACCTTTGAAGAATCGCCTGCAGACATTATTAAAAACGCCTATAGCTTTGGGTGGGATCTGCAGCATTTGGTAGACGAAGGTAAACTGTTTATTCTCGATGCATCCCCTGATCCCGAAGGGCAAGAGGTGATTGGCAACTTTGATCTGTCGGCGCTGATTGAGCGCATTCAATACGCCATCCGCAAATACAAGGCTAAGCGAGTCTCTATCGATTCCATCACCGCGGTGTTTCAGCAATATGATGCGGCTTCGGTAGTGCGGCGTGAAATCTTTCGGCTCGTCGCGCGGCTCAAGCAGGTTGGAGCCACCACCGTCATGACTACCGAGCGCGTTGAGGAATATGGGCCGGTGGCACGTTTTGGGGTAGAAGAGTTTGTCTCAGACAATGTGGTGATTGTGCGAAACGTGCTGGAGGGAGAACGCCGCCGCCGCACGATGGAAATTTTGAAGCTGCGCGGCACTACCCACATGAAGGGTGAATATCCGTTCACTATCACAAACCAGGGCATTAGCATTTTTCCGTTGGGGGCTATGCGGCTCACCCAGCGCTCGTCAAACGTGCGGGTGTCATCTGGGGTAAAAACGCTAGATGAGATGTGCGGCGGCGGCTTTTTTAAGGACTCTATTATTTTGGCGACAGGTGCCACGGGCACTGGCAAAACGCTATTGGTGAGTGAGTTTTTGCAAGATGCGTGCCGCATTAATGAACGAGCGTTGCTGTTTGCCTATGAAGAGTCGCGGGCGCAACTGTCACGCAATGCCTCCTCTTGGGGGATTGATTTTGAAGACCTCGAGCAACAAGGATTGCTGAAGATTATCTGTGCCTATCCTGAGTCGGCAGGGTTAGAAGACCATTTGCAGATTATTAAATCTGAGATTACGCAGTTTAAGCCGTCTCGTATTGCCATCGATTCTCTCTCAGCGCTGGCACGCGGCGTGAGCAACAATGCCTTTCGCCAATTTGTGATTGGAGTGACAGGGTTTGCGAAGCAAGAAGAGATCACCGGGTTTTTTACAAATACCTCAGATCAATTTATGGGGTCGCATTCCATCACTGATTCTCATATCTCCACTATCACCGATACGATTCTGATGTTGCAGTATGTAGAAATTCGGGGCGAATTGTCACGGGCCATTAACGTGTTTAAGATGCGAGGCTCTTGGCATGACAAGGGCATTCGGGAATATGTCATTACTGGTTCTGGGCCAGAAATTCGGGATTCCTTCCGACAGTTTGAGCGGATTATCAGCGGCTCACCCACACGCATTGCGTCTGATGAGAAGAACGAGCTATCACGGATTGTGAGAGGTTTTCAAGACCTGGATGATGATGACGATCTCTGAGTGGGGATGCATTAGTTGGCCTCTATCGTGAGCTGGTGTGATCTGGGTCACGATAGAGGGGTGGAAATGTCACTGGGCGATCGCCCCTTGTATCACCTGGCTCAACGAATAATCGCGGGATAGTGGGATTATTGAGTTCCTGGATCCGTCACGATGATTTGCATTAGCTTATTGCCTGGGGCGATCGCCGAATTATTCGCCCACGCCAGCGAGTCCAGGGTAATTACGCTAGCCGATCGCTATGGGCTAATGGCAGCCTTATTAGAGGACAACCTGAGCCGCGACGAGCATGACTCGATCAATCGACTGCTGCGAGCACTACAACGCGGCACCTACCAGACGGTTGATGAACTCTCGTCCCTAGCCACTGCTTACTGAGAAGACCGCAATGAAACCTACTCGGCGCGAAACCTTATTCACTGCATTAGTTATGTTGCTGGCACTCTATGCCGTTATGGCTCTAACGCCCCCAATACGGGGGATCATGCCCTATAAAGTTTCAACTATGCTGTTCCAAGTTAACCGCTAGCGTTGAGAGCAATAGCGTTATGTTGTCACAGGGTCGCTAGACAGTGTGAAGTCTTTGCTCTGGCAAGGGTTTCGCCGATTTCCTCGGATTTAGCATTATGAAAGTTCCTAAACAATATAGCTATCGAACCAGAGCCAGAAGACTCAGTTACAGGTCAATACCAGCTCCTATCGACTAACAAAACGCTGCGTGAATACCGGACTAGTAGCGCAATACTCTTGCATTTGCGCATCTCCTATGGCAGGGTGCGCTATTCTAAGCTAAACAATGGGTGGCATGCGTAGACATCTTAAAAAGTCCTATCACATTCACCGCTCTAGGTTAGGGTCGAATGTGCTGATGTGGTGAAGCGACAGTGCTCCACTACATCCACATAGCTCTGATATCCGGCAGTTATCCGGCAGTAGCCATCGCAGTAGGCTCAAAATAGCTTGATGGAACCCCAAGCTTGACGCGAGGCCCATCGAACTAAGGCCCTCACTGAAGCAGCCAACGCCGTAGCTGACATCTTGGGGTGTTGTGGGGTCAGGCTACGTAAGGGCCGAACAAGCACATGTTGGAGCAACTGGGGTAAGCATGAAACTGGCAGCGCGGGTTGAGCAGGTATCGCCGTCAATGACGCTGGCGATTGATGCCAAAGCAAAGGCGATGAAAGCGGATGGGATAGATGTATGTAGTTTCAGTGCTGGGGAACCAGATTTTGATACCCCGGCTCACATTGTGGCTGCAGCGCAAACGGCACTGACGGAGGGCAAGACCCGCTACGGCCCAGCCGCAGGTGAGCCAAAACTGCGGGAGGCGATCGCCCAAAAGCTTCAACGCGACAATAGCCTATGTTATGGCGCAGATAATATTGCAGTGACCAACGGCGGCAAGCAGTCACTGTTTAACCTAATGCTGGCTGTGCTGGAGCCAGGCGATGAGGTAATTGTGCCTGCGCCCTATTGGGTGAGCTATCCCGAAATGGTGAAGCTGGCAGGTGCTACGCCGGTTGTAGTGCCCACTACCCTCGAAAACCACTTCAAGATCACCCCCGAACAGCTGCGAGGGGCGATCACCCCACACACTAAGCTATTTATCTTCAACTCACCCTCTAATCCCACAGGAATGGTGTATACCCCCGACCAGGTGCGGGCGATCGCTCAAGTGATAGTGGAAGAAAACATCTGGGTTGTAGCCGACGAAATCTACGAAAAAATTCTCTACGACGGGGTTGAGCACCTCAGCATTGGGGCAGTTGGTCCTGAGATCTACGAGCGCACTATTGTTAGCAGCGGTTTTGCTAAAACCTATGCCATGACCGGATGGAGAGTCGGTTTTTTGGCAGCTTCTGCACCGATTATCAAAGCCGCCACTAAAATTCAGGGCCACAGCACGTCAAACGTATGTACGTTTTCGCAGTATGGGGCGATCGCAGCGTATGAAAACTCACAGGACTGCGTAACGACTATGCTGAGTGCTTTTGCCGAGCGGCGGCGCTTTATGCTCCATAGCCTTCAGAGCATGCCAGGCCTGTCCTGTCCTACCCCTAACGGCGCTTTCTACATGTTTCCCAGTATTAGAGACACCGGTCTATCATCGCTAGAGTTTTCTGAGAGATTGCTAGATCATTACCAAGTCGCTGTCATTCCTGGCATCGCCTTTGGCATTGATGACTGCATCCGTCTATCCTACGCAACAGACCTAGAGACGATCAAAGTCGGGATGGAACGCCTTTCCAAATTCTTGCATTCCCTTTAATCTATGGCTATGGCATGAGTCATCTCGGCAAAATCAAACGCAGATGGCATCCTCATAGCATAAAAGCTCTGGCTTAGGCGTTGCTGAATAGCAGTATGAATTTGCGGAATTCTAAATGAGCCTCCAACACGTCTGCCCTTGATTCATATTCCAAATCAGCAATGCCCTTTTAATTATGCAATGCCTCTTTTTTTAGTTCCTCAATCACGGTCGTTGGACTAATCTGCAGCACCCGAGCCGTATCGCGAATGCCGCTGCCATTCATGGCCATATCACTGATTTGCTGCTTGACCTCAGGCAAGTAGCCCCGATAAGTGTAGTCGCAGATGAACGAGGCCCGCAAATACTCGGTATTGCGGCAGCGATAGCGCTGCTTGCCTTCATCGCTTTTGCCATTTTTGACAACGTCAGGGGTGTGACAAGTGGGGCAGCAAACGGGTTCAAGAACCATAAGCAGAAGGTGGGTAGCAGGACTGTTCTATTGTGTCGCAAAACACAGGTCTAGAACATTACCACTCTGGTTCTTAAAAGATTTCTCAAAACGAACGTCCCTGCTTGAGGTACATAATCTTGAACCCCTCGGCTGGGCTGCACCAACGGCAGAAATTTCCTTAACCGGAGTTGGGAATACGCTCAACGGGTTGGGGCAACCCACATCGCGCAGTGCTCTAAAACTCTCTTAACCTGAACTAACAGTCGCACCGCAGGGGCGGCAAGTTAGGTTCGTAAGCGCTGGCAGCGATCGCACCGTCCACACTGCATCTGCCGAGCTTCTGCGGCAAAGCCAAAGGCCTGCAGCAATGCCTGCCAGCGACAGCCGCGCGCTGCGATGTAGTGCTCAATATCCATCGCGGTATGGGCGTGGGAGGTAGGGGCATGAGACGGACGGCAGCGGGCATAGTGAAAGGGATCAACCCATTCCACCGCGCCCTGACTGTGCAGCCAGGCGAGAGCCAATTCACCGTCTTTGTGGCTATGGGCGATCGCCTGAATGCTGCCCTGTTCTGGCAACTGCCGCAGCAGGCGGTGGGCCGACTGTTGGAGCGATCGCCCCCGCTGGCGAAACGCCTGCAGCAACTGCTGATCGGTCGGATCAAGCCAGCCGGTCGGTTCGCTGACCCACATCATCGCCGCGGCTGGTTTGCCATCCCGTCCGGCGCGCCCCACCTCTTGCACATATTCCGACAGCAGAGCGGGGGGATTGAAGTGGGCGATCCACCGACAGTCGGGTTTGTTGATGCCCATGCCAAAGGCACTGGTGCAGACGACAATGGGCACCTCGCCCGAGAGCCACTGCGCCTCGACCTGTCGCCGCCGCTGGGCACTTAGCCCTGCATGGTAGGCGAGGGCCGTCAATCCTTGCTGCGTCAGCCATTGGGCTAGCTCTTCTGTGCCTCGGCGCGATCGCACATAGACCAGGCCCGTTTTGCCCCGATGCGCCTCCACCCATTGCCAGAGCCGCTGCCGCCGCCCGCGCGGCGTCCACACGCGCTGCACCGCCAGCGCCAGGTTATCGCGATAGGGGTTCAGCAAAAACTGCTGCGGATTGTGAAGCTGCAAGACGGTTCGCAACGTATCCTGCGCCTGCGGGTCGGCAGTTGCCGTAAATGCAGCGAGGGCGATCGCCGTTCCGGCTGGCTTGTGGGCGAGCAGCGCTGCCCGTACCGCTCCCAACCGTCGATAGGCAGGCCGAAAGGTATCGCCCCACTGGGTTAAACAATGGGCTTCATCTAGAATGATGCCGTTGAGGCGTAGCTCGGGGGCACACAGCACCGACCACAGCGGCGAGCTGAGCAAGGTTTCGGGCGACAGGTAGAGCAGGCGCAGCTGCTGCCGCCGCAGCTGATCCATCACTCGATGGCGATCGCCCTTCGTCATTTGGCTATGCAACAGCGCCGCCGGAAGCCGCTTCTGCCGAAGCTCCCGCACTTGGTCTTCCATCAGTGCCACCAGCGGCGACACTACGAGCGTTAGCCCACTCTGCATCAGCGCTGGCAGCTGAAAACAGATCGATTTGCCACCGCCCGTGGGCATAACCACCAAGGCATCTTGCCCAGCCAGCAAACAGCGCACAATCTCGCCCTGGGGCGACCGAAAGTCGTCATAGCCCCAAATATCCCGAAACCGCTGCCACACCTGCTGCCACGCAATTACCTCAGGTTGACGACCCGATTGAGCAGTTGATTGATGCATCCCTATGTCTCCTAGATCTCCCCTAGCTATCCTGGTTGCCTCAACATGCCCAAGCGCGATTCAAGAATAAACAGCGAACAGAGGGTTTCAGGCGTTCTGGTTGAGATAGAATTTACGCTCTGCCTACTGCAATCCGTTGCGGTGAGCAGCGGCAGAGTTTTTTAGTTCAGCACCTCATCGGGTCAGTTGTGAACGCACTGGATAGTCAGCCCAATAAGTCCGACCTGCGGCGATCGCTCCTCAAGGCACGCGAGGCGCTACACCCCGCCCTGTGGAAAGAAAAGAGCGATCGGATCTGCGACCATCTGTGCCACTGGCCTACCTTCCAACAGGCTAAAACGGTGCTCGTTTACTTCAGCTTTCGCAACGAGCCTGACCTAGGGCGGTTGCTGCGCACCGGCAAACGCTGGGGGTTTCCCCGCTGTGTGGCAAAGGATATGCATTGGCATCTATGGATGCCCTCCAGCTCAATTCCGCTGCAAACGGGCACCTATGGCATTCCCGAGCCGTACCCCACTGCACCTGTGATTCGCCCGCAAGATGTGGATTTGATTCTGGTGCCCTCTGTAGCGTGCGATGTGCGGGGCTATCGTCTGGGCTATGGCGGCGGCTACTACGACCGCATGCTTGTCGCGCCCGAGTGGCGCTCAACACCCACCCTCGGCATCGTGTTTGAGTTTGCCCGCCTTCCCAAGCTCCCGATCGATCCCTGGGATCGACCGCTTCAAGGCATTTGCACCGAAGCAGGTTTGTTTTTGAGATCCTAGAGGCGAGTTAAGAAGAGATCTGTACACCAGTTTCTGGACTAGAATGCCTCCCTAAGGTCTGGCTGGCAAAGAGTTCATTCCCCATCCGGTTATTAATTAATTTCAATTGATTAAGCTGTGCCATTTAAAGCGGAAGACATGTTTAGCTGCTATTGAGAGAGCGGTCGAATGTGATACATTTTCGGGCGAAGCATTCTTATGCTCTGAACCCGTACAGCCGGGGCCCAGCTTCCTGCCGTTCAGGATTGTGCCACTGGGTTGGGGTGAACTCCCCACCTTCTGCTGTCAGCCTTAGGGCAATGTATCGGTTCTCAGACCCACTCTCTACAAAATCTCTAGGATTAGACTTCGTATGAAAACGCAGCTTTGTACCCTGATGACTGCCGTGTTGAGCCTGACGGCGATCGCCCCAGTATGGGCAGCCCCCGACCGCCAG
Organism: Elainellales cyanobacterium; assembly: GCA_041742695.1. Classification (GTDB taxonomy): domain Bacteria; phylum Cyanobacteriota; class Cyanobacteriia; order Elainellales; family Elainellaceae; genus Kaiparowitsia. Next base: position 4,202 of record JBGTOF010000169.1, on the reverse strand, counting down.
CAAGATCAGCAGATCCTGCCAGAAACACCTACTCGTATCGCTCAGCAGCAGGATCTTCCCGTTGTTGAACGGCCTGGCTTTGTGAACACCTGCCGCAGTAGCGGCGCCACAGCCATCAACGCCTATTTAGATAGCAGCCAAACTCGACTCTTGCGCTCGATTCAACCCTACACGCGGCTGACCCTCAGCGGTGTATTGGGAACGGGTGTCGCTCAAATTCGAGAACCTGTGACGGGTTGGGTGCCGTCCGCAACCCTGCTGACCAACTGTGACGCACAACCCCCCACCACCGGGCGAGGGCAGTGCTACCAGCCGCTCACAGAACTAACGGTGCGCAGTGCTCCCTATGGCACACCGATCACGGCAGTTTCGACAGCCAGTCGCGTTTTTGCCACCAACCCACCCCAGCGGCAAACCACCGCAGATGGGCGCCGTTGGCTCAATGTCTATTACACGCCCACAACAGCCCTAGGCTGGATTGCAGAAACAGGCACGGGTGGCTTTGGTTCCAACATTCGAACCTGCTCCTAAGTTAGGTAAGGTGTAATGAAACTGAAGGCCCTTGTTCCTTAACTCCCTTCGGGGAGAAGGAGGTTGACGAGTAAGGGCCTTCAGGCACTATCTGACCATTAGTTTTACCAAGCCACTGAACTGCTTTTAATCCTCCCCAAAACCATAGGCTGGGGCTCTTGGGTTATACAGGTTAAGCGGCATCCTTGCGTTGTGAGGGTGCCGCTTAACCTGGGTTAAGTATCCTTCAGCGCCCTAGGTGCGGAAGGATGCGCAAAACACAGAGCTTTAATAGGTTCTAGCCTTAAATACATGGCCTTAAACGCCTAGCGCACCCTCACAGTTGCATCCACATGGGACAAGAGTCGGGGATGACTGCCATGATGGGAAGGTGCCCATTGTTGAGTTAACAGAGCCATGCAGTTTATTGATCAAGCCGAAATTGATGTCAAAGCCGGGGACGGCGGCGATGGCATGGTTGCGTTCCGCCGAGAGAAGTATGTACCAGCGGGTGGACCAGCAGGCGGCAATGGGGGGCGTGGCGGCTCTGTGTATTTACAAGCAGAAGAGAATTTGCAAACGCTGCTGGACTTCCGCTATGCGCGGTTGTTCAAAGCAGATAATGGCAAGCGGGGCGGCTCCAAAAACATGACGGGAGCCTCGGGGGAAGATCGCTACATTCAGGTGCCTTGCGGCACCATGGTTTACGACGCTGAGACGGATGAGGTAGTGGGTGACTTGGTGCAGCCTGGGCAAACGCTGCAGGTTGCAGCGGGGGGCAAGGGAGGCTTAGGCAATCGTCACTTTTTAAGCAATCGCAACCGCGCGCCAGAGCTGGCTCTGCCAGGGCTACCGGGAGAAGAACGACGGCTGCGGCTAGAGCTAAAGCTGCTGGCGGAGGTAGGAATTATTGGGCTACCCAATGCCGGAAAGTCTACGTTGATTGCCTCTCTCTCGGCAGCACGCCCGAAGATTGCAGACTATCCCTTCACCACGTTGGTGCCAAATCTAGGCGTGGTGCGCAAGCCCACTGGCGACGGAACGGTCTTTGCGGATATTCCAGGCTTGATTGAGGGCGCTCATTCAGGGCTGGGGTTGGGGCACGACTTCTTGCGCCACATTGAGCGGACGCGAGTGCTGCTGCACCTAATCGACGCCACTCAGGAGGACCCCATTGCGGCCTATGAGACGATTCGAGCAGAGCTAGTGGCCTATGGACGGAACCTCGAGACCCGACCTCAAATTGTGGCACTGAATAAACTGGATGCGATCGCCCCTGAGTCTGACCAGGCTGATCAGATTGCGGCGATCGCCGCTCAACTTCAGCAGCAAACCCAGGCTCCAGTGTTTCAAATCTCGGCAGTGTCTGGGGTAGGGCTAGAGGCCATGCTGAATCATCTCTGGCAGGTGCTGGAGCAGGCCCAAGCCGCCGCGCAAGCCGCCGCACGTGAGGTTACCCTTCTCGACCACCGGGAAGAGGCAGATGAGGCAGATGGCCCCGATGAGGTAGACGAATTGCCGAGCAGCGAGTCAGAATTTTTGATCGACCAGTCTGCTCCACAAACGAAATAACGTCAGGTCGGCGAATGCCTTAAATCGTGCTACCTGTAACGCGGGCAGCGCATTTATATTGGTTTAGCGCGGGGCTTGAAGCGTGAGAGAGGCGGCTCTCAGCAATCTTTCAGGCAACTATCAGTCAGGGTTTGGGTGGGCGCGCCATGCTAAAGGCAATTCGGTTCGTTCTATTGGAGGACGCCTCATGAAACTATTAGCTGTGGTGAGCACAGTATCTCTACTGGCGATCGCCTGTGCTAGCTCACTGCCATCCCAGTCTGCCAACCCTGCGGCCAGTCCGTCGGGCTCTCCTACCGCCACCGCGGCAGTAGAGCCAGCACCCATCCATACCCTGGCTAAGCCCATAGACCTCGCCGCTACCCCCGCTGAAGCGCCTGCGTCAGACTCTGCCAGCACCCGCTCGGCTGAAGAGACCCTAATAGCCATGGGGCAGTTTGTCGATGGTGAACACCCCACCCGAGGCACTGCGCAGGTCGTTACGGAAAACGGCCTGTCATATGTGGAGTTGGGTGAGGATTTTCAGACCGATCGCGGGCCTGATTTGTTTGTCATCCTGCATCGCAGTGATGATGTCATTGGCACCACTCAACCCCCGGCTCATGCCATTCAAGAGGCCGACTATCTTTCCCTAGCGCCGTTGCAGGCTACTACGGGTGAGCAACGCTATGCCATTCCTGCTACCGTCAACCTGGCCGATTTTCAGTCGGTAGCGATTTGGTGCCGCCGCTTTAACGCTACGTTTGGCGCGGCTAGCCTGCAGCGTTAACCCGGCAAGGCTCCGTTCACTCAAACTGACGTATAGCTCACAGCAATTCTGTCGAATCCGTTGAATCTGTCAAATTGTTGAAGGAGTGTAGGGGGCGATCGCCCATTCCTACAACTTACCCTTAAGATAAGAGCTAATCTATGGAGCACTATGGCACAGCTACAGCGCTATGGCATCTTGACTGCATAGTCATTCTCCTGCTCCGAAGATGTATGTGTTTCTAGGACGTATTGAGGAAGCCCGCGTCGATATAATGCAGGGGCCGCGGGTTAGACGAATATTGTCAAACGGCCGATGTGAGGGTCTTTCCAAGCCAATCTTAATTTATGGCGTTTGGGCTCGACCGATTTGAAGAATTTCGGCAATGCTGCCACGACGATGCAGCATTTACTCGGTTGTGTCAGCTTTTGCAAGCAATGCCGCATACCGACACGGACACCGCCGACCAGCACCAAGCGCTGCTGACTGCCGTTCCCCATTTGACGCTGCATCTAGATGCCGACGGCACCTGTTTAGCGGTCAGCCGTGACCCGGCTGATTATGGTGTAGACCATTGGGTGGGGCAGCGGCTAGAGACGGTGCTGCCGCCCGCAGTAGCAGCGCAATGGCAAACGGTGATTCAGCAGGCGCAGGCAACGGGCGTGCTGCAAACGCTTGACTATCACCTGCCAAATCCCAGCCTGACAGATCCGAACCTGACAGACCCTGGCCTAGTAGACATCAGCCTGCGCCATTATCAGGTGCGGGTGGCAGCGAACGGGCATCGACAGGTGATGGCAGTGGTGCAAGATATCACCCAACGCAAGCAGGCAGAAGCAGATCTGCGCCACAGTGAAGACCGTCTGCAAGGGTTTTTTGACGCCACCTTTGAGGCGGTGATCATCCATAACTTTTATCAGGTGGTGGATGTGAATCCTGCGGCGGAGCGCATGTTTGGCTATGGTTGTGACGAGATCATTGGGATGCCTGTGCTGGAGTTAGCACAACCCGCCTCGCAGCAGGTGATTCAGGCGGCATGGCGATCGCGCCAGCATCCCGATGACCCCTATACCTACGAAGCTGTCGGCGTCCGCAAAGACGGCTCGACGTTTGCCGGAGCGGTCTATGCCAAATCAATTCAGTTCCACGGGCAGCCCATGCGGGTGGCGGGCATTCGCGACATTACTGAGCGCAAGCGGGCCGAAGCTACGATTCGCCAGAGTGAGGCCCGCTATCGGGCGCTAATCGAAGGCATCCCCGATATGATGTTTCGCATCCATCGCAACGGTACCTACCTGGATGTGAAGGCCAATCATGATCAACTGCTGATTCCGGCAGATGAGTTGATTGGCAAATCTGTGTATCACGTGTT
>JBGTOF010000166.1:0-3390 GCA_041742695.1 Elainellales cyanobacterium | reverse complement strand
CACGTTTTACTTACTCACCGGATTTCACGGCCTGCATGTGCTGACGGGGGTGCTGCTGCAGACGCTGATGCTGGGGCGATCGTTCATTCCCGGTAATTACGATACTGGCGAGTTTGGCGTTGCGGCGACGTCTCTGTTCTGGCACTTTGTAGACGTAATTTGGATTATTCTGTTTGTGCTGATTTATGTATGGCAGTAAGGAGATTTCTAGGAAAGAAGATACCAGTTTTAATTCAGCGACTGTAGCCGCTGTAGCCGCTGTAGGGTGGGCACTGCCCACCATTTGGGAAAATATTTTCTAGAAGTAACCTAAGTCCGCTGCTGATTTCTATATCCCCCGTTAGTCTCGACGTTGGCAGGCATTTCCCATGATTATTGATGACCAGCACTACGACTTCATCATTGTGGGCACAGGGGCGGGGGGCGGCACCCTAGCCCAAGCGCTGGCTCCGACCGGAAAGCGCATTCTGATTTTGGAGCGGGGCGGCGCGATGGCGCTAGAGGAGCAAAACCGCAGCAATGTGGATGTGTTTAAGCGCGATCGCTATCGGGCTCCTGAACAGTGGTATGACGAAGCGGGGGAACCATTTTCACCCCAGACGAACTATGCCATCGGTGGCAATACCAAAATCTATGGGGCGGTGCTCATGCGGCTGCGCGAGCGCGATTTTGAGTCGGTGGAGCACGAAGATGGGCGATCGCCCGAGTGGCCGCTCAAGTATCGCGACTTTGAGCCCTACTATTCTCAGGCAGAACAGCTATATCAAGTCCACGGGCAGATGGCAGATGATCCCACTGAACCCGCCCACAGCGCCGACTATCCCTATGAAGCCGTGCCCCATGCTGAGCCCGTGAAGGATGTGGTGGGGGCGATCGCCCAACAGGGTCTGCATCCGACGCGTCTTCCCCTGAGCCTCACGCGCCAAACGGATGACCCCACGGGCGATTCCCAAGTGTTTGGCACTGACCTCGCAGTTAAATCCTCTAACGTCACACTCAAAACGGATGCAAAGGTCGTCTGTTTGCATACCAACTCGGCAGGCAGCGAGGTGCGGGCCGTCGAAGCGACCATCAACGGCCAAGCGTTCCTCTTTTTTGGGGATGTGATTGTGCTGTCCTGTGGTGCAATTAACTCAGCGGTGCTGCTGCTGCGCTCTGCCAGCGAGCTGTATCCCAATGGGTTAGCCAATCGCTCTGGCTTGGTGGGGCGCAACCTGATGAAGGTGACCATGACCTCTATCGTGCAGCTGACCAGCTCTTCAAATGAGGGCAAGTTTCAGCGCTCGGTTAGCGTTAATGATTTCTACTGGGGCGACGACCAATATCGCTACCCAATGGGACATATTCAAAACACAGGCGGGCTGCTGCAAGACGTGATTTTTGCTGAGTCGCCCCCGGTGCTCTCGGTGCTGGCCAAGGTGATGCCAGGGTTTGGGCTGCAGCAGCTGGCAGTGCGATCGCTCGGCTGGTGGGCTCAGACCGAAGCATTGCCCAATCCCAATAATCGAGTGCGGTTGGAGGGCGACAAGCTGTATTTAGACTACACCCTGAACAATGTGGAAGCCCATGACCGACTGGTGTATCGGTGGCTAGAGGTGCTGAAAACGGTTGATAAGGCCGTTAAAAGCTCTGTGCTGCAGCGGGGCGGCATGTATCCTCGCGGCGAGGTGCCGCTGCAGGTGGTGGCAAACCAGTGCGGCACCTGCCGATTTGGTGAAGACCCGGCCTCTTCTGTTCTTGACCTCAACTGCCGCACCCACGACCTGGATAATCTGTATGTGGTAGATAGCAGCTTTTTCCCGTCAAGCGGGGCAGTCGGCCCGGCGCTAACCGTGATTGCCAATGCGCTGCGGGTGGCAGAGCATCTCAAAGCACGAGTGAGCTAGACCAACATTCCTAAAGCAACGCCAACGCCTTATCTCTAAGCCGGTGCGATGGGTTTTGCCGTGGTTCACAGGGTTCTTACCGCGTGGTCAAAAATAGCCAGCAGCCCAGCAGCGTCGTTAAGCCAGCGATCGCCGTGGACCAAATGGGGTGTCCGGCCACTAAGCGCTTTCCAGCTTTGGGATAAAGCTGATCTACATCGATCCAGGGTGTGGCGCCTCGGCGCAGCCAGCCTACAACGGTCACGGACTGCTGCATCAAAGCTCGAGGATGGGGCGTGCGAGGCCACCATGCGTCCTGCCAGCCCCACCGCGATACATAGTGCAGTTTAATCAACGCTCCATTAGTTAAACGAAGCAGCAAATCTTGCCCCAGCACTGTTTGGTGGCCCAGACGCCCCATTAAAGTGCCTTCTAGTTTAACCGGAACACTGTGGATAGGCAGAGTATTGGGCTCGCTTAGCCAGTCCTCTAGCTGACCGTCAGTGGGCAGACTGTGCAAATTATTGCGGGTGATGTCGGGAAAAAACGAGTTGATGCGGAGAAATGTGCCTAAGCTGAAGCCAATCAATCCGCAGCCTAGAAACACGGACGATTGCTGTAACCAGTCAAACTGAAGCCAGCCCAGCCGGAGGGCGATCGCTCCAAATAGCCCCAGCATAGAGCCAAATGCCAGGCCAGCAGCGGCTCCGGCAAAGGGCGCAGCCTGTAGCAAAAAGGTACGAGAGGCGGCACGCGTGGGCGTCGGAGGCTTGGCTGTCGGAGGCTTGGCCGTCGGAGAACCTAGCGCGTAGGCTGGGGTGAGCTGCCAGTAGTGCGCCACCTGCGTCAGCCGATGCAGCCGTACCCCCAAGGGCAGGTGAGAACTCCGAATCCACAGCCAGCGCCCAAAGGAATGCAGGCGATCGCGCTCTAATAATTGTGCTTCCGGCGGCTGGGGCGTCAAGCTGCCCAAGGTTATGGCTTGCTCTAAGGAGACGGGCAACAGCAGATCGAAACTGGCGAGCAGGGGCGGAATCTGGCCTTGGTGGGCGCAGGTTTCTGCCAGGCCAGTCGTGGTTTTGAGCAGCGCCCGGATCATGCCGTTAGGGTTGCCCGTCAGGTCTAGAGCAAGGCGATCGCTGTAATCGAGCCGCAGCCGCGACAGTCCCACTCCGATCAGTCGCATGAGCCAAAATAGCCCATAGCAGAGCGACGACAGCCCATTCAGCAGGGTCTGCACGATCCGGTTCGAGAGGCGATCGCTCAATTGGGCAAGCCGCCAGTAGCCCAAATAGCCCAATTGGGCGATCGCCATCAACACCGACAGCGGGGCTGCATCCCAGCGGACGAGGTGATCAATTTCAGCGGCAATCAGGGCCGCCAACTCATCGGCCGTGAGCTGCGCCAGCGCACCTTGGCTTAGGACAAGGGTCGCCACAGTGGGCGCCACGCCTACCGTAAACACGACGGGTGCATCGGTAGGTAACAGTCCTAGCGTCGGCATCTGAGTCCACCGCTGCCGACC
>JBGTOF010000156.1:0-30923 GCA_041742695.1 Elainellales cyanobacterium | reverse complement strand
CTCTTAGCGTTTCTCAGCGTCTGCCCCCATGACACCCCCACTCAAGATCGCCCTGTTCACCTATTCCACAAAGCCCCGTGGCAGCGTGATACACACGTTAGAACTGGCCGCAGCGCTAGCGGCACTCGGGCATGATGTCTGCGTGTATGCGTTAGACAAAGATGGGACTGGATTTAGCCATAGGCCTCATTCGTCGTCGGTGGCCCCACCGCTCCATAAAACGGTGTTAATTCCATCCCTCCCGGCACCTAGGGATCTGGACTTAGTGATTCGTCTTCGCATTCAGGAATTTATCGATTATTTAGTAGAGCAACCGTTAAATTACGATATTTATCACGCGCAAGACTGCATTACTGCAAATGCCCTATTAGCGTTAAAAAAACAGGGTCTTATATCAGCTGTCGTGCGGACTATTCATCATGTGGATGACTTTTCGGATTCATATCTCCATGACTGTCAGCATCGTTCGATTGTGGAGCCTAATTTATGCCTCAGCGTGAGCCATGTGTGGCAGCGTGAGTTGTATATCCGCTACGGCATCCAAGCTCCTCGCGTCACGAATGGGGTGAATGTTCAGCAGTTTCAGCCCGTCGCAACCTCAGCAGACGCCCAAGTGCGGCAGCGCTATGGACTCACGGGGCAGCCGCTCTTTCTCTCAGTCGGTGGCATTGAGCCCCGCAAAAATTCAATGGCGGTGGTGCAAGCGTTTACAGAGGTGCGTTCTGCCTATCCCCAGGCCCAATGGGTCATCGCGGGGGGTGCTAGCGTCTTTGATTATCGCGACTATCGATCTGCTGTTCGGGCCTCTGCGACGAAACAGGGGCTGGACTGGGGGCAAGATGTGGTAGTGACAGGCGAGATATCAGATGTGGAGTTAGCCGCGCTCTATCGCTGTGCCGACGGGTTGGTGTTTCCCTCGCTAACCGAGGGTTGGGGACTGGTGGTGTTAGAGGCGATCGCCTCTGGAACGCCTGTCATTACATCCAACATCGCGCCGTTTACAGAGTTTTTAGCCCCAAATCAGGCGCTTCTGGTCAACCCGCATCGGCCTCAAGAGATTGCCCAAGCCATGTGCTGGATGATGGAGCCGGCGATCGCCTCATCCCTGCTCGACAACAGCCGCACACTCTGTGCCAGCTACACCTGGGAAGCCTCGGCCCGAACCCATCTGCAACACTACACGGCGATCCAACCTGAAGCGGCACCCGCCCTCACCTCACGCATTTCTGAGTTTTCTTTATAGGGACTGATGAGCAGATGCAATGACTGTCAAGCACATAGCGCACCTCAGTCCTGCGGGAAATATGACATTCTTGAAAGGTAAACCGTTTGCATCATCGCTATGCCTGAAATCCGCTTTCAGATTCAGTGGCCCGACGGCGCTCAAGAAGACTGCTATTCGCCCTCACTAGTGGTCAAGAAATACTTTGAGCCGGGTGCAGAGTACGAGTTAGATGATTTTGTAGAGCGCGCCCGCACCTCGCTGACCATTGCAAGCGATCGCGTGCAGGAAAAGTACGGCATGCCCTGTAGCCTTGCCCTAGGGCAACTGCGCCGCATTGAGACCACGGCCGCTAGCTATCGCCAACTGCCCGCTCCAAAAGTAGCGCTGCTGCAATTTTTGGAATAGTCTGAGCGTGTAGCGTGCGATCGCCCTCCTCTTAATCCCAACCGTTAACCCCCACCCTCCTAATGCCCTCAACGTTTCTCCGGTGTGCAAGTTTTGCCCTAGCCCTAAGCTCAATCGTGGGATTAGGGCTGAGTCCGGTGGCTGGGTGGGCGCAGCTAGCGCCGGTCTCTGTGGGGCGAGAGCAAATCACTTCAGCAGAGCAAGCGCTCAATCAAGGGCTCACACAAATTCAGGCGGGGCAAGTAGAAGGGGCGATCGCCTCCTTTCAACAAGCGAGCCAGCTGAACCCCCAACTGGCACCGGCTCACTACAATCTAGGATTAGCGCTGCGGCAAACAGGGCAGCTGCAGGCGGCGGCAGAGTCGTTTTATCAAGCCACGGTAAACGATCCAGGCTTTGCCCTAGCCTTTGCCAATTTAGGAGCGGCGCTGCTAGAAGGCAACAACCTGCCGCTTTCGGAGCAATACCTGCAACGGGCGATCGCCCTCGATCCAAATTTAGGATTGGCGCAGTACAACCTGGGGCTAGTGTTTCGCCTGCAGGGCAACCGGGCCGGAGCGCTGGCTGCATTTCAGCGAGCGGTGCAGCTTAGTCCTAATGCGCCAGAGCCCCTCTATCATTTGGCAACCATGTATCAGGAACAGGGGCAGATGGCCCAAGCGACGCAATCCTTTGAACGGGCGATCGCCCTTAATCAAGGCTACGCCGAAGCCCACTATGGCCTCGGGTCGCTCAAGTTTCAGCAGGGTGATTTGGATGGGGCGCTCAACGCCTTTCGCCAGTCGGCCGCAGCCAACTCTAGCTATGCCAATGCTTACTATGCAGCAGGGCTGGTGTTTTTGCAGCGTCAACAGCTAGCAGAAGCGCGCCAAGTCTTGCAATATGCCCGGGATCTCTACACTGCCAATGGCAACGCCCAATGGGCTACCATTGCCAATCAACTGTTGCAACAAACGTTGCGATGAGAGAGAGTAGCTAGTTGACGGACAAAAATCCTGAAACCCCGATTCCTTGAGGTTGATTCAGACAATTATTGCTGTGTAGTGGGTTTACAACAATGAACACTCAAACCCGTACGTTAAGCGATATTTTGACGAAATATTGCCAAATGTTAGGGTTCGTTGACGTGTTTTGGCATGAATGTTAGCTTTAGATTAACTTAAGTTTTTTATTGCCTTAGGTTTGGTCGTTATAGCGGTTTGCTCTTGAATCTTTACCTCTGAATCGAGCACTACTTAAACGGCTCGTAAAACGGATTGTAGCCTGCACTATCTAGACAAAAAATAGCGCATTTGATGCAGCAAGATCACTCATTTATGTAGCGTTAATGCAAGTTGACCCTAGGCTTAATAGACGTACCCCTCGCCGCTCAAACGTACGCAGAAAACGTAGCTGATCTGAGAATGAACACTGCTTAGCCAGAGTTTTATTGCATTCATGCGTTTCTTAAGACGGGGAATGGGGTTAGAACGGGGCGATCGCCCTAGTTATCATAAGCCTAGACTTTCCTAACCTGGTTCAACCGCCTATAAGGTCTGCCCAGCATCTGCTACCCCATCGGTCACCATCCGATAAGATTATAGAGAGGGTGTCTGCTGATTTCAACCCTATCTATTCACACCGATTTTGACACTGAGCAAGCGATTTGGTTTCTGTTCATCACGTAATTAAGTATCGCTCATTCAGTTGAGGGGTGGCATCCAAAGCAATCTCATATCACTCCCACGCTACCTCCACTTTCGATGGGCCTAAGACAACCTATTAGCAATCAATAGAAGCATGGCCGGGATGACTGCTAAAGAAAATCTACCTGAGTAGGTGTTGCATTGTTTAATTGCGTGCAATCAAACAACTCCTTAGAGGAAATTTTGTGTTGAATACTGCCTCCTCCTAAAGTCGGGAAATCTCAACACCACCATTAGGAAATAGGCTGGCTGCATATTTACGAAATTGAACAGCAAGAGGTTACGACTGTGAAAATTAAGTCCATGCTCGTTCGGCTGCAACAGGCTCTAGGACAACCTCATCTGGTTGAGCAAATGCTGCTGTCACCGGGTGCCGCAACCCCTGACTCAGCAGAAATTCTATCCAATGCGCCCGTTAACTTAGTGATTGGATATACCGGATCATCCAATAGCCAGATAGCGCTAGACCTAACGCTGTGGATTGCCCACCAAACGCGCATGGCGACGCAGAAACAGGTGATGGTGCATGTCGTATACGTCGTTGATCTCCAAGATCATCGTCGGAGGGCTGGGCGAGCAGGCACAGGAATAGGGCGACGCAATTCATCCAGTTCCGCTGCAGTGGCAGAGCCTTTGGCGACAGCAACGCTACGGGGACGATCAGCAGCTACCCTATCGACAGAGTGTGTGAGTAGCTGTACAACTCACGCCACTGCCTCCCCCCATACTGCATTGGATCAGGCCGATTGCATTTTGTGGCAAGCTCGGTGCCTGGCCGAAGAGTGGAGAGGATCGCTTGAGGCCCACCTGCGCTTTGGGGATGTGAGCGACGGCTTGCAGACAGTTGCCGATGAGGTCAACGCAGATGTGGTGGTGATAGGCTGCAGCTCGGTCGAGCATCCGTTGGCCTATGGGCTATCGCTGTCCCTCCCCTATGCGCTATTGGGGATTCCCATGCAGCTAGAGTCGTTTTAGCGCGTTTGAAACTCCAGATATAGGCAAGATATAGGCATTAGCCAAAGTCCTTAAGTACGCACCCTAAACCCCTGGTTTTAGACTTCTTCATCCAAAATCAGTGAGTAATAGTATGAGCGAACAGTGTGTCTAGGTCTAGGCAATGCGCTACAACCACTACATAATCTTCCATCACAACACTAGCTGTGATGCATCTGACTGTGGCTAAAGCACTTGGTGCGTATATGAGTGTTGCTTCACATTATCTTCAGCTTTAACAATCCGTTCTGAGTTGAGCACTCGCTTGCGCTCGATGGAGTGGTTGAAGTCACTTCGAGTCTCTCCTAACGCTAGGAGCGCCTGGGCAGACGGTTTAGACTGGTAGGTGCGCGCCGCTGCCTGTAGTCGAATCATAAAATCATCACAGAACTGCGTTTCTGGCGGGAAGTCAGGCAATAGCTGGGGCTGATCATCCAACAGGATGGCATCGGTGGTAGTGGCGATCGCCCATGTATAAGACGTAGGTATTCCCTGCACCAGTGTTTCCATTGAGGCCGAGGGAATAGGCTCTACGACCGTTACTGGATGAAGATCACTATCTTCTCGGATGAAGCAGGTTGCTAGCCCCAATACCACATAATTGGCAACAGATGGGTTAGAGGGGTCAGAATTGTGTGTTGCAGTTGTCATAAACGGCTTTGAAGTTCCAATGCTAATAATTAAAGTCGCTCAGCACCGCCTGAGGGGCTTGCTAAAAGCCTGCAGATCTCAATCTGAGGGCGATCGCGGCTCCAGTGTATACTGACTTGCATCTTATCTTGCTTCGTTCCAGGTTTTATCAAGACTGGAGATACTGCAACGTGTTGTCGTGTTCCTTAACGATCTGTAACAAGTCACACTCTTAGACAAGAGCCAGCCTCAAGCTAGGGGACTAGCAGCTTGTAAGTCCATCCCTGCACAAAACGCTGACACAATTTAGGCGGTACAAGAGGCATAGTCACCGTTTGCATCCCTCAGTAACTCCGTAAAAACACGATTGGCATCAACCCACACTCCGGTCAGTTTCGACATTCACCGTTAGAATGCGGGTTTTAGCCATCTTCTGCAAGAACCTCCCCAGCAGAAAATTTAGGCGTTTCAGCGCTTGTACAGCAACGTAGCTGGACTGTAGCTGGACTATTGATCACCCCATATCAATGTGATTGCAGCAATTTCACCACAGTCTATGTGGCGAACTGCTAGGCGGGTTGAAAATAATGGGCACCTCGATTAATTGCCTCATTGATAATCTTGGGAGCCCAGAACCACTGGAATCTCATTGCCATTCTCAACAAGATTTGTATTTTTCGAGGTGCCCTAATGTAACAGGCATGCTCCTCATCCTTTTCTCTCAGTCTTTAGAGGCTATTTCTAGTGAATTTATCCGCGCTTACAAGCGCCTATCGGATTTCAATCTCATGCTTCTTCAAGAAGATATGATGTTTTCTCAGGAATTACACGGAGACATGTTGTAGTTCTCTTGTAGTAGCTAGACAGCCTTCCCTCAAAGGGTTTCAGCAAAATAAAACGGTTTTTTGTTATTTAGCCTACGAATTGTTTTCAGTAGTTTCAACCTGCCGCAAACCCTGCCGATAAGACACATTAGCAAGTGACACAGGGATAGATGCATCGGTTATCTAACCACAAGATACTGAATTTAAAGAGACTGAATCTTAGTGGTGCTGTCCATAAGCTCTGATTCATCGCAAGGATGCTAAAACCATGAATACCCGCCCCTTTCTTAGCCGTCGAACAAAGACAAACCCAACCAATCCCGTGGGTAACCAGGTACAGATCCTGGAGAAATCTGTCAAGCGTGCCCAGAAGCGCTGGCAGTCGAAGCGATCACCCCTGGGGCATCCTGCAGCAATAACGGCAGCCGAGCACGAAACCCAGTTGCGACAGCAAGCACTAGAACAAGTGCATTATGGAAATTTTGATGCGGCTCTGGCCCTGTTTAATCAGTTATTACTCCTTAATCCCTCTAGCGCTCGTGACTATAACAATCGAGGGTTAGTTTATTTTCAAAGTGGGCGGATGGTAGAAGCGATCGCTGACTACAATCGGGCTCTAGATATCAACCCTATGCTAGACAGTGCCTACAACAATCGGGCTAATTATTATGCGGTGCAAGGCCAGTTGCTTGAGGCCGTGCTAGATTATGACGCTGCCCTAGAACTAAATCCAGAAAATATCCGGGCTTGGATCAATCAGGGCATTACATTTCGAGATATGCAAATGTATGACCGCGCTATCGAGAGTTTCGATGCCGCACTCGCGCTGAATTGCTTGCAGGGCCATGTCTACAGCGAGCGGGGACGCACCTATCATCTCTGGGGTGACTGGAATTGTGCGATCGCCGACTATCAGCGTGCCCTTGATGCCATCAAGCAGTCAGAAGCGGGCTCTGGAGGCAATAGTGTCACACGGCTTCATTTGCATGTCGCCGCCTGGATGAATGAGTTGCTGTCTCCGTTAGAAGTGTAAGCCTGGTGATCAGGGCTTTTAGACCCCTACTATAGATCTCCAGTTGGTTACAGCAGTCAGTATTGTGGAACCCTTTCTTTGCACAGATTCCACAATACTGATTGCCTTGGCCAATGCTTCAAGTGTTTTGTTAACAGATGAGCAGATGCCAACTAGGCATTATGAGGTTGGGCGATCGCCCGTTAGTTGATCGAATCAGTCAATCGAAATAGATTGGGGGCCATTTCCCCGACCATTCGATGCACTACCATCTACTAATGGTGAGCTAATTCTTGTGCCAGTCTGTTGTTCTAGCCAGCTTTTGACAGGGTCGTCTGACAGATTAAGGCGAAACAGCCCAGATGCAAACCCTCCTAAAAAAGCAACCGGATAACCGACCAGTTCCTTTGCAACAGGCGATAACTCATCTAAAAACATTAGGTTCAACTCTCCTATCATGTATGGGCTTGATGGTCACAATTGAAACCCCTTAAATTGGGGCAGTTGCAGCATAAAGTTCGTGAAGTCTTCGCAGAATAAAACTTTAACAACTATCTAGACCCTGGGTGACTTCGCTGCGAAGACATAACGCTAGCTGCGCTACACCGTAATTAAATCCTAGCGCACCCCTAGTACAACTCTCTTACAAATGAGCCTGCCAAAGGGATTGAACAGCGTTGCAGAACTTTTTAGAAAGACCAGTAGGGCTGCCTATCGGTAGGATTTGTCTATCAGTTGCCTACCAGGGGACGACAGGGGGCGATCGCCGCTGCCCGTATTTATAGCGACCTAAGCGAAGCCGCCTTTGACCTCCACCACCATCGGCTCTACGACGCACTGTGGTGGACGAGGCCACCTGAACCCCGTGAACCTTATATCGAGACGTAGCTGGGGCGCGACCTTACGTTCTATCTGTGACGCGGTTTTTAAGACCCTTGAGGCTAGAGTGCTGGAGAATCTGTCTCTACCGCTCTAGGTAGTTCTAAACTAGTAAGGGTTTTAGACAAGATGCGCTGTATATAAAAACAGACTGCCCCTAGGGCAAATCCCTAACCCCCGAACTCCTTCTATAAGGGGTCTTAACAGCATGAATTCAACGACTCAGCTTGTGATGAAGCATGCGCCTCGAACAGTTCTGAGATTCTTGCTGGGCATTGGCATCCCGCTAGCGCTGCTCTTGCCCCTAAATGCACAACCAACCACGCCAACGACTGACTCGACAACCCCAATTTCAGCGCTGTGGCTCGATCCTCAACAGTTCTCCAATTCCCTAGATGCTGGCAATCTGGCCGAAGCTATCGTGCAGCTTGAGCAGGGCTGGCGGCAGCAGTTAAACGAGTATTACGGCAGACACTTTAGAACAGAGATCTTGTCGCCTGATCAAATCGCTCAAAGCTTAAGGCAAAATCAGCAAACGACCGGACAGCAATCGGCGTTGATCTATGCCGTATCTACCGATGAGCAGTTGGAAGTCATCTTGCTGCTCCCGGATGGTCAGATGTTACACCATCGCGTTACGGAAGCAACGGCTGAGGTGCTGGCCGACACCGCGCAAAAGATGCGGCTGAGCTTAGCAAATGTAACCGCCCCGCCCCAACAGTATCTGCCCCCGGCCCAACAGCTCTATGACTGGATCATCGAACCGTTGCGGCCCGCGTTGGAGGCTCAGGGCGTTGATAACCTGATCTTTTGCTTGGGAGGTGGGTTGCGCAGTATTCCGATGGTGGCGTTGCATGACGGCCAAAATTTTTTAATGACGCAGTACAGCGTGGGCATTATTCCGGCGTTTAACCTGCTCGATCGCCGCCCTGCGCAGCTGGCAGAGGCACAGGTTTTGGCCATGGGTGCGTCTGAGTTTCAGACCCAGATGCCGCTGCCTGCTGTGCCGATTGAGCTAGCCGCCATCACTCAGCTTTGGCCAGGAGATGTGTCGCTGAATCAGGCATTTACATTAGAGAACCTAAAAGCAGAGCGATCGCGCCACCCTTTTTCCATCGTTCACCTGGCAACCCACGCCAACTTTGCACCGGGTGAGGCGCAAGGGTCCTATATTCAGTTTTGGAATCGGCGGCTGGGGTTAGACCAGCTTCGGCAGATGAGTTTGCAAACGCCAATGGTGGAGCTGTTGGTGCTGAGCGCCTGCCGTACGGCATTGGGCGATCCCAATGCAGAGCTGGGGTTTGCCGGATTAGCGGTGCAGTCTGGGGCAAAGTCAGCATTGGCCAGCTGGTGGTCGATCCCAGATACGGGAACATTTGTGTTTATGACAGGGTTTTATCAAGCCTTGCTGAATGCCCCTACAAAAAGCGAGGCGCTGCGGCAAACCCAACTCGCCATGCTAGAAGGCACGCTGACGCTAGACAGTGACGAGATTCAGCCAGCGCTGCGGGGCATTGCGATTCCCGATAGGGTGATCAATGAGGCGGCGGCGGATTTATCGCATCCCTATTATTGGGCAGGGTTTACGATGATTGGCAACCCGTGGTAACGGTCGGTTCGGAACATCTCTGAAACCGTAGTGGCCGCAGTTCAGGGACTACGGTTAGCGTTGCGTCCGCCCCGCTCTGCGACTTACGGCTAGTCAGGGAGCCGCACTTGCTCATCGCGGCATGCTCTCTAAATTGGGGCGCAGCTTGGCCCGCACGGCTACGACCGTAATATTGTCATGGCCGTTTTGCTGATTTGCCAGGTCAATGAGTTGGCTCACGCCGCTGTCTAGGTTGGTGGTTGAACTGAGCAGTGGCTGCACGTGGGTGTCGCAATATTTTTCGACCAAGTCATTGTCTGAGAGGCCATCGGAGCACAGCAACAGCAGCGTGTCTTCTGTGAAGTCGAAAAACTGCACGTCGGGGCTGACGAACTTTGCGTCTCGGGGGCCTAGGGCTTGGGTCAGTTGGTAGGCGTCGGGGCGGGCATAGGCGATCGCCGCTTCCACACCGCGCTGAATTTCGCGCTGGCCAACTTTGTGGTCAACCGTAACTTGCTCTAGCCCCTGCTGACGGCCATAGCGATAGAGGCGGCTGTCTCCTACATGGGCGATCGCCGCCCGCATATTTTGAACCAGCACCACTACGACGGTGGTGCCCATGCGCCCACTGCCCGCGCTATCATTCTGCTGATTTTGCTCAAAAATGGCATGGTTAGCCTGCAACACCCCGTCGCGGATGCACTCTGCCGACGGCAGCTCATCGATCCAGTGCTGCTGAAAATAGTCGGCCAGGGTTTTGGCGGCCATGGCGCTGGCCACTTCGCCGCTGGCATGCCCGCCCATGCCGTCGCACAAAATATAAAGACCTCGCGCTTGGAGCGATCGCCCTGATGGCGTTTCTACCTTGCGAATGTCAGTGCGAATGCTAAAAAAGTCTTCGTTGTGTTCGCGCTGTCGTCCTACATCACTGGAACCCGCATCCTCCAACTGCACCAGCTTCAGCGGCAACACCACCGTCGGCATGTCTTCACCCTCGACACCTAGCTCCGCGTCGTCTGCGTCGTGGAGTTCTAGCAGAGTCGGGCTAGCGGAAACGCTGACATCGGCGACGGGTCGATCATCGATGGCAAGCAGATCGGCAGGGTCAAAGCCAGAGGCGGGCGGGGCGGTCGTGGGTAGCGACGGTGCGGCAGGCAACGCGATGGTAATGTCGTCATCCTCGCTGATGGGGACTGCTGCCGTGTCACTTACGACGGCAACGGGCTCGGGTAAGGGCTTAGAGGGTGACAGCGTTCGGGCGATCGCCTCTAGGGATGAGCGCAACTCAGCCACGTTGGCGATCGCCCCAGCAGTTAGGTCTGCACAGAGCGCCGCCAGGGGCTGAAGCTCAGCCTCGGGCGATCGCGCGTCGAGCAACAGCTGCCAGCAGTCCCCTAAATCCGACAATTGGGGTGGGCGATCGCCTGCATCGAGATAGAGCCGCTGCAAATACAGCAGGTGGTCTTCATCTACCTTGAGGTTTACAGGTTCTAAGAGACTCTGGGCAAATCCCTGAGGCTGTAGCACCGTCCACAATTCTGTCACTTGATGCAGTAGGTGCAACAGCTGAAACGGCGAGTTGTTGGGGTCGCCCCATGCCGCCGTAATCGGCAGCAACTCCGAGCGATCTTCCAAAATCACAATGGCCTGGACTCCCTGCGTCCAGGCGTCGCGCACCTGGGGCAACGAGGGATAGAGTTGCTCCTCCAATTCCAAATACCGCAGCGCAATCTCAGGCAAGCCTAGAGTTTCGATCTCGAGTTCAAATGGATTTTCTTCCGCATTAAGAGACGGGTTCTCCTCCACAT
This sequence comes from Elainellales cyanobacterium, assembly GCA_041742695.1. Lineage (GTDB taxonomy): Bacteria > Cyanobacteriota > Cyanobacteriia > Elainellales > Elainellaceae > Kaiparowitsia. Next base: position 19,874 of record JBGTOF010000156.1, on the reverse strand, counting down.
TCAGCAGTTCAGGATGGCGAAACAGAAGCTCTAACGCCGACGACTGGAACGGATGGCAATCCATCACCCGCAGTTCGTAGCTGTTATGGGTGATGGTGTCATCGGCACTGGGTTCTAGGCAACGATAGCGCTGAGCAGCATCTAGATAATCGCCGTAGGCCAGCGCAGGCACGGGCGAAGGAACCGTGACGGCGGACTCTGCAGCATCTGGCGAGTCACTGGGGGGGGCGATCGCCATCACCACCGCGCGCCGAACTGTGGCCGTAAATGCGTTGCAGGCTGGGCAATGTTCTGCATCTAGCGCCACCAACGTGCCACAGGCAGGACAAGGCTTTTCGCTCAGCGGCGTACCACAGCGCTGGCAAAACCGATTGCTGTCGGGATTTTCAAACTGGCACTCGGGACAAACAAGCATCTCTAGGCTGTCCTCTCTTCTGTCTTCACCCTGAACGGTTGTTGCGAGGCGGGGGTACACTCTCAGACTAAGCCCAAAGGCTCAAGCGAGTGACGATGGCTACTGGCTAGACTATAGCTGCTGATTGCGTGAATCCGCTGCATTAAAGCACCGCATCAAAGCCCTATGTCAACACCCATATCAGCACTCTGCGTCAGTGCGCTGCACCAGCCCCATTCACGATCGTTGCCTCTCGCATTTAACCTCTGCTCGATTAGCTTTTTAGTTTTATCACCTACAGCACTCAATCATGGTCTTAGATGTGGAGGTTATGTCGAAAGACCGCAGCATCCCACTCTACAATTATCTAAATCGTTTAGTTAGAGCAACCCATACTGACGGCGCATGGCTTAATACTCAGATTGGATTCAAGGTGCATGACGACGGCGAGGCATGGCTGCGCTACGGTATGGCAACCTCTACAGATTATGCGAGGTTTCAGCAGGATTTTGAAACAGGTGTGTTACGGACTTTTCAGGAAGCTTGATAGATCGATGCCTCTAGCCCACTATATCCGTTGCTCTACGTGTTAAGTAGATGAGCCTACGTAGATGATGCTGTAGGGTGCTGGTAGGCTCAGCCGTCAAGCACCACTCTATAAGGGCTTGAGGCGTTGCGCGATCGCCCACGCACTCTCTTTAAGCCAGAAAAGCCGGGGCAGCAGACGTTAGCGGTGAGCCAGGGCGTTCACTGGCGGTTTTGGCCGGAGTTCCTTAGCCTATGGGCATTTTGGGGATAGGTTGGCTGGTCTGACCGGGCGGGTCATTGTCACCCTATGTTTCCCCTCATCATGCCAGCACTGGCACCTTGACCGTGAATGAATGGTCGGTGAATGAATGGCATTGTCTCGTACCCAACGGTACACGATTCGCCCAAAAATCCCCTCGTGATGTGTCAATTCAGCAAATGCCTAAAACCGTGCTGCCCAATAGCCCTCCTGATCCCAAATAACACGGGTGCCGGTGGACGCGCTGGGGTCGAGCTGTTCTCTAAAGCTGCTGCAGCGCTGCCAACTCTGCTGAGGTGAGGTCGCGCCACTCGCCCGGTTGCAGCCCGCTGAGCTGAAGGTGGGCGATCGCCACGCGCACTAGCCGCAAGGTAGGAAAGCCAACGGCGGCAGTCATCCGCCGCACCTGCCGATTGCGCCCTTCTCGCAGCGTTAGTTCTAGCCAAGCGGTGGGGATGGCTTTGCGCACGCGAATCGGTGGATAGCGCGGCGGCAGGTCGGGCTCTGTCGGGAGCAAGCGTGCCTGGGCGGGTCGGGTGCGATCGCCCTGAATCACCACGCCCTGCCGCAGCTGAGTTAGGGCGGCCTCGTCTGGCACTCGCTCCACCTGCACCCAGTAGGTGCGCGGATGCCCAAACTTGGGATGGCTGAGGCGGTGCTGCAATGTGCCGTCGCTGGTGAGCAGCAACAGTCCTTCACTATCTTTATCTAACCGCCCAACGGGATACACATTCGGCACGGGGATAAAGGCTTTGAGGGTGTCGCCAGCCACCTCTGCAACGGCAGGGGCAGAGTCTGAGACAGTGGGGTGAGGTTGGCGCTGGGACGATGCGCTGCGAGATGATGAGGGCGATCGCCCCGCCGACCCCGGCGTAAACTGCGTCAGCACGTTATAGGGCTTGTAGAACAGCAGATAGCGATGGTTGACCACAGGCCTCAGATGTAACAAAATCATGCTCAACGTAACGACAGTGTTGCGAGGTTTTAAGAGACATGTCGCAAAACTCGTCATCTCTCAACGGGTGCCGTACGCTAACCCTAATATGGATCGTGTGTTGGCAAGGTTGTAGGTAGTCATGAATAACATACAGAAATATAAGGTTCGCTGCACCCTGTCGTTTGGCGACATCTATGGGCAGATTATTATTTGGCTGATTGTAATTTTTCTGAGTTTGGCAAGCGCGTTAGCACTGATGGGCACCAGCCGCCCCATCTATGCCATCACCACCGTGGGGCTAATTTTGGTGCTGTCGCTGCCGTTTTTGCTGTTTGCCTTTGTGACCACGCTGCTCAATCACATTGAGTTCACGTCGGTAGACCCCGCTGCAGAATCGGCTACAAATACTCCCCCCCCTAATCGGCGTCCGGCTCAAGCTGCGAGCTAGCACGCTGCAGGGCTACGTCTAATTTTCCTCACTAGGGGCGTTGCGACCATGCAGCGCCCCTACTTGTTTGAGTTGGTTTACATTGTCGTTTCTCTTCACCCTAAAGCAGGAGCAATCCGTGCACCGATGAGCGAGGGATTCGCTCAGTGATAAGACGCGAGATTCTCTGACAGGCAAAAAGTCTGAGAGTATTCTAAACAGCCTGTCAGCCCCACCGCATTCTCGGCATATCAAACAAGCACTGCACAATCTTTAACCGAACTCGGTTAAACTACCCACAATGTAAATTGGGGAGTGGGTCGGCGATGGAGTCTACCGTTTTGACAGCCGTGTTTTTGCCGCTGGCCTTGTTTGTGGTGATGCTGGGTATGGGCCTGGGGCTAAAGCTCGATGATTTTGCGCGGGTCTGGGTCTATCCTAAAGCGGTCATGATGGGGCTGGTGGCTCAGGTGGTGCTGCTGCCGATGGTCGGCTTTGGGCTGGCGGCTCTCTTTCCTCTCACGCCTGAGCTGGCGGTGGGGCTGATGGTGCTGGCCGCCTGCCCCGGTGGCCCGACGTCTAATGTGATGACCTATCTAGCGAAGGGCAATGTGGCGCTGTCGATTACCCTAACGGCCCTTAGCAGCCTAATTACGGTGCTCACCATTCCGCTGGTGATTAATCTGGCGATGGTCGTGTTTTTGGGCGCAGGCACGTCGCTGCAGCTGCCGTTTCTCTCCACAGTGGCTCAAATTGCGGTGATCACCATCATTCCCGTGGGGTTGGGCATGGTGCTGCACCGCTCCCTACCGCAGTTTGCCGCCAAGGCTGAGCGGGGTGTTAAATGGCTGTCGCTGTTTTTGCTGGGGCTGATTATTGTGGGGCTGCTGGTGCAGCAGCGCGACAGCGTTCTTACTTTTTTTGCGCAAGTAGGGGCGGTGACCCTTGCGTTAAATCTGGTGGCGATGGCGTTGGGCTATTGGATTGCCACGCTAGCTCGGTTAGATCAGCCGACGTCCACGGCAATTACGGTAGAAGTGGGGATTCAGAATGGGACGCTGGCGATCGCCCTTGCCAGTGCCCCCACCTTCCTCAACCAGCCCACGCTGGCTATTCCTGCGGCTATCTATAGTCTGCTGATGTTTGTGACAGGTGGACTCTTTGCCGCGTGGGCTGCAAAGCGGCGGCGAAGGGCTGAGTTAATCTAGGCTGCCGATGATTCATAAGATGGTTCATAACCGGCATCTACCGAAGCTGTGTGGTAAAGGGGGCGATCGCTCCATTCAAACCCAGAGCAGAATGCAACTCTCACTCTGCTAACTCGCTAGCCACACAACCCAAATCGCTATTTTTCGGGATGATCTTGAGACGCCTGATCAGATCTAAACAGCCGCTTTTCAATCGGGGTTAAAACGCGAAGCGTGGCATAGTTAAACACGCTGATTAGAACAGCAACTTCGTATTGAGCATAGGCAACGGCGACGCCCAACGCCCCCGTTGACCAAATGCTGGCGGCTGTGGCGGTGCCGCGCACGTTAACTCCTTCCTTCAAAATGGCTCCGCCCCCAATAAAGCCAATGCCACTCATCAAACCCTGAATAATTCTGGCCTTGGCATTCTCATCTGATTCAATGACTCCCAGCGCTGTTAGCACATAACCGCAACTGGCAACCGCCACCAGCGGAAACGTTCGCAACCCAATAGAGTGCGTTGATTTTTCTCGCTCCCAGGCGATGGGCAGCGTCAACAGAAAGGCAATAGCCATCTTGATTGCATTGAAGAGAAGCTGTTCTAGCCTGTCCTGCCACCAGTCCATAGCGGTTTCTTCAGTGAGATAGAGGGGTTCACGCGAGTTAGCGTGCTCCTTCAGTGTCCTGCTTTAGGGGTGTCATCGGCAGGCATTTTGCTGAATCGTTGCATAGTGCCAAGAATAAGGTGGGTCTGCCGCACCGTAAACTCATCTCACTGAGGGTCAGGATATCCGCTCCACAGCGTTTCAGCCTGATAGACACAGGTGATGTAAGCCAGCGTCAGGGTGCCATCGGGGCTAGCCCAAGTCGCGTGGAGTGCCGCAATATTGTTAAGAAATTGCTCATAGGCTGGCCCGTCCTTTGGCATATAGGAAGAGCTGATGGAGCGCCCGATTAGCGCAGGCAGGGACAGCGTTTGGTGATAGGGGATGCTGACTTGGCGGTGCAATTTAAACTGAAGATGGTGAAAAAAGTCGTCAATGGAATGGGTGCGCTCCCAGCGTAGGTAGTCCTGGGCTGATGCAGTTTTGATAATCTGGCGATAGGCAGTTGTAAGGGGGGCGTCCATGTCCCAATCGTTCCACAGCAGCGCCAGCCGTCCGCCGGGTTTGAGAATGCGGGCAAACTCATTTAGGGCTGGCACCGCATCAAACCAGTGAAACGCCTGGCAACAGGTAACAAGGTCAACCGCGTGGTCAGGCAAGCCGGTATGCTCGGCAGTGCCTGCTTGAAACGTGACGTGGGGATGAGGGACTGCGGCCTCGCGCATGGACTGATTGGGCTCAATGGCAACCACCGAAACGCCGCGATCGCCCAACAATCGACTCGAAATGCCCGTTCCGGCACCCACATCCGCTGCCTTGAGCTGACTGGGCTCGCCTAGATCATCGAGAATTGCGGCGATCGCCCCGGTCGGATAGCTAGGACGATAGTTCGCGTAGTCTTGCGCTCGGTCTGAAAACCGCTCTAGAGGGTTGATCTGGTGAGGCGGCGGCGGCGAAGAAGACATGATAGACAGGATAAACGCAATAGCGCCATTCTATCTACTCTGCACCTCAAGGGTTCTAGCGTATCCCGAACTCACGGTTTACTAAACTCCGTTCTACATTCAGGTCTATATAAAGTTCTCGATAATTCAGAGAAATGCATAGCCGCATAGTCTGGTTAAAGGCGATCGCACCTGATCCATAAATCCTGATCCGTAAATATTGTGGATTTAACGGATGCTGTTCTCCTGACTGCAACGGGAGAGACGCCTACAGACGCCTAGTGAGATGGCGGGCGATCGCCCATCGCACCATCCGCCCCGGTGTGCTAGAGCCACACATCACCGACCAGCGCAAAAACCGCCCCAGCGCTAGTCGCCCCAATCCCTTTAGCCGTGCCCAAAGGCGAATCTGCAGGTAGCTCAACGGTCGGTAAATCACCGGATTTTGGCTCTTGACCGACTGGGCTGACCGGGGAAATCTGGCATAGGTGGGTACAAAGGCTAATCGCCCCGCCAACACATCTGCCCGGTGAATACCGCTAAAGCCATGCTGGCGATGTTCGGGATTGGGGATGCCGCCATGTTCGCCATAGTTGCGGAAGGCGATGTAGTTTTTAAAGCCGCGATCGCGCAAAAATCGATCGAGTTCTGAATCAAACGTGGAATAGCCTGTCCCGTAGCGTTGGGTAATCCACGGCACAAACTCCGCCAGCGCTGCCGCTGCCCTAGGCGTCAGCACATAGGCCACCAGCGAGGTCGAGAACCCTTCCGCAAACCCCTGGGGCGACACGCTATAGAGTTGGGGTGCGCAGGTATACAACCAGACAATGCCCACAGGTTCTCTGGCCAAATCAGCAGGGAGCGGCAACTGCCCTATCCCCACAACCGGGACAAAATCCGCTTCTACAATCAAACTGGGGACGGTGGCACAGGCAGTACGCTGCCAGGCGCGGCTGTGGTTTTTCATGCAGCGATAGATCGAGGCACAGCCGTTGAGGTCTGGGTTGTCGGTCTGGCGCAGCATGGTGATGAGTAGCCCTTCGCGTTTTAGCGCCTGCTCCAGCCGCGTGGTGTCTTCTTGATAGGCAATCACGAAACTGCGCCCGACAACTTGGCTCAGCGCTACCGCGTCCGTCTGCAAATGCAGCCTGTTCACAGCCGTTGTCAGTTGTTCAATCAGGGGCGTCACACATCTCTCCAACAGAGTTCTAACAGAATTTGGGTGCGTCTCGATCGATTTAGTAGGGCTGACATACGTTGGGCGGCACCCTAAGAATCTTGGACGATTTTGGGAAGACGTTCCCTTCCTAAAATTGTCCAACTGCGTCAGTTCTTACGTTCTCTGGATGCAAAGGCAACGCGGCTGTTCTGGTCTCCAAAGGCATCCCCTCTAAATCGAGGCCAGATCTCACGCTGCCGCCCAATGTTCCGTTCTATCGCACGAAGGGCACCGGAACCCCGTACTCTGAAAGGAAGATACATCAAGCAGGTTGAGCCCAGGTTAAGCTGGCCATCCTGATTAGGCGTAGGGCCGCCTAGGGGCAGAGTAAGCGGGCATCGGGTGATTCAATTAACCCGTGCCGCCCGACACGCCGCCATCCCCCCGTCTCTATTTGTATAGAAATGGTATAGAAAGTAGCGGATGCCTAGGCTGACCCAATTTGCTTCGGATTCCATTCGTTTTTAGTCAAAAGGTAGAACCGCATGAGTGCGATCGCCACCACCCTTCAGTCCATGTTGGATTCGACCGCCGTGCATCCTTGGGCAGATGTGCCGTCGGTATGGCAGGCAAGCATCGCACAGGCTATCATGCCTGATGCATCTCCAGACTGTATGGTGTATCCCAGCACCGTTGAGCAGTTGGCCGAAGTGATGGCTCGTGCTCACAGCGAAGGCTGGCGCGTGCTCCCCTGCGGCTATGGTAGCAAGTTGCCGTGGTGTGGGCTGGCCCAGGGTGTGCAGGTTGTACTCAGCACGCAACGGCTCAATCGCGTGTTGGATCACGCCGTGGGCGATATGACCGTGACCGCAGAGGCGGGTGTGCCGTTAGCCGTGTTACAGCAAACCTTGGCACATCAAGGCCAGTGGCTGCCGCTAAACCCATCCTATGGCGATCGCTCCAGCCTTGGCGGCATAGTGGCAACGGGCGATGCGGGGTCACTGCGGCAGCGCTACGGCACCGTGCGCGATTTGCTCATTGGCCTGTCGCTAGTGCGCGCGGATGGGCAGGTGGCAAAGGCAGGCGGGCGCGTGGTCAAAAACGTGGCGGGCTACGACCTGATGAAACTGCTAACCGGCTCTTGGGGCACGCTGGGTCTGTTGACTCAGCTCACCTTTCGCACTTATCCCTTGCCAGAAACCTCGCGCACGGTAGCAGTCACGGGACCAGCAGAGGCGATCGCCCGTCTGGGTCAAGCCTTGCTGGCGTCTTCGCTAATACCGACCGATGCCGAGTGGGTGGTTGCCCCGGGTCTAGACTGGTCTGCAACCCCAGCTCACATTAGCCTCGTCTGTCGCTTTCAGAGCATCGCTGTGAGCGTCGAGACCCAGGCTGACCAGATCTCCCAAATGGCCGCTGCTCTATCATTGCCCTGCCAAATCTATCGCGATGATGACGAGGCAACGCTATGGCGGGCGATCGCCCAACACTGGGAAGACCCGGCTCCGACGATCACCTGCAAGTTTGGCGTGTTGCCGGCCCAAGCGGCACAAGTTTTAGACAAAATGCAGACCCTGGTTTCTATTGACGTTGCAGCCATCAATGCAGGCAGTGGCGTGGGGCACCTGCGCATTCCCATCACCGACGATGCCGCTCAGCACATCACCCATCTCCGCCAACTTTGCAACGCCCAGGGAGGCTTCCTCACCCTGCTGCAAGCCCCGGCTTCCCTTAAGCAGCAGGTCGATGTGTGGGGCTATACCGGGAATGCGATCGCCCTCATGCACGGCATCAAACACCAGTTTGACCCCAAGAATCTCCTGAGCCCCGGTCGATTCCTTCACGGGGTTTAGGAGATTTCTAGAAAAGAAGATACCAGCTTTAATTCAGCGCCTGTAGCCGCTGTAGGGTGGGTACTGCCCACCATTTGGGAAACTATTTTCTAGAAGTCACCTTAGGGTAGCTCTGAATTAGGTGGGCTCCGCTGCGCTTATCCTAACGACTGCAACAGTTTCGCCAGGTTTGCCTTCTCCACTACGTATACGCCGCGCAGTTTCTGAGAAGTCACGTCAACCTGGGCATCTGAAAACGCCACAATTGGGGTCACAAAACTGAGCTGCTTCTGCTGTTTGACTTGCATCGCCTGCTTCATCGCCGTCGCTAAAAAGTCTTTCTCAAAGGATTGTTTAGAACCCCCAACGCGACGGTAGAGCAGCTTGCCATCCGTAGCGACGATGCCCTTATGAGACTTCACATCTACGACATAGGCCTTGCCTGTGGGCGATGTGCAGACGATATCTGCATCCCCCAACCGGTTGCCCAAGGCCATGCCGTAGTCGAATGTCCATCCCTGTTGCTCTAGGCTGTCGAGGGTTTGGGCGGTGTCTTCTTCTCCCCTTGCCCCTTGAGCCGCTTGGTTTGCGCGCGTCCACCAGTAAATGCCATTGGCACTAGAACCCAGCACAAGCAAGGCCAAAACCCCATAGGGAAGCAGCCGCAGGTACCGAAGCGAGGGCGTGGTTTGACTGGCCTCAGCCATCTGGTCGGCAGGAATGAAGGCAAATAGTTGCTGGAATAGGACATGCAGGGCAATAGCCGTTGCGAACCCACCGACTACTGACGTGATGGCTTTGATTCGACGACGCAGGGCCAGGTTGCGAATATTTGCGCCTGCTTTTTTCCTTCGTTTAGCCATAACAATAATCTACTGATCTACTGAATTTATCGACGGGACAATGCGAGGTGGAAAACTCCACAAATTTAGCTCTAAACAGCGCACTGTATCGATTGATGGGATAGGGCACGCTGTTGTAGCAAGAGTCGGTGTCTCAGATTCAACCGAGCTTGCCAATCCATGGCTTCTCCTCTAGACAAACACACGACAGCCGCTCTAAATGTGTTGGATACTGAGGAAGTGTACCCATTCTGCATCCCCAAGTTTTCCTGTTCAATGTTGCCCAGATAAGCTGGCTAAGGTTCATGCAATCGTCTGACCCGACTTTTTCCACTCCCCCCATGTCGTTTCAAAACCTGCCGCTAGATGCGGGGTTGACTGACAGTGGCTTTGATGAGCACCATCCGCCGGATCCTAAGCTGATTGACACGTGCGTTCACTGTGGCTTTTGCTTGGCGACCTGTCCTAGCTATCGGGTGCTGGGCACCGAGATGGCTTCGCCGCGCGGGCGCATTTATTTGATGGATGCCATTAATGAGGGGCAGGCTCCGTTGGCGACCTCTACGGTGCAGCATTTTGACTCATGCTTGGGCTGCTATGCCTGTGTGACGACTTGCCCTTCGGGGGTGCAATACAATCGGCTGATCGAGGCGACGCGTCCTCAGATTGAGCGTAATTATGGGCGATCGCTCCCTCAACGGCTGCTGCGCCGCCTGATCTTCTCCGTCTTTCCATATCCCGACCGCATGCGGCTGTTGCTGCGGCCCCTGGGGTTATATCAGCAATCGGGGTTGCAAAAACTGGTGCGATCGCTCGGGGTTCTTAGCCAGATCTCGCCCCAGGTCGCGGCCATGGAATCGTTGTTGCCGCGCCTATCGCGCCGGGCCTTTCAAGATGGGTTGCCCCACGTGGTGCCTGCAGTTGGCCCGCAGCGCTATCGCGTGGGCATGGTGCTGGGTTGCGTGCAGCGGCTTTTCAACCCGGATGTCAATGACGCCACCGTGCGGGTGCTAGCGGGCAACGGCTGCGAGGTCGTGATTCCGCCCACGCAGGGCTGCTGTGGTGCGCTGCCCCACCACCAAGGGCAAGAGGCGCAAACCCAAGACATGGCGCGGCAGACCATCGACACCTTTGAAGCCGCGCAGGTTGAGTATGTGATCATCAACGCCTCGGGCTGTGGGCATACGCTTAAGGACTATGGCGAAATTCTGAAGGACGACCCAAACTATGCAGAGCGGGCGATCGCCTTTTCACAGCAGGTCAAAGATGTGCAGGAATTTTTAGCAGAGGTGGGGTTAACGGCGCCGCTGCACCCGCTTCAAGAGGAGCCGCTAGCGCTGGTTTATCAAGACGCCTGCCACATGATCCACGGGCAAAAAATTACGATGCAGCCGCGTCAACTGCTGCGGCAGATCCCGGGTGTGCAGTTGCGAGAGCCCCTTGACGCAGCGCTCTGCTGCGGCAGCGCAGGCATTTACAATATGCTGCAACCTGAGGTCGCAGAAGAACTGGGGCAGATGAAGGCAACCACCCTGCTGAATACGGGAGCAGGGGCGATCGCCTCTGCGAACATTGGCTGCTTTGTGCAAATTAGCAAACATCTGGCACAGCAGGGAAAGCCGGTTCCCGTGTTGCACCCCATGCAGTATCTCGACTTTGCCATGCGCGGCCTATCGTTGAATGAAGGCTTGCAATCAGCAAGGCTAGACCCGCGGATCTAATCGGGCAGCCCGCTTTACCGAATAAAATTGGATCGCCACATCCAGCGCAGCAAATATCGCAATCCATGTCCCTACGTAACTGGGCAAAAGATATCGAAAGTTAGCATAACCGTCAGGCAGCATTAAGCACAACGCGTTCAGAACGCTGGCAATAGCAGGTAGCGCAATGGCTGGCAGCCGGGCGATCGCCCCAAACAACGCCAATAGTAACGCCACACTCAAAAAGATATAGTGCCGATAGGCAATCGACAGCACTGGATGCGTTTGCGTGACCTCTAGCCAACGAAAGACTGAATCTCGTAGGTTCGGCAAGCGACTGTCTATCACCAAGGGCGATCGCGCAGCAATTCGCTCTGTGAAACGGGCATAGCGTCGAGCCGTATAAAACGTCGTCACTTCAGGCCCTTGCACCAGGTATGACCAATTACAAAGCTTATGCTGCAGAAAAGCCCTGGGATATCGCCATGCCACATCAGCAACCTTTGCCATCACAAACGTCTCTTCTCCTCGAAGAGTATTACCATCTGCACTCTTAAAAACCTGAGTGTACAAATAGGTTGAATCTTTACACTGATACAAGTCAATCAATTGATTGAACGTGTTAGCGCCAAATCGCTGATCAATCAATGTTTGTTCAGCCTTCATCTCTGCTGCAGACATGAAATCCCTAGCATGGTATAGCGTGCCAGCATACTGATTCATAAACACTTCCGCCCGAGGCGAATGTCTGTCCTCAATAGACGGCAAGTGTTCGATCAGCCGAGAGGGCATCACCACGGTAACTACAATCAGACATAAGCCAGTTACCTGAAGGAGTAGCGACCGTCTTAAGATCTGACTCGATAACCTACAAAAGACAAGCATTGGCAGCAAAATCAACACAATCGTTTCTCTTCGAAAACACACCATCAATCCAAATGACGCCGCTGCAATTAAAACCGGATAGATTTTTTGGTGCCTGAGCGCATGAATCAAACAAGCTAGGCCCAATAGCATAAGGCTGGTTGCATTCACGTTATTCACCACCGTCACAGGCACAATCCACAAGCTAGGAAGTAAAACTGCCAGCACCGTTGCCCCGACGACAAACAGTCGATGCGATCGGACCACCAATCGCAAACACCCCAGCAGCGCACCTAGAAATAAAACCCCTTGCAAGAATGCATACAGATCTGGTTTTCCAGTGACTTGACTCAGCGTAGTTAGCATCATCGCAGTGCTGGGTGGGTACCAGAGCGTATAGCGCGACTCTAGCGCCATTGACCACATATTGAGGGAATCTAGCGTCATATACCCCGGATAAAAAATCAGCAGCCAGAAGCCACTGATCGTGATGCTCAACCCGGCAATATAAAGAGATGAAGCTAGTAGAACGCTACGGGTGCTGCTTAGAGAGTGAAGATTAGATCGCCATAGATGCAAAACACTGAGGAAGAGGCTCAACACAACACAAAAGCTGAGGAAGCTCGACACAATGGCACAGGTTAATCGATTCCAGAATCGAACCGGCAACATGACTACGCCAACATTATTAAGTGGTAAGGGCAGCCGTCTCTGCCGCACTCGCACAAGTTGAAGTGGAATAGGGGACTTGCCATCAGACGTAGTCACCTGCAACTGTCGCCAGGCTGTATCAACGACCGTGGTTCTCACCCGTCCTAGCGGGGTTGCCACCGCCTGCTCGTAAGCGTCAGGATGACGGGTTGGATCATCCCAATACACGCGCACATCCACCACATCTTGCCCCTCGAGCATCAGAACAACAGGCACGTTGCGGTAGGTATAAATCTGTTGCCAAACGGGAAACAGGCTGATCGATAACCCTACCGACAACAGCAGTGGTACTAGAACTCGGCGCAGCAACTTACGATCCCAACGAAGAAGGCAACACATAAACGCAGTTCACACACTCGGAATATACAGAGCCAAATTAGAGCAAATTCTAAACGAATGCCTTAACCGCCGAAAGGCTTTAGCTAAGGCATTTCAGGGTATGCGGTCAAAAAAAGTCCTTTGTGAAGAGAGGCCATGCCTCATCCCAAATCTGAACCCCGTATCCTCGGTTCTACACCTGTCAATCTATCAGGGCGAATAGCATTCACCTTGCTCAACCGAGGGTGGTCAAGCCGTATTTAGTATAAATAGCTACTGCTGCGCAAACGTCAAAATCTCCTTAATCGAGCGATCGCACGGTGTTGGTTTGTTGCAGTTCTGCATAGGCAGAGTAAACACCCTGCACGTTGTACCAGTTGAGAAAAATGCGGGAGATTTCGAGGGCGAGCTGCGACTGGCCGCGGTTGATGAGCCAGCGGAGGAACGGGGCTAGGGTGCGCTCATTTAGGGTGCCACCGAGGGAGAGCATGCCCCATAGTGCCCGGTGCAGCCACGTCATTTGGATCATCAGGCGCACATCCCAGGTGGGGTGCTTTTGGTAGAACAGCACGCCCATGCGCCCCCGCTGAATTTCTTTGTCAATTAAATTGGGAATTTGATCGAGTGAAAAGGGTGGATGCCAGTGATAGCCTACCGCTTCGGGGCATTTGATCAGCGTTAACCCCAGCTGCTTGAGGCGCACACCTAGCTCCAGATCTTCCCAGCCATAGAGCTGAAACCGATCGTCAAACAAGCCCGCTTGCTCAAGCCAATGGCGGGCGATCGCCACATTCCCCGTCGCAAAGTAAGCGGCAGAGTAATCAGTCACCTTGAAGGGTTCACGGGTGGGGTCATCAAAGTCGCTGGTGTTGATCACACGACCATAGGTAAACAGGCGATCGCTCCCCAAGCGCTGCAGCCCCTGCATGAGGGCATTGGCATGAGACTGCAAAAACGTAGACAGCACCACCAAATCGCTGTCGATAAAAATAATGGTGTCGCCCTTAGCCGACTGCACGCCCAAATTGCGGGCGATCGCCGGCCCTTGATGGTTCTGCTGCAACAGTCGCACATGGGGATAGATGGCCTGCTCTTGCTGCAGCCACTCCACCGTGCCATCGGTTGAGCCATCATCCACCACCACGACCTCATACCCCTCAATCACCGTCGCAGGTGCCAACTGCTGCCGCTCTAGCGCGCGCAGACACTTCTCTAAAATGGGCTGGCGATTATAGGTGGGAATGACAACGCTAAAAAACAAGTGATATCAACTCCGTTGATCTGAGAAGCCTGTATGTTTTGGAATCTTTTGGAGGGTATGCAGTATATGAGCCTAAACGTCGAAACTTGTTACAAAATCATAGAAGACAAAAACAGGGCGATTTGCTAGACCTAATCTGAGTCTAGAAAAAAGATCTCCTTCGTCCTTGTTCTATACCCTTCACCTTATTCTTGGGCAATCCGCACACCCACAACCGGCGCATTAAACCGGAAGGTCAGCCCTTCTAGCTCTAGCGGCGTGCCAATCTTCACCTTGCTATTGCTTAACACGGGCCCATCGTCGGCAATTTGGGCATCGCCTTCTAAGGTAATTAACATATCAATGGTGTAATTCAGCTCGGGCCGGGGGTCAGGCTCAGACACCACACTGCCATCGGGCTGGGGCACCGCGACCGAGCGGGGCAGTCGCTGAACATTGATGATGCGCAATTGCCCAGCAGGCTGGTTGCGAATGATCACATTAACCTGATCAGACTCTTGCATATCGGCAAACAGCGCATCGGGATCGCTAGTGGTAAGACCCCGCACCATCGTATCGACTTCTACGCTGGCGGTGCGGGTTCCCAGTTGCGCCACCGATGAGCCCGAGGTGCCGGGGAAGAAGAAGATGGCGGCTGCTACCATCAGCATCACCAATGCTGCCCCTAGGTCGAGAATATTGACCTTGCCAAACAGCCGTCCGTTCGAGTCGAGAATTGCCATTAAAGTTGGGTTCGCCGATATCGCGAGCCAGCAAAGACCACCCTCGATTATGCCACTTGTTGAGAGAAGCGGCGTGTGCCGCTGCAAATCTAGATTGGGGGTTCCCTCTAAATCGGGGTCTCCCGCCTGCGCCTGTCTTTGCCATTTCGGGAACGTTAACAGCGTTAGCGATCGCTCCATCGGCAACTTTTTACCAATACGGTGCGTCAGAGCCATTGGGAGTTTACTTCACCCCTCGCCCTTGACAGAGTGCCTCCTGCGGCACCACATCTGTCTGGCGACTAGGGTTAACTGAGTACCTTATTTCTACCGTAAGAGTAAGCCCAGCAGCAGCCCCGCGTGCTTACAGTAATGAGGAGTGTTGCTTAGCTTTGCACCGCTGATTGACTGAAATCGCACCTCCAGCCTGCCCACACAGCCCTTCCACTCTCTCGCGATCATGAGTCGCGATTTCCCACTACTTTCAACCCACTTAGCATTTATTCGTGCCATGTTTAAGCGTTTTTCAGGTTTAACTGCTCAGCTTCGTCGCCGCTGGCTCTATGGGTTTATGGCGGTGGTTATGGCGGTGAGCATCGTTGCCTTGTCGCCCATGCCATCGCAGGCGCAGCGGGTTCCTCGTTGGCTCAATATTCTGCTGCAAGGCGTGCAGTATGTGCAGCTTGCCAACATGTCTGACCGACAAGAAGTGCAACTGGGTGGCCGCATTAACCAGCAGTTGAT
Source organism: Elainellales cyanobacterium (assembly GCA_041742695.1). Classification (GTDB taxonomy): domain Bacteria; phylum Cyanobacteriota; class Cyanobacteriia; order Elainellales; family Elainellaceae; genus Kaiparowitsia. The sequence goes on along the minus strand of JBGTOF010000156.1, from coordinate 4,458 downwards.
GTCGCGGCAGTTCCGCGCTTACAACAACCGCGAGGTGAATGACTATATCAATGATTTGGGACAGCAGCTGGCTGAGGTAAGCGATCGCCCCAACATTCCCTATACCTTTCAGGTCGTCGCGATGGATCAGATCAATGCCTTTGCCACGATGGGGGGATACGTTTATCTGACCACTGGGCTGCTGCGTGCGGCTGAGAACGAAGCCGAGGTTGTTGGGGTGATTGGGCATGAAATTGGGCATGTGGTTGCGCGTCATGCGGTGCAACAGATGCGCGATCGCGCTCTAGCTGCTGGGGTTGCCACTGCTGCCGGGGTTGACAACAATGCCGCCGTTGCCATTGGGGTAGAGTTAGCTGTCAACCGACCCAACAGCCGCCGGGATGAGTATGAGGCTGACGATCTGGGACTGCAGAATATGGTAAATGCAGGCTATGCTCCTCGCGGATTTGTAGACTTTATGCAAAAGCTGCGAAGCCGATCGGGTACGCCAACCTTCCTAAACACGCATCCGGCACCTGCCGACCGCATTGAGCGGCTCAATCAGAGTATTGATCCCGCTACGGCTGATATCGGTGCAGGACTTGATCCGGCTGCCTATCGCAACCGCATTCGGCCTCTGGTGTAGTGTAATAGGGCGATCGCCCTCCTATATCACCTGACAAAACCCCTGATCCCCAGGGGTTTTTGTTTTTCGCTAGGGTCTTCGCTACAGTCATAGTGCATCGGTCGATTGTTTTGCTGTGAACTCAGAATCGCGTTCAAATTCATTGCCGGATTCGTTGCCGGACTCAGGGGAATCTAGCCAGGATGGGGCGATCGCCCCATCCTGGCTAGCCCGCTGTGCGACTCAGATTGCGCCCGACCTGCTGGGTTGCACCTTAGTGCGTCAGTTTCCTGATGGGCAGGTGGTGAGAGGGCTAATTGTAGAAACCGAAGCCTACACCGCCGAAGACCCCGCTTGCCATGCCTATCGCCGCCGCACTGCTCGCAATGGGGTGATGTTTGGCCCGCCGGGCTATGCCTATGTTTATCTGATCTATGGGATCTATCACTGTATCAATGTGGTGACAGAAGCTCCCGATGTCGCCAATGCGGTGTTGATCCGAGCCTTGCAGTTCGAAGCACCACTGCCCCCTCACGTTCCCCTGGGGCGCGATCAGCCTTATCGGGTTGCAGCGGGGCCCGGCAAGCTGTGTCGTGCCTTGCAAATTGACCTGAGCCTCAATGGAGCCTGCTTTATGCCAGGGCAACCGCTGTGGCTAGAGCACCGCACGCCACAGTTTCAACGTGATTGGGATCAGGGGGCGATCGCCCACACCCAAACGACCCGCATCGGTATTACCCAAGGAGCTGAGTTCCCGTGGCGGTGGTATCTGACCGCCTCGCCTGCGGTGTCGAAGCGATAGCTGTTAAAGGGCTGGAATGACTCTAAACCCCTTAAACCAGCGCGCTAAGCGCTATTGGAGTGCAGGAGTTTTTTGGCGGGCGCGGAGTTGCCCGCAGGCGGCGTCAGCGTCTAGCCCTTTAGAATAGCGGACACTGACGGCAATATGGCGATCGCGCAATCCCTGAGCAAAGGCATTAACCCGCTGCTCGCTAGGGCGCTGAAAATCGACTTCGCTGATGGGATTGTAGGGGATCAGATTGACGTGGCTTTGAAAGCCGCGCAGGTGCGCTGCTAGTTCTTCGGCGTGGTGGGGACAGTCATTGAGATTTGCTAGCAGAATATACTCAAAGGTAATGCGGCGACCTGTGAGGCGCACGTAGTCACGGCACTCATCTAACAGCGCGCTGAGAGGATAGTGGTTGGCGCTGGGGATGAGCTGCTGGCGCAGGGCTTGGTTAGAGGCGTGGAGGCTGACTGCTAGTGTCACTTGAAGCTGATGCTGAGCCAAGCGGCGGATATGCCCTGGGATGCCCACGGTAGAAACGGTGATGTTGCGCTGCCCGATCCCCACGTCTTGGTTGAGCGATCGCACCGCTGTTAAAACTGCTTCGGTGTTTAGCAGAGGCTCGCCCATGCCCATAAACACCACATTGCTTACCCGCTGCCCGAAATCTTCCTGCACCGTGAGCACCTGATCCACAATTTCGTGCGGGTACAGGTTGCGGGTAAATCCGCCCTTGCCAGTCGCACAAAAGTCGCAGGCCATCGGGCAGCCCACTTGCGACGAGACACACACCGTCAGTCGCTTATCAGCAGGAATGCCCACCGTTTCGACGATTTGCCCATCGGCCATCCGCAGTAGATATTTAATGGTGCCATCATTGGCTTGGGCGCGGTAATGCAGGTGCGATCGCCCTACCGGATACTCCGCCAGATCGGCCCGCCACTGTTTGGGAAATACGGAAATATCGGTGAGCGATCGCGCCCCCTGCTGATAGAGCCATTGGTGCAGCTGTTTGCCACGGTAGGCTGGCTGCTGCTGCTGCTGCACCCACGCCGTCAACTCCTCCAGCGACATGCCCAGCAGCGGGTGAGCCGCCAGCGATTCTAGTGGTTGCTCGGATGGAATCGGAGTGAGGGGGGGCGGCGTGGAGGGCATGGTAAAGATCGGTTCAACACTCTCTATCTTACGAGACGAACTTAAAACCCGGGTGCGCCCTTCACTGCGGCAGCAGGTGCGCCCGGCGAAACACATCGCCAATTAAATAGAGCGATCCGGCCAGTACTACGGTGGATGCCCCGGCCTGCTGTAGGGCCGCGTTGATCCCGGCAGTTCCGTCTGTCTCGGTGGTGCAGTCAGCCAGCGTGGGGCAAACCTGACGCGCCAGCACGGCTAGGTCGTTCACGTCCGCCGAGAGATGATCGGGCACGAGCACTAAGATGACGCGATCGCCCGACCGCAGCAAGTGGCGAAAGATGGCGGTGTGATCTTTATTGGCAATCATCCCCAGCACCCAGCAGACGGGCCGCGTTACCTGCATCGCTGTATCTACATAATGCCGCAAGGCCTGTGCCCCGGCTTCGTTGTGTGCCCCATCGACTAACAGTGAGCGATCGCCCCACTGCACCCACTGCATCCGCCCCGGCCACTGCGTCTTGCCCAGCCCCGCTGCAATCTGCGGATCGGTGAGGTTAAATCCTCGCTGCTGCAAGGCGTGGAGTGCGGCGATCGCCACGGCGACATTCGTTAGCTGATGCGCCCCCGGCAATACCAGCGGAAACTGAAGCGTCTTCCCTAGTTCTGCCCAGCTATCATCGCGGGCGATCGCCGGTTCCACCCACACTGCCGGGCAGTTCAACTCCGCCAGCCGCTCCCGCAGCAACACGTCTGCTTCTGGTACTTGGGGCGCGATTACCGCAGGACATCCGGGTTTGAGAATGCCTGCTTTTTCCCGCGCGATGTGGGTCAGGGTGGGGCCGAGCCGCTGCCAGTGCTCTCGGCTCAGGGAGGTAATGACGCTGACGAGAGGGCGATCGCACACATTCGTGGCATCTAGCCGACCCCCAAGCCCTACTTCCATGACCGCCACATCCACCTGCTGCTGAGCAAAATAGAGCCAAGCAGCGGCAGTGACGACCTCAAACTGGGTCGGAGAAGGCTGTTGGGGATCAATCGCTGTAGTTACCTGCTTGAGCAAGGCCAGCAGCGTAGCGGGATCAATGGGCTGATCGTTCAGACAGATGCGCTCGCGCCAGCTGACCAAGTGCGGTGAGGTATATCGGCCTACGCGATATCCCGCATGGGTTAGGACGGATGACACATAGGCACAGACCGATCCCTTACCGTTGCTGCCCGCCACATGCACGATCGGCACCTGAACGTGGGGATCGCCCAGCGCGCGCAGCAACCGCTGGATCCGCACTAGCCCCAGCTCGACGCCAAAATGGGTGAAGCGGTTGAGCAGATCGTTAAGGGCCGCATCGGGTGAGGCGTCAGTGGGACTAACTAGAGGAATATCGGCGTCAGGGCGGTTCATATCAACGGTCACACGGAAGAGGCGCAGGCTTTTTTTTAGGAATATTTGTCTAGAATATGCGGATATCTAAGGGCTGGGATCGATCTATATCAAGGCTTGATCAGCTCTACGCTATCGCGCCCGTCTTCGGCTTGCAGGTACACTTTGACCCGTTCTTCCCGGGCGGTGGGCAAGCTTTTGCCGACAAAGTCGGGATGGATAGGCACTTCGCGATGACCCCGGTCTACTAGCACCGCCAGCCAAATTGAGGAGGGTCTGCCATATTCGCTGACGGCATTTAGGGCTGCGCGAACCGTGCGCCCCTTGTAGATCACATCATCGACTAGCACCGCAATCTTGCCAGACAGATCAACGGGGATCTCGGTTTTCTCCGGGCTTCGCAGGTCAATCTGATCTAGATCATCCCGATAAAAGGTAATGTCGAGGTGCCCAACAGGCAGCCGTACCCCCTCGAGAACTTCAATTTGGTGAGCCAGAAGTTCTGCTAAGGGCACCCCCCGCGTAAAGATGCCCAGCAGGGCGATCGCCTCTAGG
>JBGTOF010000104.1:0-10544 GCA_041742695.1 Elainellales cyanobacterium | reverse complement strand
AGCCCATCGCTTCCGTTAATGTTGAGCGTGGCCCCTGGCCCATTGAGAATACCGCCCCCCTGATTATTCGCACTGTTATTGCGAATCAAAGTGCCACCCGTCAGGGTCAAGGTGCCTGAGTTGTTAATCGCTCCACCAGATGCAGCAGCATTATTTATTAACCTAACGTCATCCAGTGTCAAATTACCCTCATTTAGGATGCCGCCCCCAGTAGGGTTTGCCTGACCTATGACGTTACCATCGCGGACGGTTATGCCCTCAAGTGTCGTGGTGCTGTTGCTATTAATTCTGAAAATTCTGTTAGTGCCATTGCCAGCGCGTCGCAGCGTCAGGCTAGATGCACCCGGCCCGTCAATCACCATGCTGCGAGTAATCACCAGCGGCGATAGCAAATCAATAAAGCCGGACTGAGCAGCTCCAGTAAAGGTGATGGTTGGGTTGGCAATCGATCCAGCATTGTTCGCGTCGGCGATCGCCCGTCTCAGCGATCCAGGCCCACTGTCATTCAGGTTTGACACAAAGCCATTGACATCCAAAATAGTGCTAGCGCTAGTGCTGTTAGCACCTAACACATAGCCAGTTCCGGCTCCCACCGTCATCGTCACCGTTTCACTTCCTTCAATCAAGTTGTCGGACAGCGGTGTGACCAGCAGCGTTGCGCTGGTCTGACCTGCGGCGAAGGTCAGCGTGCGATTGGGTAGATCGAGCTGACCACTGCCTGCGGTCAGCGTGTAATCATTCCCCAGAGTGGCGACCCCGCCCAGCGTGAAATTAACCGTCAACGGATTAGCGGTGAAACCCGTCCGGGTAAAGGTAAAGGTCATTACGCCGCCGCTGCCTTCGAGCACATTGGCATTGGTGAGCGGAGACAGATTGACCGTCGAATCATCATCAGTAATCGTTGCGGTAACTAGGCTAGTGGTTACAGGGTTGTAGCCATCCCCCGCTGCCAGCCGGAAATTAACCGTGCGATTAGGCTGCGGCTGGTTGTTGGCAATGGGCGTCACGGTGATGGTTTTAGAGGTCTCCCCTTCCCCAAAGGACAGCACAGCATTACCGTTGTTTAAAGTTAAATCGCCCGCCTGAGCGATATCCAATGTATAGTCTGTGTCCAATACTGCAGACCCTGCAATCTGAAAGCTGACATCCAACTCGCGCCCCAAAAAGCCCTGACGAGTGAACGTGAAGGTCATGGCCTGACCGCTATCTTCCAGAACACTGCTGGGAGCTACTACTAACGTAATGCTGGCATCATCATTGAGGATGGTGCCGGTGGCAGAGGTTTGACCTGTCGGCGCATAGCCTGTTCCCGGTGCGAGCGACAGCACGACCGTTTCGTTAGGTTCAACGACATTGTCAGCAACGGGGATAACGGTAATCGTGCGGGAGGTCTCTCCAGCCGCAAATGTCAGCGTGCCCGCATTCGCCCCAAAGTTAAACTGCGATGCATTAGACGTCACGGTGTAATCGCTAGTGAGCTGAGCCGTGCCCCCTACGGAGAAGTTCACCGTAATAGCCCGATTTAAAAAACCACCCCGCGTTAGGGTATACACCATTGCGGTGCCACTATCTTCAAACACCTGAGTCGGCGCGATCGCAATGGATAGGGTGCTGTCATCATCCAGAATGGTGCCGAGAGCTGTAGCATTGTTGCCTACGGCATAGCCTGTGCCCCCCGTTAACGTTAGTCGCACATTGCGATTGGGATTCACAATATTGTTAGCAACAGGACGCAACCGTATAGATCGGCTGGTTTGGCCTGCCGCAAAGCTAACCGTTCCTCCGGTTTGACTAAAGGTGAGACCCGAACCGGGATTGACCAGCGTGTAGTCGTTGTTTTGCCCCAGTTGCGCATTGCCACCTACCGTAAAACCTACGGTAATGGCCCGATTGGCAAACCTTTGTCGAGTAATGGTAAACACAAGCTCATTGCCGCTGTCTTCTGGCACGCTAAGCGGGGCTACAGCCAGATTCACCAATGATTCATCGTCAATAATGGTGCCGGTGGCGCTGCCCTGACCTCCCACAAAGTAGCCGCTGCCCGGGGCCACTGCCAAAACTACCGTTTCGTTCAGCTCCAGCACATTGTCTGCAATGGGACGAATACGAACCTGAGTCTGAGCCTGCCCATTCGCAAAGGTAATGGTGCCACTATTGCCAGAGAGGCTACTGGCCCCCGTTACGTTGTAGTCCACACCCCGAGAGGCAGTGCCGCCAAAGGTGAAGTTTACGGTTAGATTTCTATTCAAGAACTGACTACGAGAGAAGGTGTAGACCATCTCGTTGCCGCTGTCTTCTACAACGCTGGCAGGCGACACGCTCACATTGACCGGAACATTCGGCGGCGGAATGTTGACGGTGAAGCTTCCTAATGATGCCGGTTGATTGAAGTTAGCGCTGGTGTTGAAAATTTGGGCTCCCTGCAGCCGCACGTTGTACGTGCCGTTGTCATTCGCATCCCACGAACCCCCAGGGCCAGAAAAGAAGTAGGTGACTGTTTGAACTGCATCGCTGCCTGTGGTGCTGAACAGTTTGGCATTTTCTTGATAGCTATCCGGGCCAGTCACCACAATATTGGAGTTGCGAAAACTGCGCGTGTCTAGACCAGCGGTATCTACATACTGAATGGTGAAGAACTGATTGTTAGTCGCGGCAGTGAGGTTAGAAATCTGAAAATTGCTGGCAGCTGGGCGCGTGTTAGAGAGCTGTGGTAAGGTCACGGGCACAAATCGTGCGGGGCGGTTAAGCTGCGGTGCCCGTACGTTGTTGACGACTGCCAGTACTTGGTTATTTTGGCTGTTGCGAATGATGGTTGAACCTGCCAACTGCCCAGTGCCGTTGGTAAAGCTAAGGCTGTTGAAGGTGAGACTTCCCGCTAGACCAATGCGGTCAGTACCCAGCTGAAAATCTCGAATGACGGTGGCGTCGCTCGGGTTAATAACCCCAATACCCGGGGCCAGCACAAAGGTATCTGACCCAGCACCGCCCACTAGAATATTGCGCCCAGTGCCTCCAAACAAAAAGTCGGCCCCGCCGCCACCGCGCAGCGTATCGTTGCCTGCCCCCCCAAACAGTTGGTCGTTGCCTGCGCCACCCACAAGCAAGTCATCTCCGGCTTCCCCCCAGAGGGTGTCTGCCCCCCCGCCGCCGCGCAGGGTGTCATTTCCTTCGCCCCCCAGGATGAAATCTCGTCCTGCCCCACCAAACACGCTATCGTTGCCAGCTGCGGCACGAATAACATCATTGCCTCCTTCTCCTAGGATGATGTCGTCATCAAGAGTGCCAATAATGAAATCGCCAAATCCTGTTCCGATGATGGTAGCCATTAAACTCTGTTCCTAGGGATATTCAGGGAGTAACGCGGATGATGCAAATGAAGCAATCTGAATCAATGTTTTAAGGGAAAAGTACAGACGCCTCTAAGATTAAGGATTCTAATTGATGAGATGAGATTGCGTGCATTTTTTTTTAATGAAGTAGGGAAGGGCAGAGGTGGGGCAGACTCTACGTATATTGGGTAAACTTGGATACATGTACTGCCATATTCACTGATTCGATTTTGTGCTGGTGCAATCAATCCTCGGGGGGACAGAGATTGACTAAATAGAGCGATCGCCCTACTAAAAGCACTGAAAATGTTGCCATCGACACCGTTTCATTTCCTGCCAATTCCGTGCCTACTGACACGAACGCAGATGCCAACGTCCAGATAGGGCGATGCCACATGCGGAACATTCGAGACAATGTTTTGTAGTGTTTTTTACCAATTGTTCTCCCGTAGAGGACGACATAAATTTTTATTACGGGCATCCCGGCTAGTCCACTCGGCACATTGGGCAGAAGCGATTAGATGCCAGGCTAGAACAGAGAGCGATCGCCCTCTGTTCCAGCACGTATCAAGCTTTGGTTCCCCACGCTACGCACAGGCAGCCTCGCAGTGTAAAGAATGGGTTCCAGCATAAACCTGTCGAGGGGCGATCGCCCCCTCGACAGGTTGCACTTGTTTGGACTAAGCAGCTCGGGATACGCTTAAACCCTTACTGTGCGGTGTGTATTGCGTATAACAATTAAGGGTGTTGAGACACTGCGCGTTGCGCGATGTCCCAACACCCTCTTAATCCAAACTGACGTACTGAGATGAGCCCCTGACGAATATCTTCACAGTACAAAGAGAACTAGCGCACAACGTTAGCGCAGTCGGCTTAATTCTCGTTCTGCTTGGCGCTGCCCATCTTGATCGTTGCGCTGGCTGTAAAGTTCAATGGCACGCTCAACCGCCACAATGGCTTCACGAGTGCGATCGCGTCCCTGCAGGGCCGTCCCCAAATTCAGATACCCTTCTGGCTCATTGGGAGATAGTTCAGTCACTCGGCGGAACGATAAAATCGCATCCATGTAGTTTTGTTCGGCTAAGTAGAGCTGTCCCAGCTCCATATGGGCGTCTGCTAAGGAGGGCTGCACTAGAGCAGCTTGGCGGTAATAGCTCACCGCTTCAGGAGAATTATTTTGGGCACGATAGACATCGCCAATCTGCATCAGAATGCGAGCATTGCGCGGTTCTAGCTCAGACGCGCGTTTGAGGATTTCTACGCCTTCGCGCATTTCCCCCGCGTTAATCAGCGCAACGGCTAGGGTTGAGAGCACGTTGCCACTGCGGGGAGCTAGATCTACCGCAGTTCGAAGGGCGGTAACGGCCTCGTCGTAGCGCTCCATCTGAATCAGCAGTGCGCCAACGGTTTCATGGAGTAGCGGGTTGCGGGAGTCGAGGGCTACCGCTTGACGGTAGGCCACTAAGGCTTCTTCCTGGTTATTTTGCTGCAGCAAAACATACCCCAATGCCTTGAACGCCTCAAGATGATTGGGATCTATCTGGGTGGCGCGGCGATAGGCATCAGCGGCGGCTTCGTAGTTTTGCAGATTAGCCTGCCCAAAGCCTAAGGCATAGTGGAAGGCGGCTTCGTCACCTTTGAGGGCGATCGCCCGTTCATAAGCTTCAATCGACTCACGAAAGTTGTTTTGGCGCGCTTGAGCAAAGCCAATCGCCGCATAGATCCGAGCATTGTCAGACGCTAGAGTGGCCGCCTGACGATACACCAACACAGCCTCGCTGTAGTTGCCGTCGTTGACGAGATCTCGACCCTGATTCAGCAACTCATTGACGCGACGAACTTGGTCATCATTGCTGGCCTGCGCTAAGTAAGTTGAGGCGGATGATACCTGTGCAGGCGGCGGTGACGGCAGTAGCCCAGAAGACGCAACTGAGGCGGCGATCGCCGCTGGCGCACTCAGCACCCAGCCCGCCATTAAACCCAGCGCTAGAGGCTGGCAGGCAATGCCAGACCAGGCAAATAGATTGATCCTTGGGCGTAGCATGGGAGTTTGATTAGTATGGAGCATAGGAGTCTTTAGAATCGCAATATTAATGCTCTTACGAGCGTGAGCAATAAACGACACGATAGAACACTGTAGCACCCAATCTTTTTTAGCAGCGCTTTAGAATCTCACATGAATCACGTTTAAGCAACCCTTCCTGATCATTCGGGTAATGGATAGCCCTCTCGTAATGGGCACGACGGACTAGCGGCGCGGAGTCCAGCGACAATTCTGCCATCGGTTAAAAATTTAAAATAACGCTAGAGGCCTCGCGCACTGCGCAAGGCCTCTAGCGTTATTTAGCACTACCGCACGAATGCGACAGCTTACTCAATCCCTTCGATGCGGTCTTCCACTTCTTGATAAAGCTCCCGCAGACGATCGAGGTTGTCGTCGGTCGTATCCCAATAGCCGCGGCCATTGGCCTCAAGCAGGGTGGTTACCATCTTGCGGAAGGAGTTAGGATTTAAATCCATCAGCCGCTTGCACATGTCTTCATCTTTGAAGAAGGTGGTGTTGGTATCTTCGTAGACCCAATTGTCCACCGCATCTGCTGTCGCTGACCAGCCCATCGTATTCACCAAGCGCTTCGACAGCTCTCGCACGCCTTCATAGCCATGAGAGAGCATGCCCTCATACCACTTGGGGTTAAGCAGCTTAGTGCGACTGTCCAACCGCACGGTTTCTGACAGAGTTCGAATCTGAGCATTTGCCGTAGTCGTATCTGCCATATAGGAGGCGGGCGCTTTGCCGTCATCCCGCAGACGTGACACGATTTTGGTGGGGTCAGAGTCGTAGTAGTGAGACACGTCGGTGAGCGAAATTTCTGACGAGTCTAGGTTTTGGAACGTCACATCCGCCGTCTTGAGGCTGGCGCGGAACAGGGCTTCGTTTTGCTCCATTACACCCGGATTATCCGACGAGAAGGCAAAGCCCTTGCGGGAGAGGTACATGTTTTGCAGCTCCTCTTCATTTTCCCACGTGCCGTTTTCAACTGCCAGGTTGATGTTGCTGGAGTAAGAGCCCGACGCGTTGGAAAATACCCGCGTTGCCGCCTGGCGAATGCTCAACCCTAGTTCTTCTGCCTGTTGCACCGAGTGCTTGCGGACAAAGTTCATCTCTAAGGGCTCGTCGGCTTCCGCTGCCATTTTCACAGCCCGATCCAACAACGCCATCTGGTTGATAAACAGATCGCGGAACACGCCGGAGCAGTTGACCACGACGTCAATGCGGGGGCGACCCAGATCTTCTAGCGGAATCAGCTCGAGCTTATTGACTCGGCCCAGGGAATCAGGCAGCGGATTGACGCCCACCATCCAGAGAATTTGAGCCAGAGATTCGCCGTAGGTTTTGATGTTGTCGGTGCCCCACAGCACGCAGGCGATGGTCTCGGGATAGGCACCCCCGTTCTCCGCCGCTTGCCGCGCAATCAGCCGATCCACAACAACTTTGGCAGACTTGACCGCTGCTGCCGTGGGAATAGACTGAGGATCTAATGCGTGGATGTTTTTGCCCGTGGGCAGTACATCGGGGTTGCGGATGGGATCGCCGCCCGGGCCCGGGGTGATGTATTTGCCCTCTAGCGCGGTGAGCAATGCACCCAGTTCATTGTCGGCTACGACCTGCTTGAGGCAGAACTGGAGGTATTCAAATAGGGGCTTCAGTGCAGTGGCATCCACTTTGGGGAAGCCGGATTCATGCAGCGATTCTACCCAGGGCTCTTTTTTACCGTTGTTGCCAAAGTTAAACAGGTTACCCAGCATAGAGGTGCGAGACACGCGCCCGTCTTCGTCGATTTGGGCATGCACCATTGCTCCAACTGAGGCGCGCGTGGCCATGTTGATCGAGTTCAGCAGTTCCACATCGCCCAATACGCCGCGATCGCTCTGCTGATACACCTCCTCCAAACTGCGCTCAATGCTGTTAGCAATAATGCGCTGCAGGCTGAGGATGCCTTCTTCTTCCCGATCTAACCCGGCGATATTGACCAAGGTGGCGATCGCCTCTTCAGCTGTTGGCGGTTTGCCCACCACATGCAGGCCACAGGGCAGCAGCCGCGCCTCAATCTCCATCAGCTTGATGTAGATCTTGCCCACGATGCTGTCGCGCTCGTCTTGACTCAAGTCGGCAGCGTTATTCTCCGGCAGTACCACATCCTTATCGAGGTTGCAGATGCGGGCTTTGTCCATAATGGTGTCTACAATCTGCACCCCACGGCCTGAGCCTTTTAGGGTTTGATAGGAGCCGATTAGCTCACTCAGCTCCTTTAAACCTTTGTAGAGTCCGGCATTTTCTGCAGGCGGCGTCAGGTAGCTGATGGTTTCAGCGTAGCTGCGGCGCTTGGCAATGGTGGCCTCGGAGGGGTTATTGGCGGCGTAATAGTAGAGGTTGGGAATGGTACCAATGAGGCTATCGGGGAAGCACTCGCCCGACATGCCCATTTGCTTACCCGGCATAAATTCTAGAGAGCCGTGGGTGCCAAAGTGCAGCACTGCATCAGCGCCCCAAATCTTCTCTAGGTAGGTGTAATAGGCCGCAAATCCGTGGTGAGGGCTAGCGGAGCGGGAGAAAAGCAGCCGCATGGGGTCGCCCTCGTAGCCGAAAGTGGGCTGCACACCGATAAAGACATTGCCAAAGGCTTTGCCGTAGACCAATAGGTTTTGGCCATCGCTGTTGAGGTTGCCAGGGGGTGGCCCCCAGGAGGGTTCGAGCCGCTTGGAGTAGGGCGTCAGCCGCTCATACTCTTCGACCGACATGCGGTGAGCCACGTTAAGTTCGGGGCTGCTGTATTGGGCCTGGGCATTGTGCAAGACTTCTAGCATCAGCTGTTCAGGCGTATCAGGCAGATCCACTACGTCATAGCCGTTGTCGTGCAGCGCTTTCATCACCTTATAGATGGAGCCAAACACATCTAGATAGGCCGCAGTGCCGACGTTCCCTTTATCGGGCGGAAAGCTAAAGACGGTGATAGCGACGCGCTTGTGTAGCTTGGGCTTGCGGCGCAGATTGGCCCATTTGAGGGCACGCTGGGCGATCGCCTCGACGCGATCTTGCAGGGCGATGGCTTTGCCTGTGGCGCCATCCCGTCCCGATAGGATGATTGGCTCGATGGCGCCATCGAGTTCTGGCAGCGCAATTTGCAGCGCGACTTGAATGGGGTGCAGGCCGAGCTCGCTGTCCTGCCATTCTTCGGTCGTCTGAAACACCAGCGGCAGCGCGACCATGTAGGGCCGTCCCAGCTTTTGCAGCGACTCGATGGCTTTGGGATGGTCTTGCCGAGCGGGGCCGCCGACCAGCGCAAACCCCGTCAGCGACACCACAACATCCACAATGGGAATGGGGTGTGAATCGTTTTGGCTGAGGGGATCGTAGAAGTAAGCATCTACCGGCTTCGAGAAATCTAGCCCGCCTGCAAAGACGGGCAGCACCCGCGCCCCCATGGCCTCTAGTTCAGAGATCATGGCGACATAGTGGGCGTCATCTCCGGTCACCAGGTGCGTGCGCTGCAGCACTAGCCCCACCGTCGGCACGAGGGGATCTTTCATATCGTCCCCAATGTCGCGGCGTGAGCTATACCAATTGATGTACTCCTTCACATCCTCAAACATGTGGGGTGCAAGGGGATGCCAGATGCCCATATCGGGATAGGTCTGGGGATCTTGGTAGAGCAGCCCATTGGCTCCGGCGATCGCCCTATCCTTAAACACGTACCGATCAGCCAGCATCAGCAAAAAGTTTTGCAAATTCTCGGAATTGCCACCCAGCCAATATTGGAAACTGAGCATGAAGTTGCGGGCATCCTGCGCTTTGTCCATCGGCAGGTACTTCAGCACCTTGGGCAAGGTGTTGAGCAGCTTTAGCATGGCATCTTGAAAGCCAGCGCCAGACTGCTCTTTGCGCTTTTTCATAAATTGGGCGATCGCACTTTTCGATTGGCCCAACTGCGCCATCGAAAAGCTGCCCATCTTATTAAGCCGCATCACCTGGGGCATGGAGGGAAACACAACGGCGACATCAAGGTGATCGCGCACCGGCTCAACCGCTGCCACCACCTTATCCGCCAGATCCTCTAAAAAGATGAGCGAGGCAATGAATACATTGGCATTGGCGACATCCTGCTTAAAGGCCTCGTAGTTATCGGCATCGCGCAGCTCTTCTAACAGATAGCCACTAATTTCAATCGCAATGTCGGTATTGTTCTCATTGATGGCACGCACCGCTCCAGACAGCGCGCTTTGATACTGGGGTTCCAATACCACATAAACCACCTTCACCAATCCACGTCCGCGCACATCCTCTGGGGCGATATGACGAATCGTCGGCTTGACGTGAGTGAACATTCAGCTAGGCTCCTTCTCAAAGGGGATTTTATCCACAATCTCACCGCAATACCCCCACTCTGTATAGGCCACCGCCAAGTCAGACTCGAAGAAACAGCTTGACTAAAGACGACAGGCTGTGCTCAACCGACACTGGGCTATCCAAAGTAGAGAAGTTACAGTGCTACATGTATTGTTTCTACCAGAAAACCCTTACAAAGAGCCAGCTTCAGGGTTTTTCTGACACAAATTGATAAAAAGATCGAGATATAAATTTACATAAATTGACATATTCAGTGAGTGCATACTCAAAAAAATGTTAAGCATTCGCAATAAGGGGAATAGGATTTTTTGATAGTTGCAGGCTGGGTGATTTGGCGATCGCCCAGACCGCGACTATTCTCTCAAGGAATTCTCAAATTGTGGGTTTGGGATATGCTCAGCCTCTTCTTGACCCGACGCTTGCCTGAACTGAGGGTCGCGAAAAACTTTAATAACGCCGCTCAGGGGACGCTAGCTGAGCCACGTTTAAGCCCACATGATATGGCGCTTAAGCTTAGAGAACAGGTATAAGAACTAATGCGCTTTTTTATCTATTTAGGTGCATTTTTACAGTCTATGGATTGCATAGATAAATAATAGAATCTATTCTCGCTCGGTAAGCGTCCCTCAGACGAGCTTTCAGGCTGAGGAAATAGGCTGATGGTGAGTCGCCAGAGCGTCATGCTGCTCAGATTCGGATTGAGGAAGCAACGAAGGCGTTGGTTGGTTCAACCGAGTGGCGGCACAGGTTTGACTGAGAAAGTCCAAAACATTTCGGTGCTGAGCTTTCAAGGACGTCACCACCGTCAG
>JBGTOF010000071.1:0-1765 GCA_041742695.1 Elainellales cyanobacterium | reverse complement strand
AGGCCAAAGGTTCGACTTTTGTTGGAACTATGCTGCAACATCTGGTCGGCGCAAAACTGAACCTCCTGCTCGACGTGCCGATCCAACATCACGGTGCAAATGTCGCTGACGATGTGTCACAGCGCGAGGGTGATTTCATCGTGGAAGATGTCGCTATTCACGTAACCACATCCCCTTCCGAGGCGCTTATCCGCAAGTGCAGAAAGAATCTCGATAATGGAATGAAGCCTGTCATTATCACCACCTATCGAGGCGCGGTGTTAGCTGAAGGGCTTGCCGAACAAGCTGACATGGCCGACAGGCTTGATGTTTTTGAGGCAGAGCAATTCATAGCGGGTAACCTGTACGAAATCAGTAAATTTGCCCAGGCTGGCCGTCGAACTACGACGGAACAACTAATCTCTCAATACAACGCCATTGTTGACTTATGCGAAACCGATCCAAGCCTGAAAATTGATATGGCTTGATGACGGATGTTTTGCCAAGCGAAGAATGAGATACCGCAGGATGAGTTAAGCACCAGCGTAACTCAAAACCCTTGATAATTTTCTAGCCACACAACCTATCCTAAGCGCACAAATTCCTGCACCCATCTAGCGCGATCGCCGTGCCTAAAACCCAGAAAACGACAACTCCCGTATTCTCATCAACCAAGAAGCGCAAGTAAGCGTCCCAGGAAGTTTAAAGAAGATTTAGGGATTCTGGGCCAGAAATCTCGGTAAGTTGAAGCGATGAGCGATGAGATCGAGATAGCCGGAATTAGAGTTCCCAGAGCCGATTGGGAGGCGACCCCCGCTAGCATCCAGATGCTAGTACAGGTTTTGAGTGAGCGGCTGTTGGCCCTGGAAGAGAAAGTCAATCGAAGCTCGCAGAATTCATCAAAACCGCCGTCAACCGATGGCTTTGGCAAAGCGGTTAAAGCCAAAGGGAAAGGCCAGAAACCCCCACGAGAGCAGCGTAGGAAAAGCGCCCCTCGCGAAGCCCGAAAGTTGTATCCAGCGGACGATTGTCGTGCGGTTCATGAGGTGATTCCCCCGGCCTGTGACGCCTGTGGGGCCAGTTTATCGGGCCAAGATAGCCATCCCCACCGCCATCAAGTGATAGAGCTGCCGCCCGTTATGCCCGAGGTGGTGGAGTATCGATTGCATGGTCTGAGGTGCCCGTGCTGCGACACGGTGACCCGCGCCGAGCTGCCGTTGGGGGTCTCCGCGTTGGGCTATGGTGAACGGCTGAGCGCGATGGTAGCGTTGCTGAGTGGGGCCTACCGGCTGAGCTATCGGCAGGTGTGTGCGGTGATGGACGACCTCTTTGGAGTCCGTCTATCGCGGGGTGGGGTCGGTCGTCTGCGGCAGGACATCAGCGATGCCGTGAGTCCAGCGGTGGCGGAGGCCAAGGTCTATGTGCAGGGCCAACCCATGATGCATAGCGATGAAACCAGCTACCCGGTAGGCAACCGAGACGGGGGGAATCCCCAGCGCACCAAAGGCTGGCTTTGGGTACTGGTGACGCCATTAGTGAGTTTTTTTGAGGTGGTGCTGAGTCGGTCGCAGGCGACCGCCAAAGCGTTGATAGGTCAAACGGTTTCAGGGATTGTGATCTCTGACCGCTATAGCGCCTACTGTTGGCTTGAGGTGAGCCGTCGGCAAGTGTGCTGGGCGCATCTGAAGCGAGACTTCACCGCCATGGCAGAACGCAGCGGGGTCTCCCGCGAGATTGGCGAGGCGCTATTGAAACGGCAGCGGCGATTATTTCGCTGGTGGCACCG
>JBGTOF010000011.1:0-9395 GCA_041742695.1 Elainellales cyanobacterium | reverse complement strand
GCAACGCCTGTTTTTCTAAGTCAGAGCGGTTACATGACATTGTCATTGGTCTATTTGTGAACCGCTATGAATTTGGTCTAGATGTCTAACCCCATCCACACGTCTAGAACATAACCAAGCCGTTGCAGTGTCACGGAGATATCCGGATCACCTTGCTTGTCTCAAATGAGACACATATCCTCCGGAACACTCAATTAATCGAGGTGCCCTAAGGTTAGATAGCTGTCCGATACAGTCCGGAATAATAGTGATTTGATTACCACTGAGCAAAAGACGAGTAAGGTTAGATAGCTGTCCGATACAGTCCGGAATAATAGTGATTTGATTACCACTGAGCTTAAGGCTGGTCAGATTGGGCAGCTGTCCAATACAGTCCGGAATTGTGGTGATTTGGTTATCGCGAAGAGTGAGTATCTGGAGATTTTTAAGCTGGGCAATGCTATCGGGAATTGTGGTAATTCGGTTGCTCGCAGCTTCAAGTGTTTTGAGATTGTCAAGTTTGCTAATTTCTACTGGCAGGTTAGTCAGCTCATTGCCTAACCGTTCATGTTTCTCTTCGTCCCATTTCCCCAAAAGCAGGGTTTCTAGCTGGGTGAGTTTGCCAATTTCGGGGGGCAGTTCTGTCAACCCCTGGCCCGAGAGGTCTAATTCTGTCCAGCCCTCGTGGGCAGCCTGGTCGATGAGTTGCAGCAGTTCGTCGTGGGTCATGGGGGGGATGGATGAATGAGTGGATAGGACTTAGAAAAGCTAAGACAAATTCTCTAGATCAGCTAAGTCTTGAAGTCGGCCTGATGCCCGCTTGTTAAGTTTGAGATTTTCTAAATCGATGAAGTTGACTGCAATACCATCGATGGCTACAGTCAGGCGGTTGGCATAGCAGGTGGCAAAATCAACACCATCGGGTGTCGTGATTAGGTCGATTCGGCTGGGAGGATAACCTAACTGGATCACCTGATCTGGGGTCAAAAAGTCTTCTGCTTGTAAATTCAGTGATGCAAATCCAAACTGCTCTAGGGCTTTGAGCATATTGGCGGCATTCTCGGCTGTCATTTCAACCCAAATATCAATATCTTTGGTGTAACGAGGATAGCCATGCAAAGCCACTGCGTAACCGCCAATTACTAGATAATTGACCTGATTATCGTTTAGCGACTGTATAAACTCTTTGAAATCTTGGTTCAGCACCGTATTTCCACAAATGATACTGTTGGCGAAGGCTTTCTAGTTCCCCAAGTCTGTCGATATAGGGCCGTGTGCGCCAATAAGCGGTGTCTTGCTTGGGAGCATGGAGGCTGGTTTTGGTTACCACCCTTTGTACGGTATGCAGTTTTGGGTCTGCCATAGTCAAATTTCCAAACAGGACTTACTGATGCAGAGGGTGCAGACGATTTGAGCTGGTTTGCCAGGCCGCTTTGCAATCCAGTGTGGCACATACAGCAAGCGTCGCTCTGGCCTAGAGAGATTCGATCACCTAGCGAAGGGAGTTTACCCGCTTGGTGGTCATCGGTGGAGATGCAATGATTAAGCCTATTGCAGGAGCTACCTAAATGTTAGGTTCCCTGGCTGAAGAGGTCTAGTTCTATCCAGCCCTTGTAGGCGGCTTGGTCGATCAAAGGCAATGAGGTTGAGCCGTCGTCACAAAATGTAGAGGGAAACACTTGTTTTCTCTAGCGAGTTGGTTTATTCTTTGCGATACCGGAATTGGATTCCGGTGACATCTAAAACATGCGCGCTTGGGGTTTTGGGCGCTGATTAGGAGTGGTGGAACACTCACTAACCAGCTGACCTGACTCCTGAACCGGGCAGGAGCCAGGCTTTGATGATTATCAAGCGCCTTGCTAATGCTGACAAGTGGTTGGGTCAACCACGCCCTAAGCGCGTTTCCTCTACAACACGCATTAGCGAGGCAAATACCATGACATCTGACATCAATACCTTGCTGCCCACGCAGCAGGGCGACAGCCGTTTGCAGATTTGGATTGTGGGGTCGCGGGAGCAGGTGATCCACGCGATGAATGAACTCTACGTCAAGAAAGTGGCGACCGATCGCGCCCAGTTTACGCCGATTATTCCTGCGCCGTTTTCTGAGGGCAAGGTGATGTCGGTGCTGACGCGTTAACGCAGCCGTCAACGGCTAGAGTCTCCGTTTCCATACGAAACCGGGGCTCTAGCAACGCTCTGAGCATAATTCCCTCTGGCGTTGCTGAATCGAGAAATGAACCGGCAAAACCTTTAGACTCTGCATGGCCCCCTAAATCCCCCAATTCTGGGGGACTTTGAGACTCTGTCTCCCCCCAAAATCGGGGGGCTGGGGGGGCAAATCATACTTGTATTCAGCAACGCCTTCCCTCTTCGCTGGCCCCAAATCCGCCGCCGCCGGGGGTTTCAATGATGAGCACATCGCCGGGTTGCAGATGGACTGTGGCGATACCGCTTAGTTCTTCGGTGGGGGTGAGGGCGCGTTCAATGGCGTTGCGGCCTGGGGTGCCGGGTGCGCCGCCGTCTAGCCCAAAGGGTGGCACGGTGCGGTGCCCCGACAGCAGGGTTGCGGTCATCGCTTCGCGGAACTGGAGGCGACGGATGACGCCATGGCCGCCCCGGTGGGCACCGCTGCCGCCGCTGCCCTCGCGAATTTGGAACTGCTCTAGCAGAATGGGGAAGCGCCACTCTAGCACTTCGGGGTCGGTGAGGCGGGAGTTGGTCATGTGGGTGTGGACGGCATCAGCGCCATCAAAGCTGGGGCCAGCCCCCGCACCGCCGCAGATGGTTTCGTAGTACTGATGGCGGGCATTGCCAAAGGTGAGGTTGTTCATGGTGCCCTGCCCCGCCGCCAGCACCCCCAGCGCTCCGTAGAGGCAGTTGGCGATCGCCTGCGAGGTTTCCACATTCCCTGCGACCACCGCTGCCGGGTAGCGTGGGTTTAGCAGACAGCCTTCTGGCACCAGGATGCTCAACGGTTTCAGGCATCCGGCATTGAGCGGAATGTCGTCGTCCACTAGCGTGCGAAAGACGTAAAGCACCACCGCCTTGCAGATTGCCAGGGGCGCGTTGAGGTTGCCGGGGTGCTGAGGCGAGGTGCCCGAGAAGTCGATCTGTGCCGTCTGCGCTGCCGCATCAATCGTCACCGCCACCTGAATTTGACTGCCGTCATCCAGCGGATAGGTGAACTGCCCATCCCGCAGCGCCCCGATCGCCCGCTGCACCGCCGCCTCGGCGTTGTCTTGCACATGCTGCATGTAGGATTGCACGGTGGCGAGGCCATACTGGTTTACCATCTGCTGAAGCTGCTGCACGCCGCGCTCATTGGCGGCAACCTGCGCCCGCAAATCCGCTATATTTTGGGTGGGATTGCGCGCGGGATAGTCGCCGCTGGTCAGCCGCTCTAGCACGTCCGCTTCGCAGAACTGGCCCTGCGCCACCAGCCGCAGGTTATCGAGCAGCACGCCCTCCTCATGCAGGGTGGTGCTGTGGGCGGGCATAGAGCCGGGGGTGATGCCGCCAATATCGGCATGGTGCCCGCGCGAGGCCACGTAGAAGAGGGGCGTGTTGGGGTCTGCCTCCACGTAAACGGGCGTGATCACCGTCACGTCGGGAAGGTGGGTGCCACCGTTGTAGGGATTGTTGGAGGCATACACATCCCCCGGTTGAAGCGTGAGATCCCGCATGAGGCTTTGCACGCTCTCGCCCATCGACCCCAGATGCACGGGAATGTGGGGCGCGTTGGCGACTAATTGCCCCTGCTTATCAAAGATGGCGCAGGAAAAATCAAGCCGTTCCTTGATGTTGACGGAGTAGCTGGTGTTTTGCAGCGCTACGCCCATTTCTTCGGCGATCGCCCGAAACAGATTGTTGAAAATCTCGAGCAGAACCGGGTCGGGTGTGGCGGCTTGGGACGTGAGCGACTGGGATGCGGGGAGAGGAGAAGCCCCAGTTTGGAGGATGAGGTGCCCGGCCTCGGTGATGACCGCAACCCAACCTGGTTCTACCACAATGGTGCTGGTGGGTTCGATGATTAGCGTAGGGCCGGGAAGGCGATCGCCCGGTTTTAGATCGTCCCGCTTATACACGGGCGCATCTTGCCAGCGATCGTGAGCGTATAGCGGCACCGTTGTAATGGGCGTTAGCGCGTCTGTTCGGGGCGTGGTCTGAAATCCTTCCTCAGCCCGATTCGTTTTGCCAATCACTTCTAGGGTGACCGCTTCGACCATAAGTGACTTTTCTGCCATCACAAAGCCGTATCGCTGGCGATAGTTTGCTTCAAACTCTGCCGTCATCGCCGATATGTCGCCCGCGTTCACCAGCAGCGGTGAATCAGTACCCTCATAGCGAATCTGAAGTTTGGCGATCGCCTCAATTGCATCGTCCTCAAACCCTTGTGCTTGGATTTCCGCTCGACCTTCTGCGGTGAGATCTTCCATCACCGTTTTTAGCAGGGGCATGAGGCTGTCGTGTAGGGGCGCTTCGATCGCCCGTTCGCGCATTGTGGTCACGTCTGCTAGCCCAATGCCATAGGCCGAGAGCACCCCGGCATAGGGATGCAGAAACACCTGCCGCATACCCAAGGCATCGGCGATCGCACAGGCATGTTGCCCCCCCGCGCCGCCAAAGCAGCAGAGGGTGTAATGCGTGATATCATGCCCCCGCTGCACCGAGATTTTCTTAATAGCGGCGGCCATATTTTCCACGGCGATTGCCAAAAACCCGGCAGCAACCTGCTCAGGCGATCGCGCACCCCCTGTCTGTGCGTGAATCTCGTCAGCCAACGCCCCAAAGCGCTGCTGCACCACCGCCGCATCCAAAAGTGCATCCCCATTGGGGCCAAACACAGCCGGAAAAAACTGCGGCTGAATTCGCCCCAGTCTGACGTTGCAGTCGGTCACCGTTAGCGGGCCGCCGTTGCGGTAGCAGGCCGGGCCAGGGTAAGCACCCGCAGACGCAGGCCCAACCCGATAGCGCGTCCCGTCAAACCGCACGATAGAGCCGCCACCCGCCGCCACGGTATGAATCGCCATCATGGGCGATCGTAGCCGCACCCCCGCCACCTCCGTCTCAAACACGCGCTCATACTCGCCACTGTAGTGCGACACATCCGTTGAGGTGCCGCCCATATCAAAGCCGATAATGCGGTCAAACCCCGCTTGGGCGCTGGTGCGCACCGCGCCCACAATGCCCCCGGCAGGCCCAGACAAAATGCTGTCTTTGCCCTGAAATAGAGTGGCATCTGTGAGCCCGCCGTTGGACTGCATGAATAGCAGCGGCGGGGCCGCGTCGGACTCTCCGGCCAGTTCTCCCGCAATTCGCTCCACATAGCGGCGCAAAATGGGGGATAGGTACGCATCCACCACCGTGGTGTCGCCTCGGCTCACCAGCTTCATCAGCGGGCTCACCTGGTGAGAGACAGACACCTGGGTAAAGCCAATTTCTCGCGCTAGCTCTGCGGTCTTTTGCTCGTGCTGGGGATAGCGGTAGCCATGCATCAGGGCGATCGCACAGGAGCGAATTCCCGCGTTGTAAGCATCTTGCAACTCCTCCGCCAGTCCGGTGACAAAGGGGCGAAAGGAAAATAACACGTTGCCTTGGGCATCAATGCGTTCATCCACCTCGATCACCCGCTCGTAGAGCATCTCGGGCAGTTGGATCTGGCGAGCAAAAATGTCGGGTCGGTTTTGGTAGCCGATGCGCAGCGCGTCGCGGAAGCCCTTGGTGATTAGCAGAACGGTGCGATCGCCCTGCCGCTCTAGCAGTGCATTGGTGGCGACCGTCGTACCCATTTTCACTGCCGCAATCTGATCCGCTGGAATCGAGGCATCGGCAGCCAACCCCAGCAGATCGCGAATTCCCTGAAGTGGCGCATCGGCGTAGCGATCGGGATTCTCTGACAGCAGCTTATGGACGACGAGAGATCCGTCGGGACGTCGCGCCACAATGTCGGTAAAGGTGCCCCCCCGATCAATCCAAAACTGCCACTGCCCTGCGGCAGAACGGGTATCCCCTGCCTGATCGCTCGTCATCACACTGACCTAATCCCCTATAGAGAGCCACAGAAAACCCCTGTCCCGCTTTCTAGGATATTTGAAAAGGGTCGGGGTTTCACTACCGCTCACCTAACCGGGGAGAGAATCGGTTTTTTGGGGGACGTTAGTTAGTGAGGGGCGATCGTTCCCGATATTAACTACAGAGCAGCTTTTCCCTGTAAATGAAAATATATGTGCCTACGCCCCCATCATCACAGAAGGCCAATGGCTCAAATTAGCGGCGGCAGATAACCTCAAACTCAGCACCAAAGGCTCTCAACCGTCTGCTGCATTTGAATTGTTAGACTGAGCCAGGACTTCAACGGAGAGGTAGATATTGCACTTGTCCTTCCCATTCGCCCTCAAAACTTCCCTCCGCAATGAATATGATCTCTTCAATCGCCAGCCCAACTGGGACGCTGCGACTAATCTCAAAGACTCCTGGCATTTCTAATCCTGCCTGTACACGCTCGTAAGCATATCGGGTCATTGTTTCTACATCGTGTGTTAATAGAATTCGCCCCTATTGTGCTGCCCATTCCAGAATGACTCGATCATCAGTTTCGGACAGACCTACATCTTGGACTCTGACAATATCAATTTCAGGTCTTCGTCGAAGAATACCCCAAACAATTTGGTTGTTAAAGTTCTCGTCCGCTAAGAGGCGTAGCATTTCAACTCTGTCTTTGATGGTCAAGTCTCGCCATCAGCCGCTCTCGAATGCCAATAGGATTGAAGCGACGCTCGTTTTCTTGACGAACTTGTGCAGCACGCTCTTGTCGAATTTTTAGATAGGCATCAACTTCAGTTTTTCGTCGAAGGTAGTAAGCGATCACCGAGTACACATCGGCAAACTGAAGCGATGGATATTGCTCGACAATCTCTTCTGCGGTAGCACCTTCCAAGAAGGCCGCAACTACAGTGTCCAATGTGACGCGAGTGTTCCCGACAAGAACCACGCCATCCTCATTTAATTTGAGCGGTGTTGGCTCAGTCACGATTGCTAGTGTCATCAGTACCACCAAGTGCGCTAATTTGATGCTAACAGACCTTCGCAGGACTCAAGGCATATGGTTAGCCTGCTTACCCTACTGCCCGACGAGTGCCTGGAACTGTTTGTCTTGGCGAATGTTATCAAAGTCAGCATCGGTTTCTACAGCCTCCCGTGCCCTTGCATCTAAATTAATTGACCGTTGCAAATCTTCTAGAACTGCTTTCACATCTTGTTGCAAGCTGTAAGCGCGAGATCTGTTGTAGTAAGCCCCAGCATCGTCAGGCTGGAGTTGGATGGCCTGGTTGAAGTCGGCGATCGCTTGGGTGTAGTTGCCCTGTTCGCCGTAAGCAACGCCCCGATTGTAGTAAGCCTCAGCATGATCTGGCTGGAGGTGGATGGCCTAGGTGTAACGGCTCAAGTCAGCGGTGGTAGATAACCTTTGCGACTCAACCCAGATCTACCGCCCGTCCGCTGCATCTGAATTGTTAGACTACGTTGTTTGTTTGGCTTAGAAACACTCTTGAAGAGTCTGCCCTATAAAAATTGGTAAGCTAAAGGTACAAAATCTGGAGGTCAAAGACCTATGCTTAAGAACTTCCCAATTATCAGCACATCTCCTGAAGTTATGGGCGGCACTCCAGTTTTTGCGGGTACTCGGGTTCCTGTGCAGACGCTTCTAGATTATCTTAAGGCAGGAGAATCAATCGACGATTTTTTAGATGGATTTCCGACTGTGAGCAGAGAACAAGTCATCTCGCTGCTTGAAGAAGCTGGAAAACGGCTTATTGGTGCAGTGGCATAGCATGAAGATCCTGTTAGATGAGTGCATTGATCGCAAACTTGCAAGGGAATTTCCTGATTACGAGGTGAAAACCGTTCCACAAATGGGATGGGCAGGGGTAAAGAACGGTCAGCTTCTTGCCCTCGCAGCAGCAGAGTTCGATGTTTTTATTACTGTTGATCGCAATTTGTCGTTTCAACAAAATCTGCCACAGTTTGATATTGCGATAATTGTTTTGCAAGCATCATCTAATCGCTTGGCAGATCTCCACCCTCTAGTACCCCAGGTTTTATCTACTTTAACTACTGTAGCTAAAGGACAGGCTACGATAGTCGGTGCATGAAAGTGTTAGTGGGCATTGCCTACCTTACTACTAAGAAGTTTTGGGTTTCTTTCGTCAACCAAACCTACGGGCGATCGCACAGGAGCGAATTCCAGCGTTGTAGGCATCCTGCAACTCCTCCGCCAGTCCGGTGACAAAAGGGCGAAAGGAAAACAACACGTTGCCTTGGGCATCAATGCGTTCATCCACCTCGATCACCCGCTCGTAGAGCATCTCGGGCAGTTGGATCTGGCGAGCAAAAATGTCGGGTCGGTTTTGGTAGCCGATGCGCAGCGCGTCGCGGAATCCCTTGGTGATTAGCAGAACGGTGCGATCGCCCTGCCGCTCTAACAGCGCATTGGTGGCGACCGTCGTGCCCATTTTCACCGCCGCAATCTGATCCGCTGGAATTGGGGCATCAGCAGCCAGCCCCAGCAGGTCGCGAATTCCCTGAAGCGGCGCATCCGCGTAGCGATCGGGATTTTCCGACAGCAGCTTATGGACGACGAGAGATCCGTCGGGACGCCGCGCCACAATGTCGGTAAAGGTGCCCCCCCGATCAATCCAAAACTGCCACCGCCCTGCGGCAGAACGGGTATCCCCTGCCTGATCGCTCGTCATCACACTGACCTAATCCCCTATAGAGAGCCACAGAAAACCCCTAGCCCGCTTTCTAGGATATTTGAAAAGGGTCGGGGCTTCACTATTGCCAGTTCAGCCCGCGAGAGGGTCGGTTTTTTGGGGGGTGTAGGTTAGTGAGGGCGATCGCTATCAATATTAACTTCAGTATAGCTTTTTATTGAAGATACATAATGCCTACGCTCTTATCGTCAAAGAAGTTTAACAGTTGTGTTCAGCGGACGCGAAAGCTTTCCGAACTCAACGAAGAAGACTAATGCATTCCGCGGCAACCCAATGGTTAGATCGTTTGATTTACTCAGCACCGCAATTAACCAACGGGAGGTATGAGAGTTTTATCTAGATTAGCAAGAGCAATATAGCAGTCCGGACCAATAGCAACCCACTCATTAACACTTGTCGTTATGGGATCACTAAACACGTATACCAACATCCCGTCTGGAATCGTAGTGATGATGTCTCCATCAGGTTCGGAATGGACATTCACATCTCTACCATCATTCTTGGCAAAAGCAGAGTATTTAACGTAAACCAGAAATTCGGAGGCAACATAGCGATTGAACCCAACCTCAACCCAGTTGTATAGGCCTTTAGAGATAGGCTCACTAAATACAGGAGTAAAACTGTTATCGTGGGTGTCTGTAG
>JBGTOF010000492.1:0-10886 GCA_041742695.1 Elainellales cyanobacterium | reverse complement strand
CCAATGCTCTCCATGCGCTGCGCCCGCAAAAACTGCCGCTCTAGTTCTTTATTCTGCGTGATGTTGGTATTCACCATCAAAATCGCTTGGGGGTTGCCCTCTGGGTCGCGAATCAGCGTCCAGCGGCTATCGACCACTACTTCTTTTTCATCCTTTGTCCAATGGGTCAACTCACCTCGCCATTCGCCCTGAGTCACCACCATTTGGTAAATCGTGGCATCGTGGGCCGGCACTTCGCAATAGAGCAGCGGATGCACTGACTGGTTCAGGGCTTCGGCTGCCGTCCAGCCGTAAAGCCGCTCGGCTCCCCGGTTCCAATAGGTAATTCGACGGCTGAGATCTTGTACCAAAATCGCGTCGGTCGCCACATCCAGCAGAGCCGCCTGATCACGAATTTTTTGCTCAGCTTGACGGCGTTCGACTAGCTCGATTTGGGTTTGTTGATATAGCTCAGCCTGGTGAATGGCGATCGCCACTTGGGTCGCCAAATGCATCAGCAGTTCAGCCTCCCATGCCTGCCACTGTCGAGCTTGGGTGCAATCATGGGCAATCAAGAGCCCCCATAGCTCCTCTTTATGCATAATCGGCACCACTAGCTTTGACTTCACCTTCAGCTGGTGCATCGTTTCCACCAAACACGGATCAAGGCTACTCTGGTCTACATCGCCAATCGCTTGGATGCGTCCCTGACGATACTTGTCGTAGCACGTGACCGGAAAAATTTCAGGCGGTAACGTTTGCCCCAAAATGGCGTCACAGCCATCGGCCACCGCCTCATTGGTAACCCAGCCCGTACCGTTAGGGACCACGCGGTAAGTCAACACGCGATCGGCATGAAGTAACTGCTGCACCTCAGAAACCGTTGTGTTGAGAATCTGGTTCAGGTTGAGCGATTGGCGAATGCGGTTCGCAATACTCACCATCAGATGCTCTCGCTCTGTCTTTTGGCGCAGCTCGCTTTCTGCCCGCCGTTGCTCGGTCACATCTACGCCAATCCCCCATCTGGCCCAGCCCTCAATCGGAAACTCATCCGAGACACTCGACCATGCAATGATGCGAGTGCTACCGTCTCGGCAGGTCATCTCCCATTCCCAATTGCGATAGCTGTTGCCACTCCGAACCCAATCCGTTAGCTGCTGATGGCGATACTCCCCATCGGGATAAAACCACTCCATGGCGCTGGGGTTGCCCACGACCTCATCGGACTGGTAACCCGTAATGCGCTCACATTCATGATTCCACATGGTGAGAACACCGTTGGCATCAAATGCATTGAGCATCACCGGCATGTTTTGCAAAATGGTGCGGAATCGGGCAGTGCTCTGCTGCAGGGCTAGCTCTGCCTGCCGCGCAGCGGTAATATCTCGGGTGATGGCAAGCTGCGCTTGACTGTTGGTGCTGGCAAGCTTCAACGGCACGGCATGAGTTTCCATCAGACGGCGAGTGCCGTGAAAGCCGATGATTTCATATTCCAGCGTGCCATCTTCACCGCCACATACGCGCTCGTTGAAGTCTTGATATTGCGCCCGATATTCTGGAGCAATAAGCGAATAGACTGATTTGCCTACGACCGCAGCTTCGGTTTCTGCTTCAACAGCCTGCAGCCCAGCGGGGTTCATTGCCAACAGCTGCCCATCTGCCGCCACCAGTTTGATGCACTCTGGCTCAGTGTTGATGATGGCCTGAAGCTGGGCTCCTCGCTCTTGTGCAACTGCGAGGCTCCGGCGCAATTCGAGTTGGCTGATAACTTGGCGACTTAGGGCTTCTAGCGCAGACACCTGATCAGGGCGCAGTTGGCGCGGGGTTTTGTCTATGACGCAGAGAGTGCCGATGCGATATCCGGTGGGCGTTTTGAGGGGTGCACCCGCATAGAACCGAATATAGGGGTCGCCTGTGACGAAGGGGTTCTTGCAAAACCGTGCGTCGTCACGGGCGTCGTGCACCACCATGGTGGCATCGTCACAGATGACGAGGTTGCAGAACGCGACATCACGCGGGGTTTCTGAAACATTTAGTCCTATTTTGGATTTGAACCACTGCCGCTCAGCGTCGATCAAGCTGATCAGGGCAATGGGCACATCACAAATCTGGGCGGCGAGCTGAGTCAGGTCATCAAAGGCAGACTCTGTCGCGGTGTCCAAAATCTGATATTGATACAGCGCTTGCAGTCGCGCAGTTTCACTAGTCCCGATGTCGGTCAAAAAACTCATACAGTGCTCTCCGGTCGGTCGAAGGTTGAGCCAGCCAGAAGGAGCCTGGGTGCAGGGTTTCTTCTAGTGGGTTGGGATCACGAGGGTAGTTGCGGGCTGGGGGCAGAGCAGAAAGCGCCGAACGTTTAAAGGCTAATCTGAGGCAGAGGCCAGTTAAGGAAGGCGGCCACTTGGTCGATTAGCTCAAGGGGGTCAAAGGGTTTGACGATCGCCCCCAGAACTCCCAACCCCACCAGATCGTCAGATTGGGCGATGTCGGTGCTGGCGGTTAGCAAGACCACGGGTAGCGAGGGTAGAGCGGAATCAGCACGCAGTTGGCGCAGCAGCGTTAGGCCATCCACGGTCGGCATCATGGCATCTAGCACCAACGCGTCGAGGGGCTGGGTTCGGATTAAATCGAGTCCGGCGATCGCCGATCCCGCCGTGAACACCTGCCACCCAGCCAAATCTTCAAAGCAGCTTTGCACTACTTCCAGGACTACGGCTTCATCATCAATGACCAAGATTCGTTTCGGAGGTGTGGCATCCATTGTGAAGCGCTACGACTAGTCTGAAGTACTTTTTCAGACTATCGAACGAAATTGAAGATTCCTTGAAGACTTGTGTGTAGAAATCCTCACATCGTTGCGGCTGTTAGGCTATGACGCAATGCCATTCTCGGAAACGCTACACCTGCCAGCCGAGATGAGCCCCAATTTGTTCGATCAGCGAGAAGGGATCGAACGGTTTAACAATGACTCCCAGCACATCCAGGGGGGCAAACAGGGCCTGATCACCGGGCAATGCTCTAGCCGTCAGCAAGAGCACCGGAATCGTCTGGGTAGCCGGATGTTGCCGCAACAGGCGCATCACCTGAAAGCCATCTAGCCCAGGCATCGACATATCCAGCAAGATCGCATCAGGTTGCTTAGTCTGGGCGAGCTCCACTCCGGCACTGCCGGATACTGCGGTGAGCACGTCCCAACTGGTCAGTTCTTCTAAGCAAGCCCGAATCACTTCTAAAATAATCGATTCATCATCAATCACAAGAACGCGTTTCGCAGACATAGTGTCCCAAGACCCAACGGTTTGAAGCGACCCTTTTCAGCACAGGTGGACGGGTTCTGATCCTGAATTTAGGTTATGTCAGATTCACCCCTTTAATTCGCCTGCTGTTTGAGATGCGGCTCAATTTTCAGTTCACGATAGCCAGAGATAGGGTCGAGCGATCGCCCAAACTGCAGCTGCGGCAATACTCCAACCACAATTTCAGCGGTGGTATAGATCAGGCATCCAGGCATCACATGTCCGCCCCGGGTACCCCCCGATGCATCTGCGATCGCCATGTGATAGTGCGACCCGTGAATTGACATCACGCCCGTTAAGGACACAATCTCAAAATGCCCAGTTTGAACGGTAGGATGCGCCTGGTTTGCAAATCGCAAGCAGACCTGGGTTAAACTGCCGACGCAGGTGAGAATGCACGCGGCTGAAAGCTGCTGACGTTGCACCACAGCATCCAGCTCGCGCTTCAAATCATGCTGGGGATGCAAGCGCAGGGCGATCGCCCCAAGCTCTGTGATTCCTGTCTCTGTAATCGCCGTCTCGTGGGGACTCTGGGTCATGGGTGCATGGCCGGACGGCATGATTCACCAGCAGAGGCCCCCTCCGCTGACTGAGGCAGTGACGGACGCCGCAGCAAGTACCACACTAGCCCCACAAAGGGGATCACCCGCGCAATCCACAGGGCAGCAGGGCTGTGCCACTGGCGGCGGGCCATATCGTCGGGCACCAGCGCGCCCTGAAACAGCCAAAACACCAGCATGTCGATGTAGATGGAATAGGAGAGGCGATCGCCCTGCACAATGGCCACTAGAGAAGTCCAGCGATCGCCCACGCCTCCAAACTCGGGTCGCCCCACTGCGGCCCACAGCAGAGAGGCGATCGCCACGGTCAGCAGCAGCAATGGTAGTCCTCGGCTTTCGCTCAGCCGCTCTAGGCGAGAGAAGGGCAGTGTGGGCGGTATGGGGTTGGGCGATCGCAGCGCCACCCAAGGTAAAAAGAACACATTCGTGAGAAACGCCGTGCCCAGCAAAAACGGCAGCATCGGCCACCGCTGACCCCGCCCATCCATCCCAAACCCCCCCATCAACAGCCCCCAAGCCAGCACTAGATTAAACAACCCCTCTAGCGCTGGGTTTAGCACGGGGGCGATTTGGGGAGCGAGCAACGGCAACACAAACCAGTAATTGAGGCTCAGATTCAGAGCTTCTTTGAGCGTGGCAGGCGTGGTGTGCAGCAGCGACTCTCCTGGCGGCAGATCGCTCAACAGCACATAGCTCAAATACAGCATCCAAAAGCCCCAAAGCCAGACCTTGGCGGTGACATGGCGCTGAATTTGAGTCGTTTGAGTAGACGTAAGCGACATAGGCGTCATCGGTGACACGGTAGGGATTACACGGAGTGTCTACCCCCCGGTTCACACAATCCTCATCATTTCCTTGTGTATTCTGCATGAAATTTCGGCGGTTTGCAGCAGAAGCTGGCTGAAGACGAGAGTGTGTGTCTGGACTGTCACGTGATGAATGCATCTGCTGTGCAAGGTCATTGTGCCTTGGATTTGCCCGAGGTCTCTAGTGAATTGACAGGCAAGGAGAACGGATTCCTCCCTGCTGTTGTGTCCCCTGCTGCACGTCCTAGGGCGCTGTTGATATCGCCTAGGATGCTGATGCAGTCGGGAACGCTGGTGCTCGCACTGGGTGCGCTGATGGCGGGGCGATCGCCCGCACAAATCAGCCCCGATGCCACGCTCGGTACAGAAGCCTCAACGTTGAGTGAAGATGTGGCGGTACCGGGTGGAACGGGCGATCGCATCACGGGCGGGGCAACGCGCGGTACCAATTTATTCCATAGCTTTAGCGACTTCAATATCGCGCCCGAGCGGCGGGTTTACTTTGCCCGTCCTAACATGATTGACACGATCATTACCCGCGTCACAGGAGGGGGTGGCTCTGTCATTCATGGCACGCTGGGAGTCGAAGGTGCCGCAACCCTGTTTTTGCTCAATCCCAATGGCATTGTGTTTGGGCCAGGATCGCAGCTGGATGTGGCGGGGTCGGTGGTGGCGACGACGGCGAGCAGTGTGCAGTTTAGCAACTTGGGCAGTTTTGGGACAGAGGCTCCGGCGGTGCCCTCATCGCTGCTCACGGTGCAACCCTCGGCACTGCTGCTGAGCCAGTTGAGCGGCAGGGGTGAACTCGTGAATCAGTCGCAGGCGGGGTTAGCTGTTCCGGCGGGCGATCGCCTTCTATTAGTGGCTGGCCGTATTGCGCTAGACGGCGGCAGGCTGCAAGCACCCGGAGGCCGCATCGAGCTGGCGGCGATCGCCCCTGTTTCGGGCTCTAGCGCTACAACGGTGGCGTTGAACTCTGATGGCAGTTTGGGAATTCCCGCCGGTCTGCGCCGGGGCGATATTGAGCTGTCGAATCGGGCGATCGCCGATGTCACGGGAGATGGCAGCGGCAGCCTTACCCTAACTGGGCGAACCCTTCGGCTCACCAGCGGCAGTGAGCTGAGTGCGGGCGTGGCCGCCGGGCGAGCAACGCCATCCACCTCCCCACCGGGCGACCTAGTGCTGAACGCCAGCCGCACGGCGCAGCTCGACGATGCCGGTGTGTTTAACACGGTCAACCGGGGAGCCACGGGGCAGGGCGGCGATGTACTGATTGTGGCGGAGCGGGTGCATATCACCAACGGCGGGCAGATCGACGTGGGGCTGTTTGGCACGGGCCGCAGCGGAGATGTTGGCATTTTGGCAGCAGAGTCGGTATCGCTGGCGGGGCGAAATGCCGACGGAGCCAACAGCGGTATTTTTAGCGATGTGGTGGCGGGCGCCTCTGGGCAAGGGGGCACGATTGTGGTGGCAACTCAAACCCTGCAGATGAGCGATGGGGCTGAACTCAACACCTCGGTTGATGGGCAGGGCCAAGCGGGCAATCTGGTGCTGAGTGCCACCGACCGCATCCGCTTAGACAATGCTCGAATTTACAGTCAAGTCGGCGAAACAGGTGTAGGGCAGGGCGGCAACCTGTTTCTAGAGACGGGGGCGATTGCCCTCACCAACGGCGCGAGTCTCGACAGTCGCACGCTGGGCCAGGGTGACGCAGGCAATATTGTGATTGAGGGGCGATCGCTCGATCTCCGCAACAATTCCAGTCTGAATACGTCTACAGCCGGGGTGGGTAATGCGGGGTTTATTCAGGTGTCTGCGCCAGAGCGCATCACGCTAATCAACAGCCGCATCGTGAGTGACGTGGAGCCAGACGGCGTGGGCAATGGCGGATTCATTAATCTAGAGACCGGAGTGCTGCGGCTTCAGCAAAATTCGGCCGTGCGAACCACCACGGCTGGCGCGGGCAATGCGGGGTTCATTAACCTAGATGCAACGGAAGCAGGGGCGATCGCCGCGAGCAGCATCGGCAGCAATGTCTTGGAATCCAGCACCGGACGAGGTGGGCTCATCACCCTCACTACGCCCCAGCTCAGCCTGCGAGACCAGAGTCAGATTTCAGCCACAGCGCTCAACGGTGAGCTGGCGGGCAGCGTCTTTGTGGAGACTCAAACGCTGGGGCTCATTGATTCGGGCATTAGCGTCAGCAGCACGGGTGAAGCGGGCATTGTGTCGGTCGATGCGGGAATCATTCAGCTGCGGAATGGGCAAATTACTGCAGCCACAGGCGATGGGCCGGGCGGCATCATTCTGCTCGATCGGGTAGAACTGTTGCGCATGGAAGAGAGCAGTTTGATTTCTGCAGCCGCCACGGGCAGCGCCACCGGGGGCAGCGTCTTCATTAACCGCGCCTACGACAACAACCCTCGCGGCATCGTCGTCGCCCCGGCGCAGTCTAATAGTGACATCCTCACGAATGCCGAAAGCGGTGCCGGGGGCGAAGTCAATATCTTTGCCGGACAAGTGGTGGGCTTTCAGATTCGCACTGGGCAATCGACCGACGCCCTGCGCGCCAATCGCAGCAACGATATTAGCGCCAGCTCGGCTCAGGGGCCACAAGGCTTTGTGGTGACCGATACCATCGATGACGACCCTGTGGATGGGCTGGTCGAACTGCCCGTGACCGCGATCGACGCGACGGAGCAGGTGATAGCAACCTGTGGCAGCGGCAGCCGTATTGCTGAGGGGAACGTAGGGGAACTGGTGATGACTGGGCGAGGCGGTGTACCGGCCAACCCTGCCGATCCGCTGGTGGGCGACAGTCTAGAGCCGGGTCTAATTTCTCTAGAGCCAAGCCCAACCGCAGCCTCGTCGGTGCGCTCCATTCGAGACCGCGTCACCCGTCCAGTCGGCTCAGACATTCCTCCTCTGGTGGAAGCTCAAGGCTGGGTCACCGGGGCAACGGGGGAGGTGACGCTGGTGGCCGACGCGCCCCTTGCACCGCCACCCGTGGCTCAACAGTGGGCTCAGGCGGGCGGAACCGCGTGTTAGGGGCTAAGGGTTAGAGGCTAGGACTGAAACGTACGGACTGAAGCGTACGGGTTGGGAAAGAGCCCGCGAGAGGGCAAAGACCGGGGATAGGTTAACGATGGCCTCTGGCTCTTCCGACCCTCTGTTTATTAAGGAGACCTAATGACACGGCAATGGCGGCATCGAATCATCTCCCTATTTGTGGGCCTGCTCGCAGTGCTGCTGGTAGGGCTGCCGGGGTGGGCTGGGTCGCCTCCGGTCGTGGCAGAGCACCCTCAAACCCTCGCACAGCTCTCGCCAGAGCAGCAGGGGCGATCGCACTATGAGGTAGGGCAATATCAGGCGGCGATCGCCCAGTTTCAGCAGGCCTTGCGCCAGGCCGAGGCCCAGGGGGATGGGCTAACCCAGGGAATGCTCTGGGGCAACCTGGCGCTGGCAAACTATAAATTGGGGCAGTGGGAGGCCGCGAATCGGGCGATCGCCATCAGCCTGAATCTCTTGAACCAGTCCAGCGTGCGATCGCTGCCGGGGCGAGACGCGGTGTTGGCGAGTGCGCTGGAGATTGCCGGCACGGTGCAGCTCGCCCAAGGCCAGGCCGAGATGGCGCTAGACTCGTGGGAGCAAGCGGCGGCACTGTATGCCCAACAGGGCGATCGCCCTCGGCAGATTCAGGCATTGGTGTCTCAAGCTCGGGCGCTCCGGGTGCTGGGGTTTTATCGGCGGGCGGTCAGTTTGCTGTCGCCGCTGGCAGCAGAGCTTGAGGGCGAGGAATCGCCGTTGGCGGTGGCTACTCTCAACAGTTTGGGGGATGCATTCTACGCGAGCGGCAATCTGCGGCAGGCGCAGCAGGTGTTGCTCCGGAGTCGGGCGATCGCCCAGCGATTGAATCTGGCCGAAGCATTGGCCGTGGCCCATTTGCGGTTGGGAAATGTGGCCCGAGCCCAGGGCGATCGCCCGACAGCGCTGCGCTATTACCAAGACGCGATGGAGTCGCCTGACCCCCTCATTCGGCTGCAAGCCGGGCTGAATGCGCTGCGGTTGCAGGTGGCTGCAGCAGATTTTGTAGCGGCGCAGGCTTTGTGGGATGAGGCGATCGCCCTGTTGGAACCGCTACCCGCCAGTCGCCTCGCAGTGGAGGCACGCACCAGTCTGGCCATTAGTCTATTAGAGTGGCGGGCGCAGGGGGATGAAGTGACAGCCCCATCGGTGGCTGAGATTGAAGACATTCTGAATGTGGCGATTCGGCAGGCGGCTGAGTTGGGCGATCGCCGGGCAGAATCGTCTGCGGTGGGAACCTTGGGCCAGCTCTATGAACAACAGCAGCGCTGGGCGGATGCCGATGCAACAACCCAGCGGGCGCTTCAGCTTGCCAACCGCGCTAACGCGCCCGACTTGGCCTATCGTTGGCACTGGCAGTTGGGTCGCATTCTGCAGGCGCAGTGGCAAGAGACGCAAGATCCGGCGCTGCTGGCGCGGGCCACTGCCGCCTTTGGCAATGCGGTTGAGGTACTGCAAACGATTCGCACTGACTTGATTGCCCTTAACCCTGAGGTGCAGTTTTCCTTTCAAGACAGCATTGAGCCCATTTATCGCGACTACATGGATCTACTGATGCAGTCGCCTGAAAATGTCGCGGTTCCTGTTTCTAATTTAGAGCGCGCGAGGCAAACGATCGAAACGCTGCAGCAGGCCGAACTTGAGAACTTCTTCCGCGAAGCCTGTTTGGATACGCAACCTGTGGCTCCAGAACAACTGGATGCGAAGGCCGCGATCTTTTACCCGATTGTGTTGAGCGATCGCCTCGAGCTGATTGTTAGTCTGCCAGGCTCAGACCTGCGCTACTACACCATTCCCGTCTCTGGCGCTGAGCTAGCGCAGCAGGCGCAGCTGTTTCGCGAGGTAGTGACCAACCGCAGCCGTCCGCTTTCCTTTAGCTTGCCAGCCGCGCAGCAGATGTATAACTGGCTGGTGCGCCCCGCTTTGGCCGACTTGGCTCAAACGCCGATAGAAACACTTGTGTTCTTTTTAGATGGGGACCTGCGGAATATTCCGGTGGCGGCGCTGCACGATGGCAATCGCTATCTGCTAGAACGCTACCGCTTGGCGCTAACGCCAGGGCTACAGCTGTTGCCAGCTCAGGCGGGCTCTGCGCCGCGCCAGCGGGTGTTGGCAGCGGGCCTAACGGAGCCGCGCCAGGGCTTTAGCGCCTTGCCCAATGTGCAAACAGAACTGACGGATATTGAATCGCAACTACCAACCCAGGTGTTGGTTAACCAGGCGTTTACGCCGAGAGCGTTTCAGGCGGCGCTGCTGAATACCTCTACGGCGATCGTTCACTTGGCAACCCACGGGCAGTTCAGCTCCAATGTAGACGATACCTATGTACTCACCTGGAACGAGCGCCTCACCATCAATGGCTTGCGCGACCTGCTGCAACGCACCACGCTGATGCGCGGAGAACCGATTGACCTGCTGGTGCTAAGCGCTTGCAAAACTGCGTCGGGCGATCGCCGCGCGACTCTCGGACTGGCAGGCATGGCGGTGCGCTCTGGTGCCCGCAGCACAATTGCGTCTCTCTGGAGCATTGACGATGAAGCCACTGCTGAGCTGATGGCGCAACTTTACAAAGAACTGGCGAATGACTCAGTCTCTAAATCTGAAGCCCTGCGCCGCGCTCAGCTCACGATTCTGAATAATCCCAAAAACTGGCAACATCCCTACTTCTGGGCCGGACTGGTGCTAGTGGGCGATTGGTTATAAACGCTCCCGGTCTCATTCGTTTCAAACGTGCGTCAGCACAACTCAGCGACTAGATTCTGAGTCAAAGGCGGCATTCTGCAAATCTGCTGTTTTCGCTGGTTCAGCATCCTATCACGCGGATAGACCCGCGAAAACAGCTTCACGTGAGAAATTAATGCTCACAAATAAAAATTCAAGCAATTAAAATTTACGTGAAATAACGCAGATCTTTTGGCGAAAAATGCAGGCTTTACAAAGAAGTTGGGAATCTTAGAGTAACAAACTCTGAAATCTAAAAAGCTTCAAAAGGTTGAATTTATGACATCAATTACCGAACGTGATATTACTTCCAAAGAGGTAATTCGTGCTCTTTTGACGGTATGGACGTTAGGCGGATCAGAGTCGGCTGTCAGCAAGGGCAAGATTATGAGCCGTCTCAGCCGCAAAAAAGAATTGCGAATTCAGCACGAAGAAAATTT
>JBGTOF010000478.1:0-5656 GCA_041742695.1 Elainellales cyanobacterium | reverse complement strand
GCGGGTGGGGCCGCCCCCCCCTCCGCCCCACCCGCGGGAGCCGACGCCACTTCCCCCGCGACGCTCTGGGAGGTTACAGATCCGCTGGAACAGGCGGCCACGCCAATGGTGAGAACGGTAGCGGCGATCGCCATCAGCACTGTATTACGAACGCTAGTGCGGAGCAGCTTCGATAGACTCCACCGCTCAGCCAGTACCCGAAAAGGACGAAGAATCATGAAGAAAAACCCTCTAACAACCAATTGAAATGAACGA
The DNA here is from genome assembly GCA_041742695.1 of Elainellales cyanobacterium. Classification (GTDB taxonomy): domain Bacteria; phylum Cyanobacteriota; class Cyanobacteriia; order Elainellales; family Elainellaceae; genus Kaiparowitsia. The sequence continues at coordinate 5,401 of JBGTOF010000478.1, read as the reverse complement.
GACCGAATCAAAACCAATAGAACCAAACCAAACCCAAGCGCATGCCGTCTTAAGACCCGAGAACCCTGGAAAGACGCTAGATGCGCTTAGCCTTCTGTCGCAAACCGTTTTTCTAGCTGCTTGCTAAGCACCGACAACGGAAAACACAAACAGAAGTAAATCACCGCTGCAATAGAAAACAGCAAAAACGGCTGAAACGTGACATTGCTAATCGCCGAGGCCGAACGCGTCAACTCCACAAACCCAATCACTGACGCCAACGACGTGCCCTTAATGACCTGCACCGCAAAGCCTACCGTCGGCGGAATCGACATCCGTACGGCCTGGGGCAAAATAATCCGCTTCAACTGTTTGAAGTAGGTCATCCCCAGTGCGGTTCCGGCCTCCCATTGCCCTTGAGGCACCGCCTGCACAGACCCACGCCAGATGTCGCCCAAAAAAGCGCTGGTGTAGGTGGTCAGAGCAATAGCTGCCGCTGCCCAAGGAGACAGGTTTAGATTAAACAGCACCGATAGCCCAAAAAAGGCGAGAAATAGTTGCAAAATCAACGGCGTCCCTTGGAAAAATTCCACATAGGCCGCACTGACATAGCGCAGGATTTTATTCGGTGAAATGCGGAACATCATGATTAAAAAGCCAACCGCGCCGCCACCAATAAAGGCGATCGCCGACAGTGCAATCGTCCATCGAGTAGCGAGCAACAGGTTCCGCACAATCACATCCAGGGTGAACTGAGCAGCAGCGGATTGAGCGAATAGAAAACTAGTCATAGAGATGTGTTCACTAGACAGCAATGAAACTGATGGGAGAGCGATGTAAACGAGATAGGGCTATCGAATGTATTGCATGAAAGAAAAGAACTTTCGCTGAATCAAGAACGCCAAAAACTTCACAAACCAAACGATGCCCAAATACAAAAAAGCAATAGTGAGATAGATCTCAAAACTGCGAAACGTACGAGATTGCAAAAAATTGCCGACAAACGTGAGTTCCTCAGCAGAAATCTGAGACACCACACTCGTAAACAAAATCGCAATCACAATCTGGCTAACCAACGAGGGATAGATGTTGCCCAAGGCGGGCATCAACACCACATGGCGAAAAACCTTTAGCTTGCTTAGCCCTAGCGCCATGCCCGCCTCAATTTGCCCCTTGCCAATGCCCTCAATGCCAGCGCGAATAATTTCAGTGGAATAGGCGCCAAAGTTGATTGCTAGCGCCAAGACTGATGCCTGCCACGGCGTCAGTCGCAAACCAATGCCAGGCAGTCCAAAAAAGAAGAAAAAGAGCTGAATCAGGAAGGGTGTATTGCGGATGAACTCTACATAGGTTACGGCGATCGCATTCAAGATCTTGTTTCCAGAGGTTCGCCCTAGTGCTCCTAACACGCCCAGAACGAGGCCAACGGCAATCGATGTAAGCGCCAATTGCAGGGTGAGAAACACGCCTTGAATAAACAGGCCGATGTTGTTCCAAACCACCGAGAATTGCATGGTGTAGTCCATAGGCACCTCAATAGGCTAAGGGCTTCGAATCTCAATTCAATCGCGAGCGGTCAAAAGACATAGCGGCTCAACCGCTTAATTTTCTAAAGTTTGCAAATTTACGCAGTAATGAACTGTCTATATCGTTACCACTTGGCCCTTCGCGCAATATCTCTCAACTAAACTCTTGAGGAATGACAGCTAAATTCTTGAATTTCAACGAATTTGCTGGACTCAATTATTTAGTTTGAGTGAATAGCTCAGACGCTCAGCCCATATCTATAGGGGGCACCTCGAAAAATAGATTTACCGATAGCTGAAACTCTTGGAGTCTCGTAGGCGATTCTCAATAATTTGGCTTATTCTCAATAAATTTGAATTAATCGAGGTGCCCTAGGGATATTAGTGGTTCATAAATGAATATTTTATGGACGTATACTGAATACTGTACACAGTTTCAAATTTAGATTTGTTATTTAGAATACGTTTTATGCCGTGGCGCTATTCCAGATTGATTTGGGAGCTAATTCGTTCTTGAGCTATGAAGGTGCGATCGCTCGGTAGCGGGGCAACGGGTGCAGTCAGGGTAAACTCGCCTGCTTCGATCCACTGCTTGAGGGCGATCGCCACCTGACGCGACAAGTGCAGACTGGCCAGTGGCGCTACGCGCACCGATTTGCCATCCATGGTGAGTCGTCCCGACTTGAGCTGGGCGTAGCTCACGAGGCCAAAGGTAGGCCGGACTCGCCGGGGAATCGAAAAATCCACTACGGGAGCCACAATCTCGCTATCTTGAACCGTGCAGCGGCGCACCACCTCTTCATTCAGCACGGGCAGCGGCACGCCCACCCCTAGCATGAGCGATGCGCCGTAGCTGCTGAAGTAACAGCCCCGAACCCATTCGGGGGTCATTTGCTTGGCATCTCCAATCAGGGCCAAGGTGGCGGCAGGGCCAATGGGCGTATCGTTGGGCAGGCGCTTTTGGAGGGGAAAGTGCTGGGTGCCTTCCCACGCAACATAGCCAACGCCGCCGCCCAGAAAAATGCGGCTGCCGATGCCGATCACATCCAAACAGGGATCGTTAAACAGAGGGGCGATCGCCCCCGGATTGGAATATACAGCATTGCCTAACCGCGGCTGCAAACACCCCAAATAGGTATAGAGCGGGCGATCGCCCCCATTCACTCCCACAATAAAGTTCTGATATAAGTTGCGGGGATTGTAGAGGTAAAACTGGTTGATGGTGTCGCGAGTGATGGTGGTTTCGAGCGACGCCCGCGGGTAGCAGTCGGTCACTTGCCCAATCGCGCGCACCTGCACCGACTTTCCCGCAATCAGGTCAGCAATCACATGCCCACCGCCACGCCGCCGCACTGGGCTGCGCAAGGTATCACGCGATCCCTCTAAGGGGTCAGGATCGCCCGCACTGCCATATTCCGCAGACTGGCTTGCCCCCAGATACAGATCTACCGCTCCAAAGCCCGCATAGGCTAACACCCCATCCATCCAGCACTGATAGATCTTGATGGGCGGATCGGTATGTCCCAGATTGAGAATAGCCCCTGAAGATTCCATCGGCTCAAAGGTGCCCGTGGTAATCACGTCTACCCGACGAGCCACCTCGGCAATTCCCAATTCTGGGGTGCGCGCCTTCACCTCCTCGACGGTCCAGACCTCTGCCTGCTGACGCTGAATTTTGTCGTTGATTTCGGCAATGGTGCGCATGACAGTGGGGGTTGGGCGAAACAGCGGTTAGGGCATCCATTCTACAAACAGGCTGTAGCGGCTGTCGCGTTCTCCGACTGCATTTTGCTGTTGCAGGTCAGTCGAGATGCGAACATTGGGGGCGATCGCATAGCCCACCGACAGCGTGGTCAGCCCCACTTCCACCTCTGTGCCTGGGGAAACCCAGCTTTGGCTGAGGGCAATATCTGCCGCGCCGGTGCGAGACAGCGCCAGCATCACCCGCAGTCCGACCGCCAGCCCATCGGTTTGATACCGATCGGTTTCTAGGCTGCGATAGCCGACGACGGGCGCTACATTCACGTAATTGCCCAGCGGCAGCAGATAGTAGCGCAACTCAGCCCCCGCATTGGTGCGATCGCCCTCTGTGGTTCGTTGCAGTTCTCCGCTCAGCGTCACACCTGACTCGCCCAAAAACACATCTTCTACCCCAATGGCCAGCCCACTGCGGGGATCCGTAGCTGCAAAGCGGGTATAGCCGAGTCGTACCCGCGTGCGAAAGGCGGGATCATGACGGATACGACTGCGGACATCTGGCACCTGCTGTTGCCATCGCTGCAAGACAGGGCTGCCATCCAGAATCGCAGGGTCAAGATTAAGAGTGTCTGCTGCATCCTGGCGATTGGGGCTTGGTCCAGCAGGTGCAGTCAGCATAGAGGGGGGATCAGCACTGTCTGGTGGGGCAGAGGTCTCGGGTGGGGCGGCGATCGCCCCTGATGCCGCCAGCCCAGACAGGCAACTGCCGAGTAACCCTGCAGCAATCATAGGAAGCTGCCTTCGCCAAAATTCCGCGCGTCTCTCTAGCAGATAAAATCGAGCGATCGCCTGCCCCCACTGCTTGTATCCCATCAGCCTACCCATCTCAACTCCTCCAAAACCTGTCTCGGGCATGTCATCAATTCTGACCCAACGCCTTGTGCTGTGAGCGTTGCCACGCCCGACCCAAAAAGCAAGGGGCTATCAGCGGCTAATTGATGACAGCCCCTAGCAACCATCGCACGAAAAAACGGCTCTGGGACTCCAGAACCGTTTTTTCTCAACCGCAACCGAAACACTCTAGCGTACTGACCCTTCTAGCGTCGTCATGTCTAGAGGCTTCATGAAGTAGAGACGCACGATGTCTAGGGCGATCGCCCCCACCAACGGCACCTTCTTCAGCAGCTTCACCACACCGGGCGCATTAGAGCGGCTAATCTCAGAGATCTTGAGATTCGCATCAGCCGAATGATCCAGCCGTTTGAAGAACTCGGGGTGATCGACGTTTAGAATCACCGGAAACACCCGCCCAGCCGTTTCATTGGTCTTGCGAATCACATGGATGTCGTAGTCTCGTGCATCTAACCCGAGCGACTGGTAGAAGCCAGAGCGCTGGATATCGTTAAGATACATCGTGGCAAACACCGACAGCAAGAAGAAGCGAGACCACAGCTTAGCTTTCCAATCATTCAAAAACTGGGGTTGTGCCCGCATGATGGCGTCGAAGAAATCGCCGTGGCGGTTCTCATCCTGACACCAGTTTTCGAAGAAGCGGAAGATGGGGTAAATTCGGTGCTCAGGATTGGCTTCTAAATGGCGATAAATAGTGATGTACCGCCAGTAGCCGATCTTCTCTGAGAGATAGGTGGCGTAAAAGATGAATTTGGGCTTGAAAAAAGTGTAACTGCGGCTCTTGGTCAAAAAGCCCAGATCCAGAGACAGACTAAAATCTGATAAAGCTTTGTTCAAGAAGCCCGCATGACGTGCTTCATCTCGCGACATCAGGTTAAAACACTCCGCCAACAGCGGGCTAGTAGTCTTAAGCCGACGTCCCAACTCCTTGTAAAGCAAGAAGCCAGAAAACTCAGCCGTGCAGGAGCGCTCTAAGAACTCGACAAACAGCTGCCGAGTTTCTTCATCCATTTGATCCCAGGATTGGTTAAATTCCTCATCCCGTACAAAGTGATGGCGGTTATAGTCCACCCGAAATTCTTCAAGGATGGCGCGCAATTCATCTTCATTAACCGAGATGTCCATCTTGGCCATCTCGTCAAAGTCGGTGGTATAAAAGCGGGGCGTCAGGATGGTTTCTTTTGTCGGAACCTTAACCCCTGGACGCATTTCTTCAAATGCTGGCTTTTTTAAGGAATCAACCATTGCTCGTTTGAGTCTCGCTTATTATGGGTTGGTTTATCAGG
>JBGTOF010000473.1:0-3083 GCA_041742695.1 Elainellales cyanobacterium | reverse complement strand
AATCCAACCATTCAATGGATTATTCGGATTGTGGGATTGGTGGCAACGATCGCCGTCACTGTTTACGTCACTCGCATTGCTCGAAAGGCGCTAGATCAGGCGCTGGCCTCTCCTGGTGATGTTGGGGGGTAAAGCCCAGGGCTCGGGTTTAAAGATTGGGGATCAGACAAGCATGTCTTCTCGCCAGTATTTCAAGTTGTCTGCGTTTTGTTTCTTGATGCTGTGAATCGGTGCCTCTTATGAGTGAGGTCTGGTTGCGCGCGCTTCAACGTGAACGATATTGAATAGTCCGGCGATCGCCCTATCTTCAACCTGATATTTGAATCGATCAGCCCCTCATGGCGATCGCCCCTGCCCGACAACGGTTACCCTAGTTCTTCGCTGTATTCTCTAACTTTTAAGTTTTTAGGAACCCTCACTATGTCGCCCACTTCTGTAACCGTCTTGCCGCAAGACAGCTATAACCAAACTCTGGTGTCTCACGTTCACCCGCCAGATTGGGCCAACCCTAAGCCTGCAGAGCTGTACGACCTGGTTGTGATTGGGGCTGGTACCGCTGGGCTGGTCACAGCGGCCGGAGCCGCCGGGTTAGATGTGGGCCTGAAGGTTGCGTTGGTAGAGCGGCACTTGATGGGAGGCGATTGCTTGAATGTCGGCTGTGTGCCATCAAAGTGCATCATTCGCTCGTCACGCGTTGTGGCAGAGATGCGGGAGTCTGAGCCCTTTGGGATCACGCCGCCCAGCTCTATTGAAATAGACTTTGGCGCGGTGATGGAGCGGATGCGACGGTTGCGGGCGGGCATTAGCAGTCACGATTCGGCGCACCGCTTTCAGAAGATTGGGGTGGATGTGTTTTTGGGCGAGGGCAGCTTTCGAGATGGGCAAACGCTCACTGTGAATGGCCAGGTCTTAAAGTTTAAGAAAGCGGTGATTGCCACGGGAGCGAGGGCCGTGCGGCCCGCCATTCCCGGTTTGGCCGAGGCTGGCTTTTTGACCAATGAAACGGTCTTTTCCTTGACAGAGCGCCCGAATCGGCTGGCTGTGATTGGCGGCGGCCCGATTGGCTGTGAGCTAGCTCAAGCGTTTCATCGGCTGGGCTGTGAGGTGATCCTATTCCACAAAGGTTCGCATCTGCTGAATAAAGAAGATGCGGATGCGGCGGAGATTGTGCAGCAGCGGTTCTTGGCAGAGGGCATTCAGCTGGTGCTGGACGCCGATCTCAAGGAGGTCACGCAAGAGTCTGATAGCAAAGTGATTCACTACACCAGCGGCGGCAAGCACGGGGCGATCGCCGTAGACGAAATTTTGGCGGGCGCCGGGCGCGCCCCTAATGTGGAACGGCTAAACCTAGAGGCGGTGGGGGTAGAGTACGATACGCGCCGGGGTATCCAGGTCAACGATCAGCTGCAAACCAGCAATCGCAAAATCTTTGCCGCCGGGGATGTGTGCATGGACTGGAAATTTACCCATGCCGCTGATGCCGCTGCTCGGATTGTGATTAAAAACACGCTATTTTCGCCCTTTGGGTTGGGGCGCGATCGCCTGAGCAGCCTAGTCATGCCCTGGGTCACCTACACTGATCCCGAAATTGCGCATGTCGGGCTATACGAAGAGGAAGCACAGGCGCAGGGGATTGAGGTTAACACCATCAAAATCCCCCTCAGCTCAGTGGACCGGGCGATCGCCGATGGTGAAACCGAAGGGTTCGTCAAAATCTTGCATCCCAAAGGATCTGACAAAATTTTGGGCGCTACGATTGTGGCGCGCCATGCTGGGGAGATGATCAGCGAGGTGACCACAGCGATGGTGGCCGGGGCGGGGCTCAATTCCCTCGCAAAGACGATTCACCCGTATCCCACCCAAGCTGAGGGCATTCGAAAAGCAGCAGACGCCTATCGCCGCACGCTGCTGACCCCGCGCTCGAAAAAGCTGCTGGGGCTGCTCACTAAATTTTCCTGACCCATCGTCAATAGACTGTAGCAACCCACGTCAATCTCTAAATAGAACTCGGAAGACACAAAGTCCATGGGTAATGCTGAAACCCGTGGTAGCTAGACCTTTTGTTTTTTGAACCTTCTTGCCTCCCAGCATTGGAGACTCATGTCAATTCGGGCCAGGACTTCGGCCACAACCGCCAGGGAGTGAACTCCCTGGCTCATAGCGAAAGTCTGCTAAAGCAGACTGCGGCAGACGGCCTAAAATTCTCTAAAGAGGATTTTGGGTTTGAGCCTAGGATTAGGAGTCCTAGGCTCAAACCCAACCCCAGGAATCGCCCCCTAAATCTGCCTCACCTTGACAGTGCTGGTTCAGCAATGCTCATCAAGTCAATCGAGGCACTGTCATAGCGACGCCCAGCTCATCCGCCCCAGCCGATAGATTGGAAATAGGGTCGAGATCCCGTACATATTCACACTCAGGGCTCTCTGAGTCTGTTTTTGGGGCTATGGCATCTGTTGCACGCAAAAATCTGTTTGAGGATATCCCTCGGTTCTTAGTGGCTCAGGCTGGGATCATGTTTGCGGTGAGTCTAGTCACGATCCAAACTGGCATTTTGAATGGGTTTAGTCGGTCTACGTCGGCGTTAATTGATGACTCAGAGGTGGATATTTGGATAAGCGCAGAGGAAATGGTGAATCTCCAATTAACGTTGCCCATTCCTGCTGCCACTGTGTCGGAGATTCACGCGATGGATGGGGTGGAGCAGGCCGAAGCGTTTATTAGCCGCACCACGATTTGGCGTAGTCCTACGGGTGACATTGCTCCGGTGCAGATGATTGGCTTTGACCCTGCGAGCCGCATGTTTCGCATGGGGCAGCTGACGGAAGGGGCGATCGCCAATTTACAAGAACCCTATACGGTGATCCCCGACCGAGCCAACCTGGGAGCATTGGGGTTAGACGAGGTGGGTCAATCTGCCTCCATCAATTCACTTCCGGTTACGATCACTGGGTTTACTCGCGGCACCCAGTCCATTGCGTCTAGCGCGTATGTGTTTGCATCACTGCGCACAGCCAATGCCTATCTGACCTCGGGAATGACCACCACCTCAAACTGCCAGCTTGAGGGCGATCGCCTCATCTGTT
>JBGTOF010000469.1:0-2542 GCA_041742695.1 Elainellales cyanobacterium | reverse complement strand
CGATCCCGCAGGGCTTCTACATCGGGCGTAATCACGCCCAGATCTTCAGCGAGGATGGGCAACCGACCCAGAGTTTGTTCCAGCTTCTCAAAAAACGCCACACCCGGCGCTTCTAGCCACTCGCCATTCATAGCAGTTTCTTCACCTTGAGGCACAGCCCAATAGGCGCAAAAGCCCCGAAAGTGGTCAATCCGCACAATATCGACAAATTCTAGCGTCGCCTGAAATCGCTCAATCCACCATTTGAAGTCTGTGGCCTGCATGCGCTCCCAGTGATAGACCGGGTTGCCCCAAAGCTGCCCAGTATCACTGAAATAGTCGGGCGGCACGCCAGCCATCAGCTGGGGCAGGCCGGTGTCTGCATCGAGATGAAACAGCTGCGGAAAGGCCCACACATCTGCACTATCGTGCGCGACATAGATGGGAATATCGCCAATGATGTCGATCTGGCGCTGGTTTGCATAGCGCCTGAGCAATTGCCATTGATGAAAAAACTCGAACTGAAAAAACTTCTGGCAAAAGATGTCATCGCTCAGCTTGAGCCGCCACTCTCCGAGTGCGGTGGGGTCTCTCTGGGCGATCGCCCCATCCCAGGTGTGCCAACTGCCGCCGCCATTCTCAGCTTTGAGCGTCATAAACAGGGCATAGTCATTCAGCCAAAACGAGCGGCTGGCGCAAAACGACTCAAACTCCTGCCATTGCCCTGGCGTGGCTATTTGTTTGAACCGAGCCGCGGCCCGTTGCAGCAGCGGCATCTTTGTCTCTCGCACGACATCATAATCAACCCAGTCACTGGGGTACGGCGGCAGCTCTGCGATATCCGCCGCGCCGAGCAGCCCATCCTCTTGCAGCCGCTCTAGGCTGATCAGCAGAGGGTTGCCCGCCATCGCGCTGTAGCACATGTAGGGCGAGTTGCCGTATCCTGTCGGCCCGAGGGGCAATACCTGCCAATAGCGCTGTCCACTGGCCCACAAAAAATCTACAAATTCGTAAGCGCTAGGCCCTAAATCGCCAATGCCATAGGGGCTAGAAAGCGAGGTGGGATGCAGCAACAGTCCGCTGGTTCTGGGAAACGGCATAGAGCAAACGCCTAAATAACACTAAAGAATAAAAAATGAGGTCAGAAGCCTGTGGAAGAGACCGCTGGGGGGCGATCGCCCACCCCATTCAGCTCAACGTCGTAAGCAGGCTGAGCCTATCCAGAGAACGGTAAAGCCTTCGCACAACCACAACCATACAGAATTGCTAGCCCTGCGCCAATCTGTTTATCTCACGCAGAGCCAATTCCGCATAGTTCTTCTGCAACTTATTAGACCGGTAGATTGGGCAGGCAGAACCCGAGGCAAAACGCACCTCTTGCCGTTAAGCGCACAATGGAGATGTCGGGCAGCCGCCGGACGTTTGCTCACCCCACTAAACTGCCACAATCAGCTCTGTGAGCCCCTGCAACTTTTCCACTATTCAAGCCTACTGACTGATCGCCACCCGGCATACCTACCGCTGGGGATATCCGTAGTGGGCAATGGTTGCAATTTTTCTTTATCCTAAAGGTGTCATCAGCCGCTGCATAGGAGTAGGTGTGTCATGGCGGATTTTAGCAATTTAGTGCAAAAGGCATTTTATTTGGGAGTGGGCCTGGCGTCTTATGCCGGTGAACGGGCGGGTGGAACCCTGTCTGAGGTGCGATCGCAAGCCCAAAAGCTAGCAGATGAGCTGGTGGCTCGGGGCGAAATCACGGCAGACGAGGCTAAGCGCATGGTCGAAGAGATGATGCAGCGTGCCCAACAGCCCGTTCCTCCGAATGCGAGTTCAACGCCGTCAGAGCCGCGCCGCATCGAAATTCTCACCGATGATGACCCCGTAGACGGTGCGTCAACCAGTCCTGCTGCACAGTCCACGCCCCCCGCTCCCGGCACAACCCCATCAGCAGACCCAGGGCCAACGTCGCAGGCCGCTGAGGATTTGCGGCGTCAGGTTGCGCAGTTGCAGGACGAGTTGCGTCGCCTCAAGCGCGACTAGGCTGCATCAAACCATCAACGGGCTAAACCAGAATATGGGACAGCCCTTCTTACCCTCACCTTTAGTGCATGCACCAAAGGGTGAGGGTTTTGTCTTTGGGCCTTGTTTGCAGGCTGCAGCCATTGTGTAATCCGCATCCGGTTCAGATCTGCGTAAACCCTTGATACCCGATGCCCTAAGGGTTTTGGGGTACTATGCGACGCTCAGAGCCCCAAAACCTTCTGCGCCCAAGCTAAGGTTCTAACACCAAGATGATTTAATAGATCCCATTGCTTGGAGGATGCATCGTGCAGTGCCCAAAGGACAAGGGAGAGCAACTTCACCCCATCACTCTGTCGGATAATTTAGCAGCGCACCAGTGCTCAGCCTGCGATGGCACCTGGGTCTCGATTGAAGACTACACATCTTGGCAGAACCAATGGTCGACTCGAGAGATAGAGCCGGTTCCGGCTGATCTGGATGTGGGCTATGTGCCGTCTCCTAAAGACGCCCAGGGTGGCCTATGCCCTGACTGTGGCAGCTA
>JBGTOF010000075.1:0-26175 GCA_041742695.1 Elainellales cyanobacterium | reverse complement strand
TAATGCGCCATCCGACTCGTAGCTAAACGCCTTGCCGCGCACCAACTGGCCCTGGCTAAATTCATAGCTGTGCTGCTGAAGCGCTTTTTCAAAATCATCACGAGAGAAGGACAAGTCAACCTCCCAAAACCAGTGCCAGTGTGAGCTGCCCAGGCTGTCTATCTAACCGCTGTTCTATCTAAACGATACGAGTTTTAAACAGGGATGGTAGCGGCTCCGCGTTGGGCAGTCGGGTGGAGGCTAGATACGTCTCCTGATGCCCACGTTGCTTAGCCCTACCAAATGGGCTTATCTAGTGTACGCAATTCTTGAGGCTTCGGCATGGGTACAGTATCGATGCTACCCATGTTTTTGCTCTATGCGCGCTTGGGCGATCGCCGCATAGGTCTAGGATCCTCTGGCTAGAGTGGGTTACCGCCTTACAGCCGGAGATTGAGCCCAATGATATTCGCTGTCTTGCTCTATGATTTGAGGCTGAGGCGGGTTAGCTCGCCCATTGCATACGGGGAAAATTATGGTGTTGCTGTTGCAGTTCAGTACATCCCACTATTGCCGCAAAGCGCGGCTAGCGCTGGGATACAAAGGGATTCCCTATGAGATTGAGAACTTGGTGCCGGGGCTGCATGTGCTGAAGGTTAAGCCACTGACAGGAACCACAACCCTGCCGGTGTTGATGCCGCAGCACCCAGAACAGCCTGAGGCCATTGGTGATTCTACCTGCATTCTAGACTGGCTTGATCACACGCATCCTACACCGGGGCTATTAGACCTCGCACCCGACTTGCAGCCCCAAGCACACCTGCTAGAAGATTGGCTGGACGAGAGCATTGGCGTAGCCGCACGGTTTGTCTATTACGACTATCGCGCGGGAGAGGGGAAGGCGATCGACCCTTCGTTGATGAGCCAGGTTGTGATTCGAGTTGTGCGGCGGCAGTATGGCATGAACGCGGCACGGGTGGCGCTGGCTACTAAGCGGCTGGCGATCGCCCTGGTTTGGCTAGAAGCAAACTGGAGCAGCGGTTACCTGGTGGGCGATCGCCTGACTCGGGCTGATCTAACCGCTGCGGCACTCTTGAGTCCCTTGGCTCTGCTGCCCCACTATCGCCAGCAGTATCCCTGGCTGTTTGATCGCATTGCCACCGTGCATCAACACTGCGGGGAACCACTGCCCCCGGGACTGAGTTAGCCTGAGAAGAGAATGGGGCAGCGCTCAAGGGAAGGAAACCAAGCATGAATCTAGCTAAGCGACAAACCCGATGGGCCATTGCCTTGGTGAGCAGTGTGTGGCTACTGGGCAGCGCAGGCGGCGCCAGCGCAGAACTGCTGCTGCCGTCATCCAACGACGTGCCTGAAGAAGTGCTTCGCACCCAGATCACCCTAGAGGGGCGATCGCCCGTGGATAACCAAGCGCTGTCCGCCCAGGACTATGCAGACGAGGCCGCCCAAATAGACGCCGCTATAGACCAACCGAGACGGGTCTCCGAAGAAGGAGAACGGTTGGTGTATCTATTGCGCCTGCGAAAAACTTTTCAAATCTTATTGCCGTTTATCCCGATTCCCTAGCTCCAATTCCCTATTGCAACCGATCGGTTGATGAGGATAATTATTGTGGTGAAGTTCCTGCACAGCAGAGGGTTCACTACAATAAACTCTCAAGCCAGCGGGTCAAGCGCTACGGTTTCGATTCTCTAGCCTCGAGCGTTAGTTCGGCAAGTGCCTAAACCTGTGCTGCCCACGACGCAGGTAGCATAGCTTAGTGTTGGTTGAGATCTCTAGTGGGGGGCTGAAACAACGCGATCGACCTCCCGTTAAGCTTGAGTTTTTGCAGATTTCGCTTGCTGCGCCAGGGTGAGATATTGGCCCAAAAACGGAAGGCCGCCCATGGCTGGCAACAGATAGCGGGAGGTGCACAGCAAGCCCAGCGCCGCGGCTGTCGGTGCATCAAAGTAGGGTTGATAAAACACAATCAGAGCAGCGTCGCGGGTGCCAATGCCAGCAAAGGTCAACGGCAACAGACCAGCCAAAATTGCCAGTGGAGACAGCGCTAGATTTGCAAGAAACGGGGCCCAGGCATTGAGCGCCAGAATGAAGCCCCAAATCTGAAATAGGTGCAGAAACCAGATAAAGATGGAGGCCAAGAGGATGGTAATCAGACGGGGGCGATCGCTCCAAAAGTAGTGATGCATGTCTTGCCAAGAATGGCTGAGCTGGCTAAGCTTCAGCTTTAACGACTTGGGTGCAACCCGGTGCGCTAAGGCAAACCCGCTCTGGGCAAATCGGGGCCAAGCGAGCAGCAAAATTCCCAACCCCAACCCCGTGGCCACGCTGAGGGTCATCACTGTAAACAGCCAGTCGCGCTGGGGGTAGAGCAACAGCCCTAAGGCACACCACAGCAGCAGCGACAGCATATCGCAGGCTTTTTCAAACACCACGAGCGACAGCGACAACGCCCCAGTCAGATGCCCGCGATCGCGCATAAAGTAGGCTTTAGCGATATCCCCCATTTTTGAAGGCAAGATCATATTCAGGCTGCTCGCCGCTAGAATCAGTCGATTTGCTTCCCCAAAGCTCAGGCCCGCCCCATTGGTTTGGTCAGGCCGAGGCATCAACTGCTGTAGCCGCCATGCGGTCATTAGAGTAATAGGCACAACCATCGCTAAACTGCCGATCATCCATGGGCGATCGCACTCGCGCAAGACCTGCACCAGCCCCGCCGCATCAATCCGCCAGTAGATCAGCAGCAAAATTGCGCCGCTCACCCCCATCGAAATCCATCGCTTCATCCCGTTTTAGCCCTTGCCCTTGGGGCACCCAGTAAACAGCACCGACCCTCATAATAAAGGTGTCAGAGCGTTAGCGCTTCTATGGTGTAATCTCAATTCTTGCGGTTACATCCCCTGTGAGATTAAACCTGCCACTCGCAACGGCTTCACGCCACAATTAAGGTGATTTCTGCCAAGGAAAAGCCTGCCCCAATCAGCAGTGATACCGTAGGGGTGTTGGCATAGCCAATCTGAGCGCTGGACGGCTGTTCGCCCAGTGCAGGGACATTCTTTTCGAACAATGGCCTGAGACACTCCCTTCCGTCGTTTCCTCTATGCATAGACTTTTTACGGGCGATTTACAGGTCGAGCAGGTCGAAATCCGCATTGTGGATCTGCCTGCGGCCTTGAGCGGCACGCGCATTGTGCAGCTTTCAGATTTTCATTATGATGGGCTGCGGTTATCAAACGCGATGCTAGAAAGGGCGATCGCCGCCTGCACCCAAGCCAATCCCCACTTGGTCGCGCTGACCGGAGATTTTGTCACAGACGACCCTCAACCCATTTGGGCGCTGGCAGAGGCGCTGCGAGGCATCACGCGTCAGCACACTACAGTTGCCGTGTTGGGCAACCACGACTACGCCCAGCCCACCGCCAAAGACACCATCACCACCGCCCTCACCCAGGCGGGCATTCAGGTGTTGTGGAACGAGATTGCCTATCCATTAGGAGAGCCCTTTCCTGTGGTGGGCATGGCCGATTTTTGGTCGCGCGAGTTCCGTCCTGAGCGCGTTTTTGGGCAGCTTGACCCGGCTGTGCCGCGCCTAGTGCTATCCCACAACCCCGACAGTGCCGAAATCCTGGCTCCCTGGCGAGTAGATTTGCAACTCTCAGGGCATACCCACGGGGGGCAGATCGATTTGCCGTCCTTAGGGAATCCGTTTGCGGCCTACTTTGGCATGGCAAAAAAGCTGCCTAGGTCGATGCGCCAGTGGATGCCCTACATGCGCCAGAAATGCTATAAAATTGTGCGCCATTGGGAATGGTCGCAGGGGCTACACCGGGTGGGCTCAAACCAGCTGTATGTGAATCGGGGGTTGGGCACCTATCCTCCGGGTCGGTTTCGCTGCCCGCCCGAGGTCACGGTGCTGACGCTGCTTCCGGCCTAGCGGTTGTTGATTTAGCTATTGGACCTAGGGGATCTCTTGCATGAGCACGTAAGGTTGCAAGATCAGCGCGTTGAAGCGCTGGTTAGAAGCCGCAGTCCAAGTTTTGATTTGATCAGGCGAGGGCTTTTGAATTAGCTTTTGGTCAATCCACGGCTGCACATGGGCCACGTCATCATTGGCGATCGCCACGCCCACATCTAGCAAATCTAGATCAGCAGACACCACAATTAGCGCATCGCGGTCGACATGGGGCACCAGCCACTCCCATGCTGCTTCTCCCATCCGCCCTGCCAGCTCAGCGCTCAAATCATTCATGTCTGTGCGTTCTCCTATAACCGTCACGTTCATCACGCCTGCTCGGGCTCTGCCGAGGTAATCAGGGCGTAGTGCTTAGATTTTTTGGCTGCTGATTTTCTCTACCGAATTCTAACGCGATGGTCTTATTCCCTTGTCTTTCCTCAGCAAGACTTGTCCTGCTCGGGGTAGGATAGACGGCCCTCACGGCTAACGCCCTAAGTCGTGTAGGGCATGGATTGCAGCCACACACTGCTGCGTCACCGCTTCAAGGTCAACTCGACTAGAAGATAGAGGAGGGGCGATCGCCGCGCCAATTCTTACCGTAATGGGAGCCGGTTGGGGAAACCGCGAACCCCTCGGCAAAATGTGCTGGGTGCCCCACAGGCTTACGGGCAACAGCGGAGCCTGAACCTTGGCCGCAATCATTGCCGCGCCCAGTTTGGGATTGGGAATTCTGCCATCGGGCGTGCGCGTCCCCGACAGAAAAATGCCCACGGCCCACCCCTGCTGCAACTGATGAATCGCAGCCCGAATGGCACTTCGATCGGCAGCGGCTCGCTTGACGGGGTAGGCCCCATAGAGGCGAATGGCTTGGCTCAGCACCGGCACCCGGAACAGCTCTTCTTTTGCCATGTAGGACACCGGGCGGCGCATACAGGCCGATAGCAGCAGCGGGTCAAAGTCGCTAGCGTGGTTAGCCACGACAATCAGCGGCCCTGCTTGAGGCACCTGTTCTAACCCATGCACGCGCCCCCGAAAGTAAAATCGCAGCGCTGGCGCAACCGCCGACCACTTAAACAAGTGATACAGCGCCAGGCTAGTGAAGGGTTCACGACGGCGGCTGAGAGTCAGGGTCATAGTCGCTAAACACTCAGCCGATCTAAATCGGCGATCGCCCCGATATTTTCAAGCGCCATGTCAGGGCAGGTGCGCTTAATCAAACCTGTGAGCACCTTACCCGGCCCCACTTCCATCACCTGCTCAATCCCTGATTCGGCCAGCTCTAGAGAAATTTCGCGCCATCGCACCGAACCCGTCATCTGCCGTGCTAGTCGCGTCTTGAGCACGTCAGCGTCTGTTGACGGCGTCGGGTCTACGTTCGATAACACCGGCACCGTCGCAGCCTGAAAGGGCGTTGTGTTGAGCACCGCTTCAAATTCTGCCGCCGCCGCCGCCATGAGTGGCGAGTGAAACGCCCCACTCACGTTAAGCTTCACCGCCCGCTTCGTTTTGACGATGCCCATCACCGCTTCTATCGCGGAGGGCGTCCCTGAAATCACCACTTGTCCAGCGTTATTATCGTTTGCCAGCACTGCATCCGGCGTGGCTGCCAACGCGGCCTCTAGCTGTTCAGGGTCAAAGCCAATCAGCGCTGCCATCATTCCTTCCGACGCTGCATCCATCAGCTCAGCGCGGCGCTGCACTAGCCGCAGCCCTGCTTCAAACTCAAACACACCTGCCGCATAGAGGGCTACATACTCACCTAGACTGTGCCCTGCGACAAACGCCGGATGATGCCCCCGCTGCTGCAAGGCATCGACTAAAATGCTCTCGATCACATACAGGCAGGGCTGAGTGTAAAGCGTCCGCGATACTTTGTCATCGTCGCTCTGGCAAATGGCGGGCACCGACCAGCCCAGAACCGCCGCTGCACTATCAAACCTGGCGATCGCTCCTGGCAATTCAACCAAATCTGCACCCATGCCTACGGCCTGAGACCCCTGTCCCGGAAACACCCATGCGGTTTTCGTCATCGCTGATTCATCCTTACGTATGAGGGGGTAGGCTTGGAAAATTAGGGGTCAGGAAATCTTCGATTGCCTGGGACACAGTCTCAGAACCGATGACCTTGTTACCCGTTTATGTAGGCACAAAGCTTGGCCATACATTCTTGGCGCTGTAGCGTATGGCCCACTCATTGCACCCCTTTAAACAAGGGACAAGCGTCACCTTAAATCCCTACTGGCCAAGGCACGATGCCCGATTTCCCCATGCCTACCTACTTCCACTGAAAAATTGCAGCACCCCAGGTCAGCCCCGCCCCAAAGCCTGCGGAGGCAATGGTATCGCCTGGCTTGATCTGACCGCTGCGAACCCACTGATCTAACGCCAGAGGAATGGAGGCTGCGGATGTATTGCCGTAGGCGGCCATGTTGCTAATGATTTTGTCTCGGGAAATGCCCAAGCGATCGCCCACCGCATCCAGAATGCGTTGATTTGCCTGGTGCAACAGCAGCCAGTCCACCTGCTCAACCCCAATATCGGCACGGAATAGTGCCTTTTCAATCACCTCGGGCACCCGCTTCACGGCAAAGCGATAGATTTCTTGCCCGTTCATGGTAATGGGCTGAAACGTGCCTTGGGTCACGGTGGTTTCATCCGTCAACGGACGAGCCTGCCCCGCAAAGGCGAGATTAAGCGACCCGCTGAGGCTGCCGTCGCTGTGCAGCTCAAACCCCAAGAGGCGATCGCCCTCGGTTGTTGCCTGGAGCACGATCGCCCCGGCTCCGTCGCCAAACAAGACGCAGGTGCGGCGATCGTCCCAATCCGTCCAGCGCGACAGCACATCCGCCCCGATCAGCAGCACCGTGCGATAGGCCCCAGTTCGAATGAACTGCGCAGCCGTCACCAGCCCAAACACAAACCCCGAACAGGCCGCCGTCAGATCAAAGGCCACCGCCTGGGTTGCACCCAGCGCAAACTGCACCTGACCTGCCGTGCCAAATAAATCATCCGGCGTAGACGTCGCCAGCAGAATCAGATCCACATCCGCAGCGTCTACCCCAGCCATCTCGAGGGCATTTTGGCACGCCGTTGTGGCGAGCGATCGCAGGCACTCATCTCCCGACGCAATCCGTCGTTCGCGAATCCCCGTGCGGCTAGCAATCCACTCATCGGACGTCTCGACGACGCGGCTAAGGCCGTCATTATTCAACGCAACAGCAGGAACGGCAGAACCGCAGCCTACTATGGCTACTCCTGCGCCAACATCGTGCAGCATTATTCAACACTCTCTGAATTATCACTCGTACGCGACAGCGGCAACTGTTCAGACGCTAACGCAGATTTAGGATGCTCAAACTGAGAGCGAATGCGCTCTAGCACCTGATGATCCACCGCTTCCTTCGCCATGCGAATGGCGTTAAAGATAGACGGTGCCTGCGAACTGCCATGGCTGATAATGCAAATACCCGCCACCCCCAGCAGCAACGCCCCGCCATGCTCAGCATGATCAACCCGCTGTTTAATGCGTCGCAAATTGGGCTTGAGAATCGCTGTGCCCAGCTTGCCGTTGAGCCCCTGGGGCAGCTCTTCGCGCATAATTTGCAGCATCACTTCGCCAATGGCTTCGGCAAACTTGAGCAGCACATTGCCCACAAACCCGTCGCACACTACGACGTCAAACTCACCCGACAGCACATCGCGTCCTTCCGCATTGCCAATAAATGGAATGTTGGGATTGTCATGCAGCATCTGATGCGTCCGCACCGCTAAATCGTTACCCTTTGACGCCTCTTCGCCAATATTTAACAGCCCCACCTTGGGCTCCGAAATACCCAACACATAGCGGGAATACACGGTTCCCATGACAGCAAACTGTTCTAAGAACTTGGGGCGGCAGTCCACATTCGCTCCCACATCCAGAATCAGCACTGGTTTTGACATCAGGGTGGGCAGCACTGCACCAATCGCCGGACGGTCGATGCCCGACAGCCGACCTAGCCGCAGCAACGCTGCCGCCATCGCCGCACCCGAATGCCCTGCCGACACCACTGCATCCGCTCGCCCTTGTTTTACCAAATCCATCGCCACATTGATGGACGCCTTTGGCTTACGACGAATACCGGTCAGTGGTTCTTCGTGCATTTCCACCACGTCTTCTGCGGCGACAATCTCTATCTCCGCAGAGGAATGGTGATGCGTTAGCGAGGCGTTGATCTGCTCTGGATCGCCCACGAGCAACACCTCAACGCCTAGCTCTTCTTGCGCTCGCAGCGCTCCTGCCACAATTTCAGCGGGGGCATTATCCCCACCCATCGCATCGACCGCGATCCGTGCCCGAGTTGAACCCATTAGATCGAAGTTGTAGAAACCTCAAAAATTCTACCAGATGGACTCTACCCACTGACGCCACCTTGGTTGCGAAGGTGCGTAGAGTTTGTCCCAAATCTGGCCTTAATTCACATCCTTATCACTTTCGCCAGGAGGCAAAATCCGCTGAAACAGATAGCCAGTACCGCGTGCAGTCAGAATCAACTCTGGATTACTGGGATCATCTTCAAGTTTGGCGCGCAGACGAGAAATATGAACATCGACCACACGGGTATCGACATGGCGCTCAGGGGTGTAGCCCCAGACTTCTTGCAAAATTTCAGACCGGGAGAAGGGCTCGCCGGATTTGCCCACTAGCAATTCCAATAGGCTAAACTCCATGCCGGTCAGGCGAATGCGCTCGTCGCCTTTGTAAACTTGGCGCTTGTTTGTATCAATGCGAATGCTATTGATTTGAATCACGCCAGAGCTTGGGATGCCCGTGATGCCAACTTTATCTACCCGACGCAGCACTGAGCGAATGCGGGCCTCTAGCTCTTTGGGGGAGAAGGGCTTAACCACGTAGTCATCGGCGCCCAACTCCAACCCTGTGATTCGATCAGCTACGTCACCGAGCGCCGTCAGCATAATGATGGGCACATCTGATTCTTTGCGAAGCTCTTGACACACGCCATAGCCGTCGAGCTTGGGCATCATCACATCCAGCACTACTAGGTCGGGAATGGCATGGCGAAACGTCTCTAGAGCTTCTTCCCCGTCGGCGGCAGTGACCACATCGTAGCCAATCATAGATAAACGGGTTTCGAGGATACGACGAATGCTAGCCTCGTCATCTACCACCAGAATTTTCTCTTTGTGATTCTCCAATTTCCTCAACACTCCTTGACGCTATAACGGGATGGGCGGGAAGGACGACATGCCGAGTGGCATGCGCCTGAGTCAAGTATTCACTGAATTTAAATACTTGCGGATGGGGTGGTAGCCGGTGGCTCGACGATAGCTTGCCAGTGCTGAACAACAGGCGCATACTCGCTACCCACAACTTGCCAGCATTAAAATCTGTGATTAAACAGCGGCTGCTCAAACACGTTAGTTTTGTAGACCAATTTTAGAGCGGCAATTTGTTAATCGTAAATTTTTTTCACCCTATCATTAAAGATGGTAGCCTAAGTCTTTCAATTGGAAACGCTGGAGTTCTTATAATAGCTACACTTCAGAGTTTTTTAAGGTTTCTCTCTGGATTAGAAAATTAAAAGCCTTCGGGAGCGATCGCCCTGGGGGCCCCCCTTCGATTCGACAAAGTGTCCTAGCCCAGCAAGTCGCGCCTCGACAACGCCAGCGTGTCAGAGTTTTATATTGCCAAACATTGCTAATGTGAAGCCATCGCAGCAGGGCGTAATGGCTTCTTCATTAATTGTTGTGAACAGAAAAGGTTGGCACTCGGGCGAGTTGCGGTTAAGTTGACCCCAACCGCCAATTAAGCCCGGGGCTCTGCGGCCCTTCCCTGATCAGCACCCCATCCCCCGTCTATGAATCGATTGAATTAAGAAATCGAGTGAATCAAGCTAAAAACAGTCTCAAGCTCTCGATCGCTTATCGGCTAAATCAGGAGCTGTAGATAGGCTCTCAGACGCTGGGGCGGCATTAGCTACTGCACCCCACCTCACATACCCCGACCTCTATCGCTAGACTTCTATCGACAGTTGATATGCCAAAGCAGCGAACAATTTATGTATGCAATGAGTGCGGAGCGACCTCGCCGCAATTTTTTGGTAAGTGCCCCGCCTGCGGCAGTTGGAACGCCCTAGTGGAACAATCGGTGCAGCCTGCGGCGACGGCCAAGGTGGGGGCGATCGCCCGAGGCAGCAGCCGCAAACCCCGCGCGACCACAGCTCCCCAACCCGTTGCAGCGCTGACACTGGAGCAAATTTCTGATCATCCTCAAGCCCGACTGTCTTCAGGCTACGGAGAGCTAGACCGAGTGCTGGGGGGTGGAATTGTGCCCGGCTCTCTCGTGCTGATTGGCGGCGACCCTGGCATTGGCAAATCGACCCTGCTGCTGCAAACTGCCAACCGGTTAGCCCAGCAGTATCGGGTTCTCTATGTCTGTGCAGAAGAGTCGGGGCAACAGGTAAAGCTGCGGGCCCAGCGTCTGGGTGTGGAGCCCGACGGCAATCCCCAGTCCCCTACTCCGAATCCCCAATCTCTCTACCTGTTGCCTGAGATTGATCTCGACACGATTCTCAATGAATTGGAAGCCTTGCGCCCCCAGGTTGCCGTCATCGACAGTATTCAGGCGCTGTACTTTGCCTCGCTCACTTCGGCTCCGGGGTCAGTGTCTCAGGTGCGAGAATGCACATCGGCGCTGATGCAGGTGGCAAAGCGGGAGCATATTTCGCTGTTTATCGTGGGGCATGTGACCAAGGAAGGGGCGATCGCCGGGCCAAAGGTGTTAGAACATTTGGTGGATACGGTGCTGTATTTTGAGGGCGATCGCTTTGCCAGCCATCGACTGCTGCGGTCGGTAAAAAATCGGTTTGGGGCAACCCATGAGTTGGGCGTGTTTGAGATGGTCGATCGGGGCCTAGAGGAAGTGCTCAACCCCTCTGCGTTGTTTCTAGGCAATCAGGAAGAAGCGACCCCTGGGACTGCGACCATCGTGGCCTGTGAGGGCACTCGCCCCCTCGTGGTGGAGTTGCAGGCGCTGGCGAGTCCTACCAGCTATCCCTCGCCCCGCCGGTCCACGACGGGCATTGAATACAATCGGTTTTTGCAAATTCTAGCGGTGTTAGAAAAACGAGTCGGCATTCCCCTGTCTAAGCTAGACGCCTATGTGTCTTCGTCAGGTGGCATCAATGTCGGCGAACCGGCAGCCGATCTGGGCGTAGCGGTGGCGGTGGCGGCCAGCTTCCGAGATCGCTATGTCAATCCCAAGCTGGTGTTGATTGGCGAGGTGGGGCTAGGCGGGCAGGTGCGTCCGGTCTCTCAGCTAGAGCTGCGGCTAAAGGAGGCTGCAAAGCTAGGGTTTGAGCAAGCGATTGTGCCGGCCAATCAGGCGCATCACACCAACCTAGGGCTCGACATCATTCCGGTGTCGCGAGTGGTGGATGCAATTGGCACCGCGCTGGTGGGAGGCTTGCCGCAATCATGAATTACTCTATTCGCGATGCGGTTGGCCTCGATCGCCCCAGTCTCGTCAAACTGATGGCACAGCTGCAAAATTATGAGCGATCGCTCCACCCCAACCGCAGTGATGGCAACGTTATTGCTAGTCCCCATCTCGGTTACTTAGAAGAGTTAGTGAGTAAGCACAAGGGGCGAATTTTGGTGGCCGAGAGCGAGGGCTCCATTCTGGGGTTTCTGATCTGCTTTGTAGAACAGCTCGAGTCAGGCGACCTGCACATTGTGTCATCCGAACAGCGCTATGGTCTGATTTCGGATCTATTTGTGGAGGCGGGCGATCGCACCCACGGCATCGGCAGCGCCCTCATCCGCGCGGCAGAGACCCACTTTAAGCAACTGGGCCTCAACAAGCTGCGGATCAGCACGCTTGCCAGCAATACCGACGCTTGCCGCTTCTACGACCAAATCGACTACAAGCCTTATGAAATCATCTACGAGAAGCGGATATAGCCCCTGCTAAAGCGCTCTGCCGTTAGGCTTGGCGCTGCGCTGCAACCGACAAGTGTTCTTGAGTGAGTACTGGATGGTTGAACAGCACCATGGTGGTGGTTTCGTTTTCTTCAAAGCCAATGCGTTTGTAAAAGTTTTGCTGGTGCGTGGTCATCAGATACACCCGTTCTACCCGATTGACATGGGGATGCATCAGCACCGTTTCTACCAACTTGCGCCCCAATCCGGCCCCCTGATAGTCGGGGTGCACTAGCACATCCCATAGGGTGGCACGATAAACACCATCAGACGTAGCGCGGGCAAATCCCATCAGGCGATCGCCATCCCAGATCGTAACCACCGGGTTGCTATATCGAATCGCGGTTGCTAAATCATCATGCTGGCGATCGCGCCCCCAATGGGCCGTGGCTCGAAACAAATCCTGAAGTTGAACCAGATCAATCTCACGAAAATAGGTGCCCGTCGACAACCCATCGTGTACACAAAATTGAACGTGACTACAATCCATCTCCAGAACCCGACTCCCTTTATTTCAAATCTATTTCACTCGTCCCAACCTGATTTAGTCAACCCGCCTGCCCCCAACACCCACTTGGACAAGACACCATCTAACCTAAGCCATCTAATCAACTCGCGCAGTCCGGGCAAAACCACGCCAAATCCTTCCTTACGGTAAAGCAGATACACGAGTTTACACTTCACCCCAGTGGATTAGTCACAGCGATGCAGCACGGCAATCGAGAGGCCAGACAGGACGGTCGCGGGGCCGCTATGGGCTGCTTGAACCATGACCTTGAATCACGGCAGAGCATGGCAGAGTGAGGATATCCCTCCCTCCCCTAGTCCTGCAACCCAAGTGATAGGATGAGCATGGACACTAGCCAGCGTTAGCCGTCTCTATTAGCCGTCAGGTCTGGGTTTAAGTGAATTGATGCAGTTCTACTTGTGAAAGTCAAGAGATTAGCCGCACTCAGTAGGGCATACAGCTCCCGCCAAAGTGGTCTGGGGTCTTTGAGTTCGGAGTGATCTGAATTGCACTATCATTCAAGTCTGCAGCACTTGCAGCACTGAAAGGGTGTCGCTAAACATCCTGAACTGTGACTTAGCCTGCTATAGAGTGCAGACGCTGCAGTTTCGTCAAAATCAACACGGGGCGATCGCCCCTCACACCAGACCGCACAATCGCCACTAGATCCAACTTCGAACCACCTCTTGCGCTCCTGCCATGTTTAAAAATTTGCTGGGCGATCCCAACGCACGCAAACTCAAAAAATATCAACCCGACATCGTTCTGATCAACTCGCTAGAGCCAGAAATCTCTGCGCTCACCGATGATGAACTGCGGGGCAAAACCGACGAATTTAGGCAGCGCGTAGACAAAGGCGAAAGCCTAGACGATCTGCTCCCCGAAGCGTTTGCTGTGGTGCGCGAGGCTGCCAAACGCGTGCTGGGGATGCGCCACTTTGACGTGCAGCTACTCGGCGGCATGGTGCTGCACGATGGACAAATCGCTGAGATGAAAACTGGAGAGGGCAAAACCCTCGTTTCTACCTTGCCCGCCTATCTCAACGCTATCTCTGGCAAAGGCGCTCACGTGGTGACGGTCAACGACTACCTCGCTCGTCGCGACGCCGAGTGGATGGGTCAAGTTCACCGCTTTTTAGGGTTAACCGTAGGGCTAATCCAGCAAGGCATGAATCCTCAAGAGCGCAAGCGTAACTATGCCTGCGATATCACCTACGGCACCAATAGCGAGTTGGGCTTTGACTACCTGCGCGACAACATGTCCACTTCGATGGAAGAGGTGGTGCAGCGGCCGTTTAACTATTGCGTTATTGACGAAGTCGACTCTGTGCTGATCGATGAAGCTCGCACACCGCTAATCATCTCAGGCCAGGTTGATCGCCCCAGCGAGAAATACCTCAAAGCGGCAGAGGTAGCGGGTCAGCTCAACAGCGAAGTTCACTACGAAGTGGATGAAAAGCAGCGCAACGTGCTGCTGACCGATGAAGGCTTCATCACTGCCGAGCAGCTGTTGGGCGTGACTGATCTCTTTGATCCCAAAGACCCTTGGGCGCACTATATCTTCAACGCCCTTAAGGGGAAAGAGCTCTTCATCAAAGATGTCAACTACATCGTCCGTGAGGGCGAAGTGGTGATTGTTGACGAGTTTACAGGACGAGTAATGCCAGGGCGTCGTTGGAGCGATGGGCTGCACCAGGCGATCGAGGCCAAGGAGCATGCTGACATCCAGCCCGAAACCCAGACGATGGCCACCATCACCTACCAGAACTTCTTTTTGCTGTATCCCACATTGGCGGGGATGACGGGCACCGCCAAGACCGAAGAGGCGGAGTTCGAGAAAATCTATAACTTGGAAGTTACCATCATTCCTACAAACCGCACCAATGTGCGGCAAGATTTGTCGGATGTGGTCTATAAAACCGAAGAAGCCAAGTGGAAGGCTGTTGCCGCAGAATGCGCTGAAATGCACGAGATGGGGCGCCCTGTACTGGTAGGGACGACGAGTGTAGAAAAGTCAGAGGTGCTGTCGCTGCTGCTGAGCCAGATGCAGGTGCCCCACAAATTGCTCAACGCCAAACCCGAAAACGTGGAGCGCGAGGCTGAAATTGTGGCTCAGGCTGGTCGCCGGGGTGCAGTCACCATTGCAACAAACATGGCAGGACGCGGTACTGATATCATCCTTGGGGGCAACTCTGACTATATGGCGCGGCTCAAAGTGCGAGAGTACTTTATGCCCCGTTTGGTCAAGCCAGAAGATGAGGGTTCATTCTCTGTCACGCGCCCCATGGATGGAAACCCCAAGGGAGGCGGACAAGGCTTTGCGCCGGGCAAGCGGGTGAAGACATGGAAGGCATCGCCCCAGATTTTCCCCACGGAGTTGCCGAAGGATGCGGAAGCCGTGCTGAAGAGCTCGGTGGACTTTGCCGTGAAGCAGTTGGGCGAGCAGTCCCTTGCGGAACTGCAGGCAGAAGACATGGTCGCTACTGCGGCAGAAAAAGCACCCACAGATGATGCGCTGCTGCTCAAGCTACGCGAAGCCTATAACCGGGTGAAGGAAGAGTATGAGCAGTTTACTGTCGCGGAACACAATGAGGTGGTGAGTCTGGGCGGACTGCATGTGATGGGCACTGAGCGCCATGAGTCTCGCCGCATTGATAATCAGTTGCGCGGTCGCGCTGCACGTCAGGGTGACCCTGGGTCTACTCGGTTCTTCCTCAGTTTGCAGGATAATCTCTTGCGAATTTTTGGGGGCGATCGCGTGGCTGGATTAATGAATGCCTTCCGCGTTGAAGAAGATATGCCGATTGAGTCGGGAATCTTGACGCGATCGCTCGAAGGCGCTCAAAAGAAAGTGGAAACCTACTACTACGACATCCGAAAACAGGTGTTTGAGTATGACGAGGTGATGAACAATCAGCGTCGTGCGATCTATGCTGAGCGTCGCCGAGTGCTAGAAGGGCAAGATTTGAAAGAACAGGTCATTAAATATGCAGAGCTGACGATGGACGACATCGTAAACGCCTACATCAACCCTGATCTGCCTCCCGAAGAATGGGAACTTGACAAAGTCGTGCTTAAGATTAAGGAATTTGTGTATTTGTTGGCCGATTTAGAACCCCCTCATTTAGAGGATCTGTCGCCTGGAGAAATCAAAACCTTTTTGCATGAGCAGGTTCGCATTGCCTACGACCGCAAAGAGGCGGAGGTAGACGCGATTAAACAAGGTCTGATGCGACAGGCTGAGCGGTTCTTTATCTTGCAGCAGATCGATACCTTGTGGCGTGAGCACTTGCAGCAGATGGATGCCTTAAGGGAATCAGTTGGGCTACGCGGCTACGGGCAAAAAGACCCGTTGATCGAATATAAGAGCGAAGGCTACGAACTGTTCTTAAACATGATGACGGACATCCGTCGGAATGTGGTGTACTCACTGTTTCAGTTTCAACCGCAGCCCCAAGCTGTGGTGCAGCAAACAGTCTGAGATCGTTCTGAGATCGTTGACGCATTCCGTAGCCTCTAATTACTGCGGAAGCTGATTTTATTTTGGGTAGTGAGGGCGATCGCCCCAACGATAAGTGAGAGCGGCATGGGAGAATGAGTAAAACTTTAATGAGATTTGACATATGCCCGCCGCATACATTCAAGACGAAGCCGAATTTGATGCACTGTTGAGTGCAGAGTCACTCTTTGTTGTAGATTGCACTGCAACCTGGTGCGGCCCCTGCAAACTCATTGCACCATTGATTGATCAACTTGCAGATGAATATGGTGCTCGTGCCAAAGTGCTTAAGCTAGATCTGGATTCTAATAAAGAAGTGGCTAAACGATATGGCATTCGCAGCATTCCCGCTGTGATGTTTTTTAATCAAGGCGATGTAGCCGAGACCCTAGTGGGCGCAAAAAAATATGAGGAATATAGCGCCACGCTTGATAAGTATCTGAGCTAGCGCCAATATCAGCGGATAGGCACATTCTACGGTTGGAGCCCGCTCACAGAGAAGCTCCTCAGTCCTCCTCTGTCCAAAAATGGGCGAGGAGGATGCTCCCCTTCGCCCACCCTGGCCGAAGCGATGCCCTGAGCTTGTCGAATGGGGGCTAGGAGATATGAGACTTTCTGGCTAGGGGATTTTAGAGCAGTTTTGTCATAAACACGCTGTTGGGATCATTGGCATAGTCTGCAAAAGGGCCTCGATACTCGAATCCATATCGGATGTATAACGCCCGTGCCGGAGCAAACTCAGGAAACGCCCCTGTTTCCAGATTCAAGCTCTTATAGGCGCGCTGTTTGGCTTCTTTAATGATATGTTCAAGAATTTTTGAGGCGATGCCTCGGCGGCGATGCGTTTTGACGGTGCGCATTGATTTGATTTCGCCGCTGCTGGAATCAAGTTCTTTCAGGGCACCGCATCCCAGTAATTCATTTCTATCCCACGCTGTCCAAAACGTAATATTGGGCGATCGCAACGCTTCTAAATCAAGCGCATGAATGCTGCCTGGTGGCGTAATCTCATGCATATTTTCCAGATGTTCTTGAAGCAATTTAATTATCGGTTCACCGGTTAGGTCATCTTCTCGAATGTCCAATCATTTATCTCCTTTGTGCGTTGAAAATTCTGATAGTCCTATATTTGGAGTAATTTCTAATGCCATCTTGTGTCGGAGCATTGTCGTTAGATCAGGGGCTCTAACGGTAATGCGGAGTATGGGACTCAACTAGCGGAGATGGTGGCTGTTGCAGGATCGTAGCTGTGGGCGATCGCCCCCATCACATGAGTAGCTCGGACACTGCGATCATCGCCCATCATCACTAGGGCAAACAGTTGCTCTGCCAACGTCTCTAAGGTTGTGGGCATAGGTGCCGCATTGCGCAGCGCCATAATGGGCGTCGCCCGCGGGTCAAGCACTACAAAATCGGCTTCCTTATCTACGTTGAAGTTGCCAATCTTATCATCCAATTTCAGCGCTCTAGCGCCACCTAGAGTAGCGAGAAAGAGTATCTGATAGGGAGAAAGCGTTTGCTGCCGCAGTTGCGCGACCTCATAGGCCGCATGGGCAGTCCGTAGAATCGATAAGCTAGTGCCGCCACCCACATCCGAACCCAACCCGACGTTGACGGGTGTTTTGGTAGACTTGGCCTGCTCAATTCTGAATAGACCACTGCCCAAAAATAGATTGCTGGTGGGGCAAAAGGCGATCGCCCCACCAGCTTGCGCCATCCGCTCAAACTCGGTATCGGTTAGCTGAACTCCGTGGGCAAAGATAGAGCGATCGCCCACCAGACCCGCTTGGTCATAGACGTCTAGATAGCCCGCTGCTTGAGGGAACAGCTCCTTCACCCACGCCACCTCCTTCACGTTTTCAGAAAGGTGGGTGTGCATATACACATCCGAAAACTCCCGAAGCAGCTGACCCGCCCGCTGTAACTGTTCTGGAGTAGACGTAATCGCAAAGCGTGGGGTTACTGCATACAGCAATCGATCCTGCTTGTGCCATCGTTCAATTAATGTTTTTGTTTCAGTGTAGGCAGTCTCTGCTGTATCGGTTAAATAATCTGGTGCATGGCGATTCATCATCACCTTGCCTGCAATCATGCGTAAATTTCGCTGTTGAGCTTCTTCAAAAAATGCATCCACCGACTGAGGAAAGACCGTGGTAAAGACTAGTGCTGTCGTCGTTCCATTGCGCATCAACTCATCACAGAAAATAGATGCAATCTGGCGAGCATAGGAGGGTTCTTTAAACTTTCTTTCGGTAGGAAATGTATAGGTATTCAGCCAATCCAACAATTGCTTGCCATACGAGGCAATCATTTCGGTTTGGGAGTAGTGGACATGGAGATCTACAAACCCCGGCACGATCAGGTGATTGGAATAATCCACAATAGGACAATCAGCATACTGACTGTGAAGATCATGATAGTGTCCTAACGCGTTGACATGTCCATCTTCCAGCACTAGCAATCCATCCGGAAAATAGCGAACGCTATCGGCCAGCGTTGCATAGAACGGATCGTCGATGAAATCGAGAATAGATGCTCGAAACGCCTGAAGAGAGCACATAGTCAGTAAAAACTCAAGGGACAGTTTAATTTATACCTGATGCAGTTCGAAAAGGACGCGCCATCCGTTTGGGGGTAGGGGTTTTGATTAAACCTCTACCCTATCTAGGATTACCTGTTTGGGAAAGCCCGCGCGACCTCGTTACCTATCGCTGCGTTTCTCACCCGTTAGCGTTGGAAAGTTGATGGGGAACTAGGCGTCGCTAGACTGGGTACTAGCTTCAACCTCGGGCGCAGGAGGGGCGATCGCCTCGGCTTCAGCAACGGGTATGGCTGACAACCAGGAGGCAATCTGCTCTCGTTGAATCACCAGATAGACGCTCACCAGCGTTAACACCACCCCAATCCATTGAAAATCGCTCAAGCGTTCACTGAGAAAGAGGCTGCTAAATAACAGCGCAAACACAGGCGTGAGAAAAATCAGCGCACTCACACTGGTAATGTTGCCGCTAGCGGCCAAAAAGAAAAAGATGCCATAGGTGACCGCCGTACCCAGCACAGTGGCATAGCCCAGCCCTAACCAGTCCATAAATTGGAGGTTCACAATTTGGTCAGTTTCTTCCCATATCGAGAGGGCCATGAGCGGCAGTCCTCCCAAAATCATGTGCCAGCCCGTCGCCACAATCGGGTCAGCATGCTGCTTGACGTAACGCACGATCACCGTACCAAACGACATCGCTAAGGCTGCTAGCAGCATCAAAAACTCACCACTCTGCAGCAGCTCCACCCAGCTTACCGAGGCGTTCATGATCTCTGAGAGCACTGTGGCTGGCGAACTCAGCATGGCACTAATCCAGTCTGCAGGGAGCCCGCACAGGCAAATTCCCAAAACCCCAATGGCAAGACCTAGCCAACCCCAGAGCCCGATAAACTCTGCAAACAGAGCCCGCGACAGCAGTGCCACCACCAAGGGTTGGGCATCAATCAGCACGGCCCCGAGTCCAGCTCCTGTGTTGACGAGCCCTGTCGTCAGAAATCCCTGAAACATTGCGCCATCCACCAGAGCAAAGAGCGCAATCCATAGCCAGGCTTTGAGCGTTTTGGGCTGGGGCAGTTTGAGCACTGCGCTTAAGAGCAGAATCAACACCCCTGCGGGCAATAGCCGAAACGCTGCCAAAAACAGCGGTGTGGTGTGGGGAAGGATAACCTTCATCACCACCATCGCCGTTCCCAAAAAGAAAAACGGCGCTAGCAAGAACAATGGAGATTTGACTAACGCATCCTTTTTGATGTGTAGCAGCATGGCTCAGACTCCCTCGCTTGTGTTGATTAACCCCTGTCCTAAGGCTGTTACGATCGGGCGATCGCCCCAAATCCTAACTAAATAGCAGAGAGTAAACGGATATGCAGACTACCCTTCAGACCAGTTAACCTCTAGCAGACCAAAATCCTGTATCGTGCATCCAAATTCTGTAGGACGTACGCCGTTAGGAACTAGCGGTCAAAATCGCTGAAACCCTTATACAGTTTGACTTTAAATAACTTTCTGCTAGCATTGCTGAAATGCTTTTCTGGTAAAGCGTTCAAGATTTTTTGACTGGCTATCCAATACCTCTATTGAATTAGGGATTGCCAGATTCCAGTGATGCTTCCGATCTTCAGCACTTAACGATGTAGATTCTGATCTGCCTTAAACCCATGACAGATTCTCAGATGGTTTTGCAGGCAAGCGTAGTAGTAGAGCATTTAGTGCCCCGGGGCAAGGGTTTGGCATTTCGTCTGTGGCATGCCCGACTGGCCAGAACCGCTCAGAAATTTGAAGGCTATATTCGGGCTGATCTATGTCCACCTGTGGTTAATCCTCGGTTGGGGCGGGTGCCCTTCTTACCCTCGAGGTCGGCTAATCAACCCATCAAGTGGTACGCCATGACCCATTTCGACTCGCCCGAGTCACTCAACCGTTGGATCCATTCTCGCGAACGTGAGCAGTTGATTGAGTCGGGGCGGACTATTTTTTCTACCTATCAGTTCAAAT
Source organism: Elainellales cyanobacterium (assembly GCA_041742695.1). Taxonomy (GTDB): domain Bacteria; phylum Cyanobacteriota; class Cyanobacteriia; order Elainellales; family Elainellaceae; genus Kaiparowitsia. Next base: position 5,703 of record JBGTOF010000075.1, on the reverse strand, counting down.
CCTTTGCGACGGGGCTAGAGGGCTGGTTTTCTATCAAGTCGGGCTCTGAGCATATGGGACTAGGGCCACCGGCCTGGAAGCAGAACCTAGCGGTAGTGCTCGGCCTGTATCCAGCGGTGATGGTGCAAACGCTGCTATTCTCAGCGTTGGGCATTATGCAGGGTTGGACGCTTTCTAGCTCAATGCTGGTGAATAATTTGATTACGTCTTCTCTCCTGACCTGGCTGATCATGCCGCTAGTTACAAGCGGGCTGAGCTTTTGGCTGCGTCCGTCCTATAGCCCTGGTTCAAAACGCTCGGAGTGGTTAGGGTTGGGGGCGATCGCCCTCATTCTAGGATTGTTCGTTGTGTTGTTTCAGCAGCTTGAGTAACGCAAGGCGACAACACGCGGCTGCTTTGCATGCTATCTCTTCAAACTCTTCAAAGATGTGGGTCTGCTGAATGATGGGGCGACGAATTTGGCTGGGATTAGGATTAGGGCTGCTGATGCTAGCGCTGGCAGTGGTAGGGGTGCGATCGCCCTTGAATGCTGCGATCACGTGGGGAAAGCCCACCTCTGGCATACGCGTTTCTTACCCGGTTATGCATAGGTCAAGCGCCACGCGTCTGCGGGTGACGACGGCGGCAGATGAGGGAGAGGGCTCACTGCGCTGGGCGATCGCCCAGGCCAACGCTCACCCAAACGATACTCTCATCGACCTTACAGCAATTCAGAGCCCCATCTACCTCCACAGTCCCCTGCCCCCGCTGCGCAGCAATATGGCACTCATCGGCAGCGCAGACACGGTCATTAGCGGCAACCACCTGCACCGAGTGCTAACCGTAGACCAGGGACGCATTCACATCGCGCATCTCACCCTTGCAGAGGGCATGGCCCGCGGAGCCGATGGGGTGAAGGGTGCGGGTGGTGCAGCGGGCATGGGTGGCGGCTTGCTGATGAATGGCGGTGCTGTCATTCTCAATGATGTTCACTTTGTAGACAATCACGCCGTAGGGGGTGCTGGAACGGATCATCCAAGGTCACACCCTGCACAGAGTGCAACCAACGTGAATGCAAGCGTGAATTCATCGGGTGATAGATTAGGGGATGCTGTGCAGGATGGTTCTGTGCAGGAGTTTTCTCATCCGTTGAACCCTAATGCCTCTAATCCATCGGACACCCTATCGGAACGGTTGGAGCAGGGGGCGGATGTCATCCTAAACAGTCAGGGGCATCTATTCAAAGTCAATCGCGGGGCCATCCTCGATGTCGATGGCATTGGCTTGCGCCATCCGTCTGATTTGCAGGTGCCGGTGGAGTCGGTTCACATTGCTAGCGATGGCAATAAATATCGAGCCAATCGGGGGGCGATCGCCGGAGTGCACGGGATTGGCATGGGCGGCATTGGAGCGATCGCCTTTGGTGGCGGCGGTGGCTTTGGGGGGTTTGGCAATGCGGGCAACGGGGGCAACGGCGGCAACGGGGGCCGCGACAGCGGCGATGGCGGCAACGGCGGCGACGGGGGAGATGGCGGTGTCGGCATCTTTGGCGACTTGGGTCAGTGGGAAGACGAGGGCAGTATTGGGGCGATCGCCTTTGGCGGCGGCGGCGGGTTTGGCGGGTTTGGTAATGCGGGCAACGGCGGCAATGGCGGCAATGCCGTGGCAAAGGTTGCCAATGGTGGCGATGGCGGCAACGGCGGCAACGGCGGTTTTGGTGGAGGCGGTGGCAGCGGGGGAGTCGGCGGCAATGGCGGAACGATGGGCATTCCTGGAGCCCACGGGCAGCCTGGGAACGGGGGCTTTGGCGGGGGCGATGGCACCGTCAACCGTGGCGGCGGCGGCGGCGGTTTGGGCGGTGCAGTGTTCGTCCACGCCGGTCGTCTCGTGCTGTATCACACTGCATTTGAGCGCAATGGTGCAATGGGAGGCAGCGGAGCCCATGTGGGGCAGGGCAAGGGGGGCGCAGTGTTCATCATGCCAGCATCTGCCTTACTGGCTGACGGCACCGTGGATGCGGCGATCGCAGTTTTGGGAAGTCGCCCTATTTTTGTAGACAATCGCGCTACAGACGCAGCCCATCTTGTCATAGACAATGATGATCTGTATGGCCAAATGCAAGTCTACAGCGGTCTTTGACCTTAGGGCTTGCTTTAAGCAGCAGCGCCCACAGAACAGACTCTGCGTCAGTTCTAAACTTAAAGTAAGTGCTTTATGGTCAATGGTTATCCGTCTTGGCAAACATGTCGATCAGTAGGTGGCTTTAATGATGCGTAGGAGGGGCAGCGTAATGGATCTAGCCCTTGCAAGTGGTGCGTTACGGTTGCGTCTAACAGCACCTTACCGCATCATGCACGGCTGGCTATCGACTGACTAAGCGGCAACTCAGGCACGGGGTCTAGGGCATCTCTCCCAGCGCGGTGTCTGGCCTTGGGCGAACAATCGTTAGCTAACGCCCTACGGTGTAACCATTGAGTGATCAGAATTTTCTTTGACAGACCTGCAACTCAGCTGAATTAGCTCATGGCAGCGGCAGGCAGATAGACTGCTCACTCTCTAATTTTCAACGCTTATGTCTCTTGACTGCTTCCGTCACCTTGCCCGTATCTTGCCTCAGCAGGCTGCCGTGCTGGCCACGGTCATTGCAACAACTGGCTCGGTGCCCCGCGAGGTGGGTGCCAAAATGGTCATGGATGCAGATGGACGCATTGTTGGCACAGTAGGCGGGGGCGCTGGCGAAGCGAAGGTGATGCAGCAGGCGCAGGAGGTTTTGGCGCAGGGCATTAAGCAGCGCGTCACTGTGGATTTATCAGGCAATGTGGCAGCGCAGCGACCGGCCGAGGGCATCTGCGGCGGCACGATGCAGGTGTGGCTAGAACGCTGGAGTGGGACTGGGGCGATCGCCCTCCTCCACACCCTGCTGAATGCCCTAAATACCGGACAGTCCACCACGTTAGTTACCCCCCTCGTCTTAGACCAGGCTCCCTATCTCTTGCCCGCAGATGCGCCCCATCCGCCCTATGCCTTTGTTGAAACCCTGCGCCCGCCTTCAGTGCTGCTGATTGTCGGCGCAGGGCACTGCGGCGAACAGTTGGCAACTGTCGCGTACCAGATTGGCTTTCAGGTGATGGTGCAGGATGATCGCCCCGAGTGGGCCAACCCTCAACGCTATCCCCAGGCTGCTCATATCTGGCATCAACCCATGGCTGACCTGGTTGGAGAGGGGGCGATCGCCCACCATACCCAGCTCTACGTGGCTCTCGTCACCCGAGGCTATCCTTATGATTTAGATGCGCTACAGGCTTTATTAACCCGCTCGATCCCCTGCCGCTATATCGGCATGATTGGCAGCAAAAAACGTGTCAATCAGGTGTTCCACACGCTGCAGGCCAACGGAGTGGCAGCTGAAACGCTGGCCGCAATCTACGCACCGATTGGGTTAGACATTGGCGCACTTACCCCCGCAGAAATTGCCGTCAGCATTGCGGCAGAGCTGATTTTGGTGCGGCGGGGCGGCAGCGGGCGATCGCTCAGTGCCAGTTCTCACAATAGCTCTAGCATTACGGCAAATCGTTCTGTTGCCCCAAACTCTACAGGTTGAATCGCTGTAATTGGTCTTTTAAGGTAGAGCTTAGAATTTTGCGGAGTTCTGCCGGGTTGCGAAACTGGAGGCGGCTGGCGCTTGGCACATCAAACGGAAACTGGCCCGGCATCTCGGGTCGATCTTGGCTGATGATCAACAGCTGCTCGGCGCGGCGACATTGCAGCGCATAGCCCACTTCGACACACACTTTTGGGCTTGGAAAGAGCTGAGGCGGTGCGCCATCTAGCTGCATCACGGGCGTAGCATCTGCGACAAACAGCAGGCTGTTACGGATTTTGCGCATGAGCGTGCTGTTGAGCCGCACGGGAGAATCTGTCAGACGGTGCGACTCTTCTAAGGTGAGCGTCAGGCGCGATCGCCCGTTAAACGCATCCACAAAATCGTTGAGCTGATCGCGAATGTGGTGGCTAGAGTCGGCAAACTCAGTTTGGTAACAAAAGAAAATGGTCGGATTGAGCCGCGCCATCACATCCTGCTTAACGAAATACATTTCGTGGCTAATCAGGTCAATATTGGCGATCGCATACCCACCGCTGCCTTCAATATAGAACTCTACCGTTTCTCCATCAAGATAGCGCTGAAACCACTCAGCCTGCTTCACCTCGGCGCTGTCATCTAAAAAATCGGCCCGTAGCGCCGATCGCAGCAAGCTGTTTTTGCTCAACCGCAGATCGTGGGGGCGCTGCTCCAACTCGCGCACCGGCTCATATTCACGGAGATACCAGGCTTTGAGCGCAATAATTGCCATAGGAGTAAGGGAGGGAAAGGATAGAGGCTAGCGCGATTATAAATGCCGCCATGATAGGCGATTCTATCTAAATTCTCTTGGGGCTGTGCTGGGGATGAGCGCCACACAATTTGGGAAGGTACAAAGATAAGTCTCATCCATGCAGAGGGGCTCCAACCACAACTACCGGAGAGCTTACCTCCTTAGCTCACAACGAAAGTTTGCTCAAGCAGACTGGGCCAGCCAGCCTTTCGTCCGGGGATTTCGGCCCTCTATACAAATTTTGCATAGGGTAAGAGCACGCTTTGTCAGGAGCTTCCATTATAGTACATAGTTACTATTTTGCCCTTAAGATTACTTGCTCTGTTCAGAGAATGGCGCTTGGGGAATGCTTTTCTGTAACCCTTGCTGAAAGTGAGTTTCAGGAGCTTTAATCCATGCAATGATGGCGATCGCCCTGTGATTCAGCAGAGCATCTTTTAGAGGTGGCGTCTAGTCGCATCCATCCCAACAAAACAGCCCTCAGGGTTGGGTGCTCGGTAACGCAGCTTATCCAACCCTGGAGGAACTAAATTCAATTTTTTCATCCGGCCTTAGGCAGAATGCAATGCAGCACGCTAGGCCGCGATGAGTTTGCCGTCGCCATAGATGCGCTGACTCGCATCGAGATAGGCCGCATCGGGATATAGCGAGATGGCTCGGTCAAAGGATTCAAGCGCGTTGCCGTAGGCCATCATCGTGACGAATAACAAGCCTCGGTTGTACCAAGCTTGGTGATAGTGGGGTTGCAGGGCGATCGCCCGATCATAGGCAGCGAGAGACTCTGCGTAGCGCTGCTGTTGAGCTAACGCCACCCCTCGATTGTTCCACGCTGGGCAATAGTGAGAGTTTAGGGCGATCGCTTGGTCAAACGCGGCGATCGCGTCATCGTAGCGCTGGGCATCGCAATGGTCACAGCCGCGCTGATTCCACACATCATGGGTAGCGTGAGCACTAGTATCCAAACGGGGAGTAGTCATGGTGGGGTTCGTATCCTTGGGTGGCCTATCTCCCCATTATTGCGGCGCAGCTTCGCGGACGAGAAGGGCGGATTTCTGACGCAGTGGGTTCGGTTTAGCGCCTCAAGCTTGGCGGTGTGCCGGAATTTAGCCCGGCTCCAGATGCCCCATTAGCCCTATTCTGTCTGCACCGTTGTGGGAACCTCGCGCCCCGCGATGCTTTCCATCGCGGCTTCTACTGCACGAGCCCCAGCGAGAATATCGCGCTCTTCTCCGCCCAAATAAAGCCGCCCAAAGCTACCCACCGCTGACACTTGCAAAATGTTGATCAGCGCTGCTTTTTCGGCTTCGTTGGCCGCGAGTGCCGCATAGGCTGCGGGCTCCACTTCCAAAAT
>JBGTOF010000375.1:0-13121 GCA_041742695.1 Elainellales cyanobacterium | reverse complement strand
GTCGAGTGCTGGTGAGATGTTAGCGGTGGACGGCAAATGCCTACGTGGGTCATACCAACTGGCATCAGAGCATTCAACCACTGAGCCACACCCAGCGATTCAACTGGTGAGTGTGTACTTGGTGGAGCGAGGCTTGATTCTTCCTGCCTATGAGGTGGAACGAAAGAGTAATGAGATCAATGTGCTGCCTAAATTGGTCAAACAGTTTGCTTGTTGTGGCGTAGTGTTCGGGTTTGATGCCATTAACACTTGGGCGGGACTATGCACGTTAATTCAAATCACGGCCACTCGTACCCAACTCAAAGGGGCGTATGAAATCGTGGGAAAAACTGAAACGCGCTACTACATCTCTTCGTTGAGTGAAACGGTACAGCAATTTGCAACTCGGATTCGCGCGTATTGGGGAGTGGAAAACAAGGTTCATTACGTGCGAGATGTAACTCAAGCCGAGGATGCATCGCGAATCCGGGTGGTTCCGCTCCCCCAACTATGGGCAATTGCCCGCAATCTAGCGCTCAACCTTTATCGAGACTTAGGGTTTGTCAACATGGCTCAAGCTCAGCGTCGTTGCGGTTTCAGCCTCAAACAATTGAAGTCAATCTTTAGAATGAAATAACCCTGATACTTCTCTAGAAAAAATTTACTAACACAGCCTAGCCTAGAGATAATGAGGCGCTGCCTTCTCGACATGTACGTCAGAAACGGCGCTACGACTAAAGAACAGCTTTTTTAACCCAAAAACTGAAGCAAAATGTCAGGATGAGTGACCACGCAGTAGCGAACAAGCATAACCCGACGAGACGAGAATTAGCATACGGTGGAAACCTGCGAAACTCATGGAACTTATGGGTCAAAACATAGCCAATAGGCAAGCCAAAAGGAGCCAAGATCGACATATAAATTGCAATCACCCAGGCACCTGCCCCTATTCGGCCAAGGTTTGCAATTACCTCACGTTGGAAGAGCATATTTAATAAAAAATGCCAAGCCTCGTAGATAAAAGCTCCAGGAATGCCTATTAGTGGAAAAATGCTAACCACTGCTAACCCAATAGCAATTAGCATCCATTTACTCAGTTGTTTCCGGAAGGATGTTGTTTTCAAGAGGAAATACAGTCGTCAAAACTGCTTAAACGGCACCTCAAATATAGTCTCAAAATTTTGCTTTTCGCCTAGGAGCATTGATATAAATACCGTGAAAACCAATCGACGCAAGAATGGCACTCAGTAGTGCTCAAACCCCCTCGGCAAATAGATTGATGATGAATGCTTTGTGCTGCCTTCGCTACAAATAGCGTTTCTAAATTAGATGAAGACTGCACAACCTCTGAAAAGTATTGATAAGCTTGCCATAACGCGTTCCAATCGATTAAGGGCAAAGTAATGTCGGTGCTGACCCGATAGGCGCACGAAAAGGGAGAGGCAACCCCTTGCCCCTCCCTTTTCGTAGATTTCTATCACTGGCCTAGTCTGGTTTGTGGCCTAGCTTCGCTTCGGTTTGGGCGATCGCCAGCATCGTCTTCAGCACTGAGTCAGGGTTTAGGCTAATCGAGTCAATTCCCTGCTCTACCAAAAACTCAGCAAACTCAGGATAATCACTCGGCGCCTGTCCGCAGATGCCAATCTTGCGGTTAAACTGCTTGGCGGTCGCAATCACCCGGCGCAGCTTACGCTTCACCGCCTCATTGCGCTCATCAAACAGGTGCGACACCAGCGCCGAATCTCGATCAAGCCCCAGGGTTAGCTGCGTCAGGTCATTAGAGCCAATAGAGAAGCCATCAAAAATCGTGCTGAACTCATCGGCCAGTTCCACATTGCTAGGCAGCTCGCACATTACATACACCTCTAGGCCATTTTCGCCCTGGTGCAGGCCGTGCTTGGCCATCTCGGCTAGCACCTTCTGCCCTTCTTCTGGCGTCCGGCAAAACGGAATCATGGGAATTACATTAGTGAGCCCCATATCATCGCGCACCCGCTTAAACGCCTGACACTCCAGCCCAAACGCCTCCTGATAGCGCGGGTCATAATAGCGCGATGCACCCCGCCAGCCCATCATGGGGTTTTCTTCGTGGGGTTCAAACTCTTGACCGCCAATCAAGTTGGCATACTCATTACTCTTAAGATCCGACATCCGCACCACAACGGGTTTAGGGAAAAACGCCGCCGCCAACATGCCGATGCCTGCCGCCAACCGATCTACAAAATACGCGGCGCGATCGTCATACCCCAGCGTCAGCTGGCTAATTTCCCACTTAGCGGCTTTATCCTTCAGCGCGTCAAAGTGAAGCAGCGCCAAGGGATGCACCTTAATATGATTGGCGATAATAAACTCCGTGCGCGCCAGCCCCACCCCATCATTCGGAATCAGCGACAGCCGAAATGCCTCGTGAGGATTGCCCACATTCATCATCACCTTAGTGTGCGTGCGGGGCAGCGTATCAAGCGCCAGTTCCTCAATCTCAAACGGCAGCAACCCCTCATAGACCCGTCCGGCTTCCCCTTCTGAGCACGACACCGTCACCTCTTGCCCATCTCGCAGGATTTCGGTCGCGTTGTCGCAGCCCACAATGGCTGGCAGACCTAGCTCCCGCGCAATAATGGCGGCATGGCAGGTGCGTCCACCTTGATTGGTGACCACTGCGCTGGCCCGCTTCATAATCGGCTCCCAGTCCGGGTCGGTGCGGGTGGTCACCAACACTTCCCCAGGCTGAAACTCATCCAAATTGCGCACTTCAGTAATGACGCGCACCGTGCCCTGCCCAATCATTTCACCCACGGCCCGCCCCGTGAGCAGGGGGGCTTCTGTGGGGGGCGGGGTGAGGCGATAGGTCTTCAGCACATTGTCGGTTCGCTGCGAATGCACCGTTTCGGGCCGCGCCTGCACCACAAACATTTCGCCCGTTTCGCCATCTTTGGCCCACTCAATATCCATGGCGCTATAGCTGCCACGCTCGCTGGAGTAGTGATCTTCGATAACGCAGGCCCACTGAGCGAGCTGCAAAATTTCATCATCACTGAGGGCAAATTTCACCTGGTCGGCCTTGGGCACGGGAATATTTTTGACGGGGCGACTGCCGCCAATGTCGTAGACCATTTTGATCTCTTTGCTGCCGAGGCGTTTTTCTAGAATCGGCTTGAACCCAGCCTTAAGAGTCGGTTTGAACACAATATATTCATCAGGATTCACCACACCCTGCACCACGTTTTCACCTAAGCCGTAGGCCGCAGTCACAAGCGCCGTGTTCTTGAACCCCGTTTCTGTATCAATGGAAAACATCACGCCCGAGGTGGCGAGGTCAGAGCGCACCATTTTTTGGACGCCGACCGACAGTGCAATATCAAACTGATCAAAGCCTTTGATGATGCGGTAGGAGATCGCCCGGTCGGTAAACAGCGAGGCAAAGCAACGGTGGCAGGCGGACAGCACCCCGTCAATGCCGTGGATATTGAGGTAGCTTTCTTGCTGTCCGGCAAAGCTGGCATCGGGCAAATCTTCAGCGGTGGCACTAGAACGCACGGCCACATCAACCCCACTGTGGCGGCTCAGGCACGCTTCGCGAGCATCCCCGCTAAGGGTGTCGCAGACTTCGATGACAGAGCCGTAGCGCTCAGACAGCTGCACATAGGCATTGACGATCGCCGTTTCTATATCAGACGGAAACGGGGTATCTAAAATCAGCGTGCGCGCCTGTCTGCCGCGATCGCGCAAATTGTTCACATCGTTGACATCCAGATCCGCAAAGAGCGATCGCAATCGAGCTTCTAACCCGGCCTGCTGCAAGAAGTAACGGAACATGTAGGCGGTTGTGGCAAAGCCCGTGGGCACGTTCACCCCCATGGGACTCAGCTGGCGGATCATCTCACCCAGGGAGGCGTTTTTGCCCCCCACCAGCTCTACATCATGAATGCCCACCTGCTCAAACCACAGCACAAAGGCCTGGTCGCGCAGGGCAGGTGCAGCATGAGACTCATCAAGCGGCTTGAAGCTAACCATATGCTGAGCATCCTTTGGGGAGAAACGGTTGGATTGAGCGCCCTAGCTAAGACAGGGCGTGTGGGCAGGGTTGTGGAGCATGTCGCGATTGAACGATCTGACATACCTATTTGATAAACCTAATCTGATAAGCCCGCTCTGACAAAACATGTGAGGCGACATGCACCGGGCTTTGCATGAAACGGTCAACCGCAGGCTTAAGGCGATCGCCCTATCGAGCGTGATCAAACATCCCTGCGACATCTGCTACATCATTAAGTGACTCATGCGTGAGCGATGGAACTAACAATTTAGAAATTGCAAGACATTATCACCAAAAACTACAGAGGTTTACGAATTGTTTCGATGGGGGTTTAGGCTGATTGGGTACCCAGATGCAGCGGTGGGTTTAAACCAATAGGGAACCCGATAGGAGTTCAGACATTGAACACGTGCGCTAGGGCAAGATCAGGGGAATACAACATCCCTCACAACACGTTGAATACACCTCTAAGGTAGCGAAATTGCATCGTTCTCGGATTACATTTAGGGTGAACCGTTGAATAAATTAATGCAAGCTATTCTGTTTCTATTAATGCAAGGAACGCAAACTCTTCTGCATCGCATTCTGACGCTCTACCCACATCCCTGCCGACCTGCGTGGCGCGTGCTCTGGCCCAGCGGGCGGGGGTTCACGGCTGCGGTCTTACCCAGTCTGGTGCTATCCCTCGTGCTATCTGGTTGGGCCATGCAGGGGGCGATCGCCCTCCCCACCGATCGCCTCTCCGACGACGCGGCAACCCCATTTCAGGCCGGTGTTGCGGCGTTTCACCAAGGCAACGTTCCCCAGGCGCTGATTCACTTTACGGAGGCGGTGCGGCAAAATCCGACTCAGTCCTCCGCCTATGCCAACCGCTGTCTAACCTACCTGACGCTTGACAATCCTCAGCAGGCCATTGGCGACTGTGCCCAAGCGGTGCAGCTCAATCCCAAAAACCTAGAGGCGCTGCTCAACCATGGCTTAGCTGCTGCACAACTGGGGGAATTGGAGGCGGCGATCGCCATCTATGATCGGCTGATCCAGGCGCGGCCTGCGGACTATCGCGCGTACTATAACCGGGGGCTGGCTCATGTGGAAACGGGCGACCTGCGAGATGCCATTGTGGATTTTAGCGAGGCGGCGCGGCAGGTTTTGCCGTCCGATCGGCGCACTAAGGCGATCGCCTACAATGAAAGAGGACTCGTCCATCTTCAGCTCGAAAACCACCGCAGTGCGATCGCCGACTTTAGCGAAGCGATCCAGTTCAGCGCTGATAACCCTGAATACTTCTACAACCGAGGCTGTGTCTATCACCAACTCGGCAGCCTAGAAGACGCCCAGCTTGACTTTACGCGGGCATTGAGCGATCGCCCGGACTATGCCGAAGCCTATGCCAGCCGGGGCTTGGTCTACAAAGACCTGCATCAGCCCGAGGTAGCGCTGGCCGATCTTGAGCAGGCCGCACGGTTATTCTCGGATCAGGGCAATCTCACCGCCTATCAACAGACCCTTAGCCTCGTGCAGCGAGTCCGCAACCCCAGCGTTGCCGTAAGCTAGGGCTCACGCAATCTGGGCGGCTGAGTGCTATTATTGCTGAAAAATTCTTGCGGACTATTAAGGACAATCGCATGGCACACGCATCAATTTCACCTGTTGTCTTGATTATTCTCGACGGATGGGGCTACCGCGAAGATGCTGACAGCAATGCGATCGCCGCCGCCGACATCCCTGTCATGCGCAGCCTGTGGGCTGCCTATCCTAAAACCCTGATTTCTACCTCAGGCAAAAGCGTCGGGCTGCCCGAAGGCCAAATGGGCAACTCTGAAGTGGGACACTTGAACATTGGCGCAGGCCGTACGGTTCCTCAAGAACTGGTTCGCATTTCTGACGCCGTGGAAGACGGCACCCTATTGAGCAACGGTGCGCTGGTCAGCGTCGCGCAGGCGGTACAGAAGGCCAACAGCACCCTGCATTTGGTGGGGCTCTGTTCCGACGGGGGCGTGCATTCTCATCTCAGCCACCTGCGTGGCCTGCTCGAACTGGCAAAAGAGCAAGGCCTGACCAAGGTTTGCATCCACGCCATCACCGATGGGCGCGACACTAAGCCCACCGATGGGTTGGCCGCCATTCAAACCATTGAAGACTACATTACTCAAGTCGGCATTGGGCGCATTGTCACCGTCAGCGGTCGCTACTACAGCATGGATCGCGATCACCGCTGGGATCGGGTGCAGCTCGCCTATGACGTAATGACTCAGGATGGCGACGGCGACGGGCGATCGACGCTTGACGTGATGCACGCCTCCTACGACGAAGAGATCTCCGACGAGTTCATTAAACCGACTCGCGTCGCTCCGGGGGCGGTGTCACCGGGGGATGGGGTAATCTTCTTTAATTTTCGCCCCGATCGCGCTCGCCAGTTGACGCAGGCGTTTGTTGACCCCAATTTCAACAGCTTTGAGCGCGAGTTCATCAGCCCGCTGTCGTTTGCCACCTTTACTCAATACGACCCCACGCTGCCGGTGCAGGTTGCGTTTGAGCCCCAAAGCCTCAACAGAATTTTGGGTGAAGTGATTTCAGAACGTGGACTGCGGCAGTTTCGCACGGCTGAAACGGAGAAATATGCCCATGTCACGTACTTTTTTAACGGGGGGCTAGAAGATCCGTTTGAAGGAGAAGAGCGCGCGCTGGTGCAAAGTCCGATGGTGGCTACCTATGACCGCGCCCCGGCGATGTCTGCCGCAGCAGTGACGGATGGGGCGATCGCCGCCGTAGAACAGGGTGTTTATTCGTTGATTGTGATCAATTACGCCAACCCCGATATGGTGGGTCATACCGGCAACATTGAGGCCACCGTCACTGCCGTTCAAACGGTCGATCGGTGCCTAGGGCGGCTGCTAGAAGCCATCAGCAAGGTGGGCGGCACAGCGCTGATTACGGCCGATCACGGCAATGCCGAACTGATGCGCGACGAGCAGGGCAATCCCTGGACAGCACACACAACTAATCCAGTGCCGTTCATTGTGGTAGAAGGCGAAACGCGCAAGATTCCGGGTCACGGCACAGAGGTGCAGTTGCGCTCGGGCGGCACCCTGGCCGACATTGCTCCCACGATTCTGCAAATTCTCAACGTGCCCCAGCCCGACGAAATGACCGGGCGATCGCTCATTCAGCCTGCCGAATTTGACGCTCGCCCCAATCGCTCACCCGTGCGCCTTACGCGGTAGCGACGGAGCACGTTAAAATAAGGCAGCCGGAGCGAGTTCATCTGCTCCAATTGTTAATGCTGGTATTGACTCTCTTCTTCAACACACCATGACTATCGTTGCTATCGTTCAAGGCATTTGGATTTTCTGCGCCATTGGTCTGATTGTGCTGGTGCTGCTGCATAGCCCTAAGGGCGATGGGCTGAGTGGCTTGGGCGGCCAAGCGCAGCTCTTTACCAGCACCAAAAGTGCAGAAGAGTCGCTAAATCGCGCTACTTGGCTACTGACGGTGCTATTTATGGGGCTCACGGTTGTGCTGAGCGCTGGCTGGCTCAATCTGCTCTAACAGGTTACGGTGCGGGAGCGTCAATCACTGCATCTCTAAATTGGGATTTAGAAAGGGTTAGAGCACTGCGCGATGCGCAGTGCTCTAACCTTTTCTTGTACTGTGCACACGGCACAAAAAAGGGATGACGCTGATTCCAATCTCGTGCCTTATGTGGACCATACAGCAGGGCTCTATCACTCACCATAGCTAATGTGATCAGACTTATAGCTTTGGGGCTCAATGTGAATACTGGCGCGGGTAGGGCCATACAGCTCATTCAACCGCTTTTCTACGGCTTCAGTAATGCGATGGGCGGTCGCCACATCGGTTGCATCCACGATTAAGTGCATTTCGATAAACACTTGCCGTCCCAACAACCCTCGCGACGCAATGTCGTGACAGTTAAGTACACCCGGTACCTGCATCACGGCCGCATGAATCGCTTCGGGGGCGATCGCCATCCTATCCACCAGCCACGGCAGGTTATCTCGCAGCACCTCCCACCCACTGCGAAACACCAGCAGCGCTACCGGAAACGCCAGCGCCACATCCAGCCAGGTTAACCGCAGCACCCACACGCCGATGAGTCCAGCCAACACGGAGATCGTGACCCAAACATCGCCCATCGTGTGCTTGGCATCTGCCAGCAAAATCGCGCTGCCCACTTCTACCCCAACCCGCCGCTCATAGAACGCCACGAAAATATTAATTCCCAACACCAGCAACAGCAGCCACAGCTCTGCGGGGCCAATTTGAATGGGGGACGCACCTGCCAGAATGCGTTCTACCGCGCTTGTGAGAATTTCAAAGCAGGCAATGCCCAAGAATGCGGCGATGCCTAGGGCTCCCACCGCCTCAAATTTTTGGTGCCCATAGGGATGGTCGCGGTCGGGTTCGGGTAAGGCCAGCCGATTCGCCACCAGTCCCAAGATATTGTTGGCTCCATCCGTGACACTGTGCAGCGCATCGGCCACTAAGCTGAGAGATCCGGTTGTGATCCCCAACCAGCCTTTGATGCTCATGACAATCAGGTTGAGCCCTAAGGTCAACACCAGCACTCGACGAACTCGGGCACGTGCATCAGGAGTCATGAAACTTGGCGATAAATCGTTGCATAGATTTGCGGCATGTATCTTTGGCAAGAAAGGGCACTATGCCGTCATCATCCCCATGACATAGCCTTACTTCCTTACAATAACGCCCTGAGGAGAAGCCAAAATACTTCCATTTCCCTCCCTCGGTTAGACACGTCAGCACGGGGGGGTGCCATAGGCTTATCGTTAGGCATTTAATTCATCGAGTCAGCATCCCTAGAAACTTGTTTTCTATGAACGCCGAAGTACGCGTTCACAAAAGATACCGTCGTGGGCCACTGGACTGACTGAATTGAACTGCGCCTAATGCGGATTCCCACTAGGGACGGCTCTTGCGGTGCAACCATCGCTCAAGAGTTCGCTGCTGCTGGGACTAGAGTTTGCGGGAGATTACGATGCGAATTTTGCTAGCTGAACAGAACCTGATGCTATCGCAGCGCTTGCAAGATGCCTTAAGCACGGTGGGACATGTGGTGGATACCGCCACGACAGGCGCGGTAGCAGAATGGCTGATGGTGCAGCGTGCCTATGGTCTGCTGGTAGTAGATTGGACGCTGCCGCAGGTGGCAGGGTGGACTCTATGTCAGCAGTATCATCAACACTGGCAAGGGGCGCCCGTGCTGATGCTGATCGAAAGTGGCATCGCGCTGCCTGTGCCCACACATAGTGGGATCATTGACGTGTTGGGGAAGCCCATTCATCTTCCTGATCTGTTGGCACGGGTGCAGGCGCTGGGGCAGCGATCGCCCCTCTGGTCAGGTGATACCCTATCGGTCGGCGATCTAAAGCTACACCTGCAAACGCTGACCCTAGAACGGCGGGGTAAAACATCAGCGCTGACCAGTCGAGAGTTTCAGTGTATGGAACTGTTGATGCGGCACCCCAACCAAGTGCTGTCTCAACCCAACATTGGAGTCGCTGTGTGGCCCTGGGGCGCTGCTCCTGCAAGCAATGCGATTGCCAGCTTGATGCGGCGGCTCCGTCAGCGGCTAAAACTACTAGAAGCAGCCGACTGGCTAGAAACAATTTATGGGATGGGGTATCGCCTGCGATTACCCGTGAGCGCCCTATCACATCCAGCTAGTTAATTGGAGCGTTCAACACTTCCCACCCTTGGGCTCTGGCGGTGTGGAGTTACCTGCTTAGGGCTACCGCAGATAGGTTTGCGCTTCTTGGGCAACGGCGGCATTTTGGTCAGTCGTCATCGATTGGAGGATGGCGATCGCCTCAGGTGTATTCAGCCGCCCCAGCGCTTGCGCTACCCGCTGTCGCAGTTGCCAGTCGCCATGCGTGGCATAGGCCGTAATGAGGGGAACGGCCCGAGGGTCACCTAGTTCGCCTAACGAGCCAATAGCAGCAGTTCTAATCAACTCAGTAGAAGAGCCAAGCGCCTCTTCTAGCAGGGCAAAGGCGCGCAGGTCACCCAGTTCTCCCAAGGCCGCAATAATGCTAAATTGCACCAGCCATTCCTGGGTTTGATGATACAGGGCATTCAAATCTTCGAAGGCTTGCGTGAAATGCAACGCCCCAATGGAATCAGCGGCAGCGGCCTGCACGTCCATTTCTTCATCGGCTAACCCATCCAGCAAGATTTTGTAGGCTTCGTCTAAATTTTGGTTGCCCAAGGTAGAAATCTGGCTGATCGCGGCGTAGCGCACCCGTGCGCTTTTGTCATAGGCGGCAATTTTAATTAGGTCAAAGGCGATCGCCGGTTCTAGCTGCCGCATTTGGTTTACCGATCGCAGGCGATCGCCAAAGTCTTCAGAGTTCAACAGCGTTTTGACCGATTCTGGAGTCACACTCATGGTTATTTAAAACTATCTAGATAACTGATTAGAAAGGGTGAGGGCAGGTAGGGCTAGGTTGAAACTATAGATTTATAAAGAGAGATGCCATTCAGTCAGAGAAAAACCCAGCCTGTGGCATCGGTTACAGTTCTAGCTCTGCATGGCTGCCATATGGCGAATAATATCGCCCCGAGTCACAATCCCCACCAGTTGATTGGCGTCATTCACCACGAGCACCCGATGCACCCCGCGCTCATGCATCAGGTTAGCAGCCTCTCGCAACAGGCGATCAGGGGTAATCGTCACTAAATCTCCTTTGCGTTTGGCCTTCGTCATGACTTCGCCAACCGTTTGCCCTAGGGCCTTGTGCAGCTCTCGTTCATGTTGATTCGGATTTTCTAAATAGATCACGCTGTCGAGCAGCATGATGTAGGCGGGCGGCGTCACCCCCGATTCTTGCCACATCAAATCACCTTCTGAAATCACACCCACTAAATTCTGATGGTCATCCACCACGGGCAAGCCGCTGATGCGCTTTTCTGCTAAAAGACGAATCACATCACTCAGCGGCGTGTCAGGCGTCACCACAATCGGGGCATGGGTCATCACATCAGCGACGGTGGTAGTCATAATTACCAATTGCTATAGGGTCTAGGCTCATTGTAGAGAATTCAGTCCCCCAACCGAATGGGATTCATAGGTTGTTACATGAAGCGTGAAGGGGAACGCTAGACAGTCAAAGACCTAGAGGAATCCAAGGTCTGCAGCCTCGGGAAAATCAGAGACTCGCGGCAGCGCAAACGCCTAATCACACCCTCTGCAATAGGCTTCTAGAATTGTTGTACAGTGGGCGATCGCCCTCAAATGGGCAATCTCATATCCGTGAGTGTTTTGAGTTGGGAAGCTGAGGCACGCGGCACGGCCGACATGGCCCATTTTCATGGCGATCGAGGCATCACTGCCAAAGCCGCTGATGGTCGCCAATTGCAGCGGCACCTGAACGGCGGCGGCGGCGTCCCGGAGCGTCTGATTTAGCCCGTCGTCATAGAGGCCATAGGCATCTTGCGCTAGCAGCACGGGGGCGTCGCCCTCGTGAATGGGGTATTCCAGGGAAAGGGGGCAAATTTCAAGCGCAATCAGGGCGGCGAGTTTAGTGCGAGCCGTGAAGAACAGCGCCCCGATCGCTCCAACTTCTTCCTTCGCAGAGGCTACTAAATAAGTATCTACCGCAGGCTGCGTGAGCCGTGCGGCCAGTTCTAGCAAAATGGCGACCGAGGCTTTGTTGTCGAGGGTGTAGCTGGCGATATAGTCGCCCATGCGAAAGGGGCGCTTACGGTGCTTGCCAATCACCACGCGGGTACCCGGCCGAATACCCGCGTCGTCTAGTTCATGCTCACTGAGTTTCGTCTCGATCCAGGCATCTTCCCACCGTACCGGCGCGTCTTCTTGCTGCACTTTTTGAGGCGACTCGTGAGAGACATGGCGCGACCCAAAACTGAGAATGCCGCTAATGGTAGTGCGATCGCCCAGCAAGTCCATCACGCCCTCGCCATATACCCAAGGGAATGCGCCTCCTAGCTTGCGCACCTGCACGCAGCCATCGGGTTCGACAGATTTAACGATGCCGCCAATCTCATCTTTATGGGCAGTAATGGCGATCGCCCGACTACTATCTTTACCCGGAATTTTCACAATGACATTATCCGCATCATCCACCCAGCAGTTCAGATTTAATGCTGCAAAGCGTTCCTGCAAGTATTCATTAATCTCTTCTTCTGCACCGCTGGGTGAATGGCACAACACCAGCGCTTCAATCTGCTCAAACAGCTGATCTAACTGAGACGAGACGGACAATTTTGTGGATTTTTTTGGGGTCAATCGTCTAGCCCTCATTGGCTATCCTAAGTTTACAAATCGGAAATTCCAATTGTGAATTTTGCGGATTGGTTCTATGAATTGGACGTCTAAGGCAACTTCTGGAAAACTTTCTCCCTATTGGTGGGCAGTGCCTACTACGGGGGCTACAGTCGCCGGATAAAGTGGGGATCTTCTTTTCTAGAAATCTCCTAAGCGGTTTGAAACCACTAACGTTAAGCTATCTGAATTTAGGGATAAAACGACAGACGCTGTAGACTGGGGTGCCACTGTTGTCGCGGAGTCCAGTTGTGACTCCTGCCCACCTCAATTGACCAAGCGAGAAGAATTGCACGCGCATATAGCCCGATCCAGCAGTCTTTAGTACGTTAACGCATTGATGATGGGCTAGCCCAAGAGAGATACATCGGTTGGTTATCGCTCATGAAATAATCACCCGTTAGAGTGACACGCCAGAATGAAGCCGCTTAAAGGGCCTTCATTTACAGTCTAGTAACATGAGGTCGGGATACGCTCAAGCCCTCGCAACCCGAACTGAGGTTGGTTACACAACTCATCTGCTCGCTGTTTAGAAAAAGCAGATTGCCATCGTTGGATAACGGCTGTAGGTTAGAGAGTCCGTTAGATGTTGCCTGAATCAAGCACGTGCTCAATTCATCACGGTTAATGATCTGATGAAGGGCACCTCGAAAAATAGCCCAAGTGGTCTCAATATGAGATCATAAGGTTGAATTAGTGAAGCGAGCAGGCCAATGGGACAGCAAGGATTCTGGGATGTGGAAGCCCGTCAGCGAAAACTGGCGCAAAAGCAGGACGTCC
>JBGTOF010000054.1:0-9881 GCA_041742695.1 Elainellales cyanobacterium | reverse complement strand
GCAAATTGGGCGTCGCCTGAAGATTTCCGGCGCTCAGTGGAACGAAGGCAACGTGCAACAAGTGCTCCATCAGCGATGTGCGTATCTCAATGGCTACTTCTCAAGATGAGTCTTGCAAGACTGGGATGCACCCTATCCCGTTTACGTGCGGATGGGCTTTCGTTAGATGCTTGCAGATTGGCCGATGGTCGAGGTCGGGGAACTATGGAGGTTGGGGTAATCTGCTTGCAGAGAGTTGGTTTGAACCGCCTCTTTCTGTAGTTCCAGCTTGCGGTGTAGGTATTCTGAGATGAGGCCGTGCAGCAGCAGGTTGCGGGCGGCGGCGAAGGCGCTATTGGGTGCGAGGATGTGGCGATTCGTCACGACATGGTTCCAGGAGGCATCACCTGTGAGTTGGGTGAAGTAGAGCGCAAAGGTTTCGTCAAACTGGAGCGAAATCACCGCCCGTTCAAATTCATCGCTGGTGAGACAAAGGGAATAAATGATCTTAAATAATTCCACCGCACATTCTAGATCTAATACCTGAAACCATCCTCGTTTGGATACATCGATCTGTAACTCAACGAGTTGAATGCTGTCAAAATTGAATCCTCGCTGGTGTATCTGCTGTAGCCAATTGGGATTACGCTTCTTTGCTTCGTGATAATCCAACACAAAGTTATAGAGGATTAAATCATGTTCTAAGAACGCATTCTCGGCTAAATCCGCCACGGTTTTAGGATAGAGGGTCGATTTGGCAATGGTGGAATCGGGGCCGTTGTCGATCAAGAAGTTCACAATGTTAGACCCGAGGCAGAGGTGGCGCACAATCAGGTAGTTGGCCTCAGGGGTGACAAAGGTGGCGAGGAACACCGCCGCTATGCGATGCATAAAGCCGTAGGCGCTGAACTGAAACGGCAGCAGGCGTTTGGTGGTCATAATCAACGCCAGCATCACATTGGCGATGATGCGAATGGGAATCAGCAGGTAGTTGCGTGACCAGCTCTGCAAATCTCGCAGCATGTAGGCTTTGGCAACCGGGTCTACTGGAATGGACTGGTCGGCGTAGAGGGTGTCCCAGATATTGGGGTTTTGGCGATCGCGCGTTTCATAGGTCCAAGTCATCAGCAAATTTCCTCCAGTTGCAGGCGATAGAGGCGAGCGGTCACTTGGGCAGTTTTGACAATGCGCTGGGCGATCGCCTCGGTCATCCAATCGGCATTGAACATCTGATCGAGCTTGTCGATATGGGCGTGGTCGTGCTCACCGTGGTAGGCCATGAATGACACTTGCTCCCGCGAGAGCCCCAGCGTCTGCTGAATCTGCCCGGCCCACTGCGCCGCCAGCCGATTGCCCAAGCCTTCAATAATAAACATGCTGCCCACTAGGTCTACCGGATTGTCTTGCGAGGCGCGGTGGAAGATAAAGGCCGACAGCGCTTCAGATCCGAGGTTTTTTTCTGCGGCTTGAATCACCGCTAGGTCGCCACCAACCGCCACATAGTTGCGCTCTAACATTTGAAAATCGCGGTGCTCGTCTTGAGCATGCCCAATTAGGAGCGATCGCACCCGAAAATCGGTCATATTTGATGCAGCTCGGGCAATCCACCGGGCGCCCTCCACCACCTGGGGCCGCAGGTTGCACAGCAGCGCTCGGTAATCGTCTAGCGTAAACTCGCCTCGGTCTAGCCGCCGAATCAGGGGCACCGAGTGGAGCGATCGCTCGAACTCTAGCCACACCAGCGCCAACTGCCGCAGCAAGGCTGACGACACGGGGTTCACAGAATCGTCCGCTAATTCATCTGTAGATTGATTCGCAGTAGAATCCATAGAAGTATCCACTAAATCGTCTATAGGTTCATTCGCAGAAGATTGAAGACTGGCTGTGGCATGCGTGGAAGCAAGCATGGACGGGGCGATCGCCCCATCTCTTAAATCACTTGAATACAGAGCCATCGGTTCGGCGCCTTCGACCACTGTCAGCTTTAGATAGGCCGTTGTGAAGCGTCCGCTCTCCGGCACAAAGCAGAACACCGTCTGCCCAGGTTGCAGCTTGCCAGAGGCCACCAGTTCCTCCAGCATGAGGTAAATTGAGGCGCAACCCGTGTTGCCCCGCGTATAGAGGTTGGTGAACCATTTGTCTTCGGGCACCATGCAGTCGGCCTGTTGCAACAGATCCACGATTTGCCCCCGAAAGAAGTGCGAAGAATAGTGACACAGCAGCCAGTCGATCTCGCTAGGGTGAACGCGCCCCGCCTCGATCAGTCGCAGCCAGCCCTCAACACCCAGTTTGATCACGTTATCCAACAGGCGAATGTTTTGCCGTAGGTTGATCTGTCCCGCTGCTGCCGCCTCACCATAGGAGGGGGCATTCACCCAGCTTTGCAACTGTTGGGGATTATCTACACCCGCATACATGCAGACGGGATAGGCATTCGCGTGGGAAATCAGCTCAATCCAGTCAATGCGAAGGCTGAGCCCTTGGGCGCTGGGGCGAGGTTCCACCAGCATGGCGCCTGCTCCATCCGACAGCATCCAGCGCAGAAACTCTGTATCAAACGGAAGCGGCTGCCCCGCCTGCACACTGGTTTCGGCCTCAAACTTGGTATGGCGAAACAGGCGCGAGGGAAGTTCAGAGGCGACGGCGATCGCTCGCTGCCGTTGCCCCACCCGCACCTGCGCCGCCGCATAGTTGAGCGCGGACACTCCTGCACAACAGACCCCCATGTGCGAGGTCGCTTCTAGGGGCGCTGTTTCCGGCAGTTCCCCATGCACCATGCTGCCAAATCCCGGTACCAGCAGGTCGGCCCAGGTCGTGGCGCAGGCCAGCAAATCCACATCGCGGGGGTTTAGCCCGCTGTGGTGCAGCAGATCGCGCACGGCTGCCGCCGCCATCTGACTAGTAGAATGCGTCGGGGCATGGGTCTGCGGATCGATGGCGTAGTGACGCTGCACAATACCGTTGCTCGCTAGAATGCGGCGCTTCACCCGCGACGGTTTGCCGTTGACCTGTCCTAAATACTGTTCTAGCTCGTCGTTGGGAATGGGGTCGCCGGGCAAGAACTTGCCCAGGTGCGTGATGTAGGCGGACTGCATGAGGGATACCTCTGAGACTCGTGACGTGTTCCTACGATGGTTCCCACTTGGGTGAATTCCCAAGATGGGTGGATCAGTTTCTACACAGGTTGCCAATTTGGGCGCGAGGGCGATCGCCCCCATCACTGTCACACGCTGTCACATGCATCCACACCCCTTATCCCACAGCCAGTTCACCCCATCATTCGCCCCAACGATCATCCCACCGCGAATTGTGCCAATTGTGCCAGTTGCGATCGCTATCACCCATCCGGGCGATCGCCCCTCCCCCACTGGGTACAGTAATAGGACTCTACCTCTCGCCCTATGCCCCTCACCCTCCGCCAAGCCCTCGAGCGCTACTACGCCGCCAACCCCACATTCACTCGCAATCAAGATCTGTGGGTGGGCCGAATTCGGGTGCCCTGGCGGGATCTACAAAAGCACGACATCATGCACGTGATCACGGGCTACAGCACCGAGTTAGAGCAGGAACTCCAGCTGATTGGCTTTTTGCTCACCGCCATCACCTGGAAACGACCCTGGTACTTCTATTTGCAAAGTGTGGGCGTATTTCTAGAGCTGTTGGGGCGATCGCTCACCGGCAACACCTATGGCGATCGCTACCTATCGCCGCTGCGCATCTGCCGCCTGTATGGACAAGGGATTCAGCAGGGGCGCACCGTACGGCCCAAAATTGATGCCTACATCGATCCAGAGCCGCTCATGGACAGCCCTGTTGCGAGCCTGCGGCAAGACTATGGCATTGCCAATGCGGGCGCCTGGGATGACGGGGATCCAGACCCATCAGGGCTTCCGCGCTACTAAGTAACTTGAGTTCGGGATAAGCCAAAACCCGCATTTTGCCGTTGCCTAACTGCCCAACTACTCAACGAAACTACGTCGTTTCAGCGATTTCAGCTTCAGAAACAGTGCTTAACCCGAACTGACGTTAAGTACAGATCCCCCTAAATCCCCCTTAGCAAGGGGGACTTCCGACTCATTCCCCCCTTGCTAAGGGGGGCTAGGGGGGATCAACCCAGGCGAATCCTCAGTCGGAAGACTTATGTGTACTTAGTAGGTGCTTCCGAGGGAAGCGCTCTAGCAGGGCGCGCAGGGCTGGGCTGGGGGCGCGGTCTTCCAGCGAGTCGAGCTTGTTCCAACTAAAGGGGGCTTGCCGCTCTGCCGCCATCCACAGCAACTGGCGCGCGCGCGTCATGGCCACATAGAGCAAGCGAAACTCTTCGGAGGTTTTGAGGGCATCGGCCTGGTGCCACGCATCCATAATGCTGGGCAGCAGCGGCTGCTGGTGCACGATCGCCCGAATCTGCGCCCGCGCCACCTCCGACGGGTTAAACTCGCCCAAAAATCGCGCCTGGGGCAAGAGCCGAATGCTGCCAGGAATCATCTGCTCTTGCAAAAACGGAATGAAGACGGCATCCCAGTCCAAGCCCTTGGCCTTGTGCATGGTGATGATAGTGAGCTGCCCCGGCTTGGTGTAGCGCTCATCGAGCGATTCCGTTTCGACGGGCGAAAACTGCTCTTCCCGCACAATCTCTTGCAGTTCATCTAAGATTGCGCCGAGGGAGGGGTTAAAGGCGGTGCGCTGGGCAATGCGGGCCGAGAGTTTGTCGGCGGTGGCGAGTTCTGTTTGGGCATATTTGAGCGTTAGCGCCAAAAACGGAATCAGCTGGTAAGTGGGCAGTTCTACCCGAGCCCGCAGCAGGCTGTTGCAGTAGCGGCGGGCATACTGCACGGGGTCTGTTTGAGTGGGCTCTAGCGGCCCCGGATAAAGAAACTGCTCAGGCTGGGTGCTGAGGGCGTTGAGGTCTTGGCTGGGGATAAGGCGGCGCGTAGTGAGCACCTGAAGCGCCGCTTTGAGGTAGTCGGGGGCGTGGGGGCGATCGCAAAATTGCAGCAGGGCCAAAATCTCTTCGGGAATATGAGAGTGGCGATCGCGCTCACTCACATCATAAATTTCGATCCCCAGCGCCTCTAGCTCAATCCCCAACTGATAGGATTTGGGGTTGCGCAGCACATCGGCCACAAACTTGCCCTGCTTGTTTTCGCGCACGAGCACCGCTGCCCGCGTATGAGGATTGGCCTGAAACAAGTCCGCCAGCCGCGTCGCCATCAGCTCCACGGAGTGGTAGATATCTTGGGGAATCCGTAGCTCTAGGCCAGTCCCGAGTGCGGGCGGGTTGGCATCGGCCTGGGGGTCGCCGGGGTCAACGGGGTGAATATCTTGTGGGCGGAACGGCAGCGTGCTGCTCTGAAACCCGCCCGCAGCCTGAGCGGGCGGAGCAGAACGCGGCGTGGATGCGTCCTGAGTCGCACTCGCCACTCCCCGAGGGGAGGCACCTGGCGGCTTACTGTAGCGCTGGTTCACCCAAGTGACGAGGTAATTTGCCGCCTCTAGAATAATGGGGCTGCTGCGCCCCGCCTGATCCATCTCTGCGAGCCGCCCTTGGGCCGCGCAGCGTTCGCAAAACTCTCGAAAAAAGATTGGGTCTGCTGGGGTAAAGGTGGAATTGATGGCCTGGTTGGGGTCGCCCACGCGCACCAAGTTGGGGTGCGATCGCTCCGGGTGGCTGGCCAGAATTTCGAGCAGTTGCGTTTGCAAGGGTGACGAATCTTGCGCCTCGTCTTCAAATACGGCATACACTTGCCGCTGCCATGATTCGCGAGCGCTGTCGTGCTGCAACACGCGCAACGCCGCCAAAATCATATCGTCATAGTCGATAAAGCCCCGCTTTGCCAGCAGCACCTGGTAGTGCTGATAAAGCCCCGCGGCGATCGCCAACAGGGTATAGCCCTCGGTGGGCTGATCGTCAGCAATGGCGGTGGGTTCCCACTCCTCCGCCAATTTCGCTAGCGCATCGGGCAACAGGCCCGAGCTTTTGGCCTCGTGGATAACCGTGTGCGCCAGCCCCGGCAGCACCTCGGTTCGCAGCACCGACTGCCGCCGCAGCCGCTCCGTTTCTTCCCCGTCAAACTGCTGCCCCTCTAGCAACTGCTGATACAGGCGAGGATTGCCTGCAATCCACTGTTCCACACTGGTGCGAATCAGGCGATGGCTCTGGTTGGGGGCCACGAGCGTCACCCGCTCGCTGCTCAGCCCCGACAGATCGGGATGGCGGTTGGCAATGCTCAACGCCAGACCGTGCAGGGTATACACGGAAAACCCCGTGCGGGGCAGATCCAAGTCATCCAGCCGCTGGCGAATCTTAAGTCGCAGGTTTGCCGCTGCCGATCGGGTAAAGGTGACCAGCACAATTTGATCATCAGCGACGGCCTGGCCTGCGAGGGCATTTAGGTAGCGCTTGCCCAGCAGAATTGCCGTGGCGATCGCCATCCCCGTAGACTTGCCCGCACCCGGCACCGCCGACACCGCCAACGGCCCACCCGCCCAATCGGCCAAAGGCAACTGCCCCGGTCGCAGCTGCAACCGCAGCGTGTCTAGCTTGGCTGCTAGAGCCTGATACCGCTGATCTTGATCAACCGCTGGGGTCACAAAGGCTAGTCCTTAGAGCATTCCATAAAAAATCATTCATCTGGCCCTCATCCCCCAACCCCTTCTCCCAGAATAGGCACTAAGTACACACCAGTCCTCAAAGTAGGCCTTCCCGGAGATTTATCCCCCCTAGCCCCCTTTTTAAGTATCCCTTAGGCAAAAGTCTGTAGAAAGGTTACTGGCTAGATGTTTAGGGCGAAACTTGTAGGAGACTACCATGAGGATACTGTTAGGTGGAGCCAGTGCGTCATGAAAGATTGGGTCAGCTAAGCGATCAATCCCGACCATTTCAGGGACTTACGACATGCGCAGCAATTGCGAAAAGTGCTCACGGCGTTGGGAGAGCATCCGACGGTCAGCGTCCCCCAATCGACTTAGAGCGCCAGCGAGAGCCAAAGTATCTATCGATTTTGGGCGAATCCGAAGGTGAGTACCGGCGCGATTTTGGCAAATCATCAAGACGGTGTGATGGCCCGTGCTCGCCAGTGTCCGACGGTGCTGGCGATTCAAGACACGATGGACGTAAAGTACACCAGCCATCCGGCGACAAGTGGTCTGGGATTCATTAACCAGACCCCGCAGCAAGGAATGAAAGTGCATAGTTGCTTTGCGGTCAGCGGGCTGGGTGAGCCGTTGGGTCTGTTACACCAATACGTTTGGAGCCGTCCTGAGCGGGCAGGGAAAAAGGGGCAACGGCGCAAGACCCCGATTGCGCAGAAAGAAAGCTATCGCTGGCTAATCGATCCGAGGCCAGTTTGGCCCCGACAGCGACGAAGCCCAATCCGTTGGCTACAAGAAAAAGTCTGAATACAAGCGCCGCTGCCGCACCCCCAAATCCAACGTTTCCTAAACCATCCTCAAAACCCAATTCTCAAGGCTCGTGGGCGCTGCCTAGGGGCCTTTTTTCATGGCGCTACGCCGTACGAGTACATCGTTTGTTTAAAAGAAACCTCGATTGACGATCTGAGGTCATTTATGGGTTCCAAGGGCAATAAACGATAGGTCTGACGGGCAATTGATGCAGAGAGTCGTGCAACCGTTAGAGTACTTATAGGAGAGCACTCTCGGGAATCGGCAATGTTGGAGTTTGAGCAATTTGGAACGTTGTGCATAACCCTCCGCCTTCTTCTGCCACTCCACTCATTATCGAACTCAGGAAGCTAACCGTTCGCCTATGCCTGCTGCCCCTTTCGAACCCATGCCCGGCCTGACCAGCGAGCCAATCGAGGCCTCCTTCCCTATTGTGGGAGTGGCGGCGTCTGCAGGCGGGTTAGATGCGTTTATCCAGCTGCTTAGCCACTTACCCATCGATACGGGGATGGCATTTGTGTTGATTCAGCATTTGTCTCCCGATCATGAAAGTTTGCTGACTGAGATTTTGGCGAGAACCACCGAGATGCCCGTTCGGGAAGTGAAAAACGGCATCCTGGTGGAGCCCAATCATGTCTATGTGATTCCGCCCAACACCAAGATGGTGCTAGCGGAAGGGGTATTGCAACTGTCGCCTCGGGAGAAGGTGCTGGGGAAATACATGCCGGGAGATGCATTTTTTGCGTCGTTGGCTGCCGATCGTGGGCGTAAGGCGATCGCCATCGTTTTGTCCGGGTCCGATGGCGATGGGTCGCTGGGGCTAAAGGCGATCAAAGAAGTGGGCGGCGTCACATTTGCCCAGTGTGAAACCACCGCCCAATTTGACAGCATGCCCAACACCGCCGTTGCCACCGGCAATGTTGATTTTGTGCTACCACCTGCCAGAATTGCCGAAGAACTGAGCAACCTAAGCCGTCACCCCCTGATTGTGCGCCCCGTGCCGCCGGAGCTTGCCGACGCATCGCCCCGCTCCACCGATGGCTTGGCCACAATTTTTGCCTTACTACAGTTCAGCACGGGTGTTGACTTTAGCCGCTATAAGCCCAATACCATCAACCGGCGAATTCAGCGACGCATGCTGCTGTATAAGCTGGAACGATTGGAAGACTACATTGACTATCTGCAAACGCATCCCGCAGAAGTGACAGCGCTATACGAAGAAATCTTGATTCATGTCACCAGTTTTTTTCGCGACCCAGACGCGTTTGACCTGCTGAAATCGTACGTCTTTCCCGCCATGGGGCAGCAGAAGTCTGACGATGCGCCCATTCGCATTTGGGTAGCGGGCTGCTCAACCGGGGAAGAGGTCTACTCCATCGCGATTTGCCTGCTGGAGTTTTTGGCCGATCACAGGCCCCAGCCCCCCATTCAAATTTTTGCCACTGATATTAGTGAAGCGGCGATCGACAAAGCCCGAGCGGGCATTTACTCCGAGAATCAGATGGTGGATGTGTCACCCACGCGCCGCCGTCGGTTTTTCTATGCGCTAGAAGGCAATCGGTTTCAAATTAGCAAGGCAGTTCGAGAACTCTGCGTGTTTGCGCGCCAAAATTTAGGCGGTGATCCACCGTTTTCAAATCTCGATTTAATTAGCTGCCGCAATGTGCTGATTTACTTGGGCGAAACGCTGCAAAAGCGGATTATGCCCATCTTTCATTACAGCCTTAACCCCACGGGGTTTCTCTTGTTGGGTACGTCAGAAAGCACTGGGTACTCTCCCGACTTGTTTACGTTGATTGATAAAAAGTACAGGCTGTATGCTAAGCAAGTTACCGCAACGCGCCCCACGTTTGCGTTTGCGCCTACCTATCTGAGCGCCCCGGTGAGCGATCGCCCTTCGATGCAGCCTCTAGCCGAAGCGTTTGATCTTCAGAAAAAAGTTGACCAACTGATCGTGCAGCACTATGCCCCAGCGGGCGCTGTGCTCGACGCAAAGATGCAGGTGCTGCAGCTGCAAGGAGAGGTGGATCGCTATCTCAAGTTCGTCTCTGGCGTGGTGAACCTCAACCTGTTCCACTTGGTGCGAGATGGGTTGCTGATTGGGCTGCGAGCTGCGGTGTATGAGGCGCAACGCCAAGACATACCCATTGCTCGACATGGATTGCAGTTGGAAGAGGGCGATCGCTCTCGGGTGGTCAACCTGCAGGTCATTCCCTTCAACGTCCCCATGATTGAAGAACGCCGCTTCTTAGTGCTGTTTGAAGATGTGCCCGCCCCTAGCCCGAGTGCCGTCACGACCGATCTTCCCGAAGGAGAGTTGGCGCGCGAAAACGAACGCCTCAGACAAGAACTGGCCGATGCCAAGCAAGAACGAGCCGCAACCCAGGACTATTTGCAGGCGATTATTCAGGAACAGGAACACACCAACCAAGACCTGAAAATTGCCAATGAAGAAATATTGTCGAGCAATGAGGAACTGCAAAGCACCAACGAGGAGCTAGAAA
>JBGTOF010000345.1:0-6858 GCA_041742695.1 Elainellales cyanobacterium | reverse complement strand
TCAAACTGCGCCAAAATCTCGGCCATTACGGGCTCGGGCAGCACCGCTGCCAACGGCACCTGCAGCATGGCCAAATTCCACTGGCAGGCGGCGGGCTGGTTGCTATAGGCATACCGCCCTGAGTGATCGAAGTAGGCCGCTGTGAACTGAGGGTCATAGTGGCTGATGAACGCATAGGGGCCATAGTCAAAGCTTTCGCCCGTAATCGCCATGTTGTCGGTATTCAGCACCGCATGGCAAAAACCCGCCGCCATCCACTGCGCCACAAGCGCCGCCACCCGCTGCACCAGTTCTGCATAAAACTGGACGTAGACGGCTTCTGGCAACGGTTCCGGGAATGGTTCTGTGAACGAGATACCGGGAACTTCCGTTAACAGGTGAGGATAGTAGATCTGGATGACGTGGTTTAACAGCAGTTGAATGAGATCAGGACGCTGTAGGAAATGCAGTCGCTCAAAGGTGCCAAAGCGAATGTGCGATCGCTGCATCCGCACCATCACCGACGCGCGCGTGGGGGATGGCTCATCGCCCCGCCAGAGGGCATCTCCGGTTTCAATGAGGCAGAGGCAGCGAGACGTGCGCACCCCCAGCGTGTGCAGCATCTCCGCCGCGAGCACTTCTCGCACACCGCCCTTCAGGGTCAGCCGGCCGTCGCCCCCGCGTGAATAGGGCGTAGGGCCAGAACCCTTGGTGCCCAAGTCCCACAGGTGCCCGGCGGCATCGCGCACCTGCCCATACAGAAATCCGCGCCCATCTCCCAGCGCTGGGTTGTAGTGCCCAAACTGGTAGCCGTGGTAGCCCATGGCCAGCAGGGGATAGCGTCCCTCGAATTTGCCAAAGGCGTCTACAAAATCTGTATCGGTGACAGCCTCAGGCGCTAGCCCCAGCGTGGGCAGCAGCGCATCGTTACGAAACCGCAGTGTGTGCTGGGGAAACCTGGCCGCAGGCACGATGTCATAGAAGCGATCGCCCAACGACTCAAACGCTGGCTCATAGTTCAGCAACAGCAATGGATTTGGCATTACAAGATCCAGTAAACGTAGGGATGAGGTAGGGGGTTAGTGAAAAGCGGCCTAGTCGAGCCCATGCCCGATGCCTTGCTCCGTTAGCGCGGCTTAAGGCGATTGGCCGCGGTCACCGTGAGCGCCATCGCAGGCTGAGGCAGCACATCGGGACGATATACGCCCGCCCACTGGGCAAATAAATAATCGGCCAAGGGCGTTCCTGCATCAAAGGCGATCGCAATGTGCTGCAAGACTAGATCTGCTGGATTCTGTGCCTCCAGATCCTTTTCCCAGGTTCTCCCATAGCTGAGCCGATGCCGAAACAGCTGCACGTGAGCCTCGGCATGATAGGCACCTGCTAAGCAGCCGACTAATGCTGCGGATTCTGCGATGGATTCCGCAATAGAGCCAGACGTGGATTCTAAGCAGTGAGCGGGCGGCGCACTCCGCAACAGCAGCCGCAAATCTTCAGGTGCGGCCAAAAACTGATAGAGCGCTAGCAGCATGGTGCTGGAGACGGGTGCCGAAGCGAGGATCTGGGGTCGGGCGATCGCCGGACTCACAGACTCCCCGAGTAACCGCTGCATCTGCTGTAGCGCCGAGGAAACGGGAGCCAGCACAGTCTGCTGCATCAGCAGCGATAGCATCTGAGAGGGTGGCACTTGGCGTAGCACGAGCGCCAGGGTATGCGCGAGCAGCAGCGCATTGTCATAACTTACAGGCGCAAGCCGTAAGCCTGCCCCGGCTTGCAGCACCTGAGCTAGATTAGCGGGCGTATCGTGGTGCAAGAGGGTTAGAGGCAAACTAGCGATCGCCCCTGATTCAGGCTGCTGAACTGGGGCACCTGCCTCGGCACCTGCACTCAGTGGTAGGGGCACTCGTGGAGAATACCCCAAGGCGGCGGCAGTGGTATGCAGGCGATCGCTCAATCGCGTGGTCGGGTATGGGGTTGACGAATATTGGGTTGGCGAACGGGCTGCCGCTAGCGCATCGCCCAGCACCGCACCCAGCACCGCACCTCGAAAGCGACTTGCCAGTGAATGCTGCATCGCGATAGTCATAATGTCTAGGTTAACCCGTGAATTGCACGGCCACGTTCCCAAATCCTGACATGTTTAGGATGCGACTGCATGCTGAATGACCGCTTTAGAGCTGGGAGAGCGCGCCTCGATTAAGGGCGATCGCCAGCCCTAAAAATACAATCAGCATCACCACCAGGGCAAACGCCGATCCCAACGGCCAGTTATACGCCACGCCAAATTGCGACGAAATCACATTGCCGAGCATAATGCCACCTGGGCCACCCACCAAGCTTGGCGTAATAAAATCGCCCATCGTCAACGCAAATACATTAATGGAACCAGCGAACACCCCCGGCGTCACCAGCGGCAGCACCACGCGCCAGACTGTGGCGATAGGCGATGCATTCAGGTCAGCAGAGGCTTCGAGCAAGTCATCTGGCAGTTTCTCGAAGGCAGTGATCACTGGCAAAATCATGAAGGGCAGCCACACATGCACAAAGGTCAGCACCGTCGAAAATTGGTTGTAGAGAAAGATAGAGCTGGGTTCTTGCAAAATCCCCAAGGCCAGCAGTGCAGAATTTAACACGCCGTTGTAACCGAGAATAATTTTCCAGGCAAACACCCGCACGAGATAGCTCGACCACAGCGGCAAGATCACGAGCAGCGTCAACAACCCGCGCCAGCGCCCGCTGCGCTTGGCAATAAAAAAGCCCATTGGCAGGGCGATCGCCGCATCAATGAGCGTCACACCCAGAGCCGTTGCTACCGTGCGGGCAATCACCACTCGGTATGAAGGGTTAGTGGCGATCGCCCGAAAGTTTATCAGGCTAAACTCTTTAACAATGTCAAACGCCTCCAGCCGCCACACGCTATAAGACATCAAAATCACCAGCGGCACAAAGTAGAGCAGCGTCATCCACACCAGCGGCGGCAACAGCGATGTGTATAGGCCCAGGCGAGTGCGAGCAACCTTGGCTTGGGTTAAAGCAGACATAGGGTGAGTAGCGCTAATAGAACATAGTGCAGCACGATCAGGGCTCTTGCTCTGTGGCGCGAAATAAAGAGTATATCTATTGCAGGTCTAACACCGCAGGAAACCGCAAATGCCCCCGTGCAGCACCTACGGTTTCCATAGAACTTGCCAACTGTGGTTGAGTCCAGCGCTGGTGACTTCGCCTAATAATCGTCGGAAATCACTAGCGTATCAGCAGTCCCTTGGGTTAAAGCATCCGACCAGATTTTCTGATGGGAGACTTCTGCCGAACGCTGACGCCGAGCACGGTGCGCTAAACGTCAGCTGCGGATTTCATTCCACACCTGCACCCAGTCGTCATAATTGGCAACGCTCTGCCACATGTTGATTTGGGAGTGCAGCGATAGGTCATCCATAAATAGCTCATGCGCTTTTTCCGCACCAATGGCCTCAGCGCCCAATGTAGTCGCCCCAGAATAACCCGTCACCTCCATCACGCCCTTTTGCCCCTCGCCGCTGAGCAGAAAGTCAATCCACTCATAGGCGACATCCGCATTGCGCGATCGCTTCGAGATCATCCAAGAATCTGTCCAACCTGTCAGCTTTCCGGCAGGGCTCACCGAGCCGACAGGATAGCCTTCTGATTCGAGTTGAGTATAGGTAAGCGGCCACGCATGAGCCATCACAATCTCACCCGACTGAAACAGGTTCGCTAGTTCACCAGCTGTCGTCCAGAACTTGCGGATATTGGGGCGCAGTTCCAGCATTTTGGCCTTAACCTCGGCCAAATCCTCTGCTGTGAGATTGTAGGGATCGCTCTTACCCAACCACAGCGCCACATCAGCAATGGTCATCGGGTTGTCGGGCAACGCAATTTTGCCAGCATACTCGGGATCAAACAGCACATCCCAAGAAGTGGGTGGCGTCTTCACCTGCTCGGTATTGTAGACCAATACATTTGGCCCCCAGGCAAAGGTAACGCCGTACGGCTTGCCATCAAAGGTGTTCCAGCGGCCCTTTTGAAAGGACTCAAAAATGCTGTCGAAGTTCTCTAGCTTGCTGGCATCAATGGGGCGCACGAGCCCAGCTTGATAGAGCCGCTCGGTAATGTCGCCCGAGGCTGAAATCAGGTCGTAGGTGCGGCCACCGCCCGCGCGAAACTTGGCAAACATCTCGTCACTTGATCCGGCATAGGTCGCTTTCACTGCGCACCCCGTTTGCGATTCAAACACTTGCTCAAAGGAGGGATCGGTATACCCTTCCCAAACGATGGCGGTGAGGGTGCAATCTGCCGCGTGGGCAGGCATGGGGAATAGCGCCGGGATCACCAACCCCAGTAGCCCAACCAATAGGGCCATCACGAACCGATGCAGCATAGGAGTGTCTCTCGTTAAAGTTTGGTTTAAGTCTGTGTCACTAAGCCTAGTGTCGCAGTGGAGTTAAGTAGAAGATTCGTGTAGATATTGCGGTCTCTCTGGCTCTATAATTCGGGCGATCGCTCTACTCGTACATCCACACTTAATCTATACCAGTCGTCAACCCTGTCCGCCATCTAAAAGGATTTCAGACCCATGCGGGTCAAGCTGTACCGTTCACTACATCTCGGCTGTCGTCATCTGTCTTGAATAGAGTGTGGCAGATCTGGCGGAAGTGATCGCCCCGATGCTCAAAGCTAGCGTATTGGTCAAAGCTGGCACAGGCGGGCGAAAGCAGAACTGTCTGTGCGCCCTTAGCTTGGGCTAGTTCAGCCGCGCGGGGGATTGCGTGCTCCAGATCGCCCACTTGCTCGTAGTGGGTATAGCCTGCGGCTTGAAGCAGGTGGGCAAAGCCCTCTGCTGCCTTGCCAATGAGCAGCACGGCGATCGCCCAGTCCTGAATGTGCTGCAACCAAGCCGCAGCATCACCCTCTTTGGGATCACCCCCCGCAATCAAAATGACGCTGCCCTCAACCGAGGCCAGCCCCACCGCTGCCGCATCGTAGTTGGTCGCCGTGCTGTCATTGATAAAGGTGATGCCGTGCCAGGTTGCTACGGTTTCGAGTCGGTGGGGCACTCCGGGGAACGTGGACACCGCTTGGGCGATCGCCGCTTTGTCAATGCCGGCCAGTCGTGCTGCCAGCACCGCCATCAGCAGGTTTTGGTGGTTGTGCTGTCCCACCATTTTGAGCGTATCAATGGCCACAATCGGTTCACCCAGGGCGATCGCCCAGCCCTCATCCACATAGGCGCTGCGAGTCACATCGCCCGGTAACGCCATCTTGCCTGTTGCACTCGTCCAATACGCCCCCTCCCACTTGCTCGCATGTTGACGGAGGTAGGGATCATCGGCATTCAGAATGGCATGGTGCGATCGCGCTAACAATCGCGTCTTAATCGTGCAGTAGTTTTCCAGCGTATAGTGTCGCGCCAGATGATCAGGGGTCAACGTCGTCCAGATTCCAATCCGTGGGGCAAGCTGCGACGACGACTCAATTTGATAGCTGCTAATTTCGGCAATCACCCAATCTGGTGCGGAGTGAGCCAGCGCCACCTCACAAGCCGCATAGCCGATATTGCCGCACGGGGGTGCAGTGAGCCCCGCCGCTGCAAACATCGCTGCCACCAGTGCCGTCGTGGTGGTTTTGCCATTGGTGCCGGTGACCCCAACCCAAGGCACCTGCGCCAGCGCCTCCCAGGCCAGTTCCATTTCGCCCAACACTGCAATTCCCTGCTCACGAGCCTGCACCAGCGCTGGCAAATCCCACCTTACTCCGGGGCTTACCACCACCCGCTGAAACCCGGGCTCTGGCGCAAACCGATGATTGAGCTTAACTGCAATGCCGTCTGATTCAAGCTGCGATTGAAGAGCTTGCAGGGCCTCAGAGTTATTGCTATCGCTAACGGTCACCTGCCATCCCTGCTGCTGCAATAACCGAGCCGCTGCAATCCCCGAGCGACCCAATCCAATTACGACTGCATTTGGCATATCCGCCATGTTCACCTCAATCCACTGCCAGATTTCGCAAGCCTGATTGTATCTCAATCAGTTCACAGCCGAGAATACACCGCACTCTAGACTGGTTCAGCAATCCAAATCCATTTGGTCAGCGCCTGCCTTCAAGTCCAGACCCTCTGCCCCAACGCCGCAGTATTACAAGACTTTAAGCTGATTTGCAGATGGTTACAGCTTTTTTCCCTGAACGCCAGAGTTGAGTAAGTTGGAATTAGACACACATCCCCCGGTTGGGCGAGTTGCAGCACCCAACCCTGGGCTTGCTGTGGCTCTGTTCCTTGCATTGCACCTGGAGGATGATATGGGTTACACGCTTTCCCACTCAAATAGTTATAGTAGGCATCACCGCCGAGGCCGCACCCTTGAACGCCATAGCCTAGAGACAGAACGGCGGGTACTACGGCATCGCATCAGCGAAATCGATGAAGAGCTTTACGAAATAGCCAGAATGCCACAGCAACACCTCGTAGATGACACCAGTCGGGCTGTGGCTCAAGCTGCACAACGCAGCAAGTTTGAAGAAACCGTTGAATCGATTTTTGCAGTCGTGATCAGCTTTGGTGCGCTGGGTGGACTGCTGCTGCTATTGCTCTAGCTATCGGTTGCTTTGGCTATCGGCTACCATTGACCGCTACAGCCAGAAAGGCCTGTGGTTTCACAAGTGCGTGACCATAACCAGCACATCATCACCCCTAGAAATGATTTGTCTGTGTGCTTTCCAGACAAGGTCTAGGGATAGAGGTTAAGTAGAAACCATTGCGGATTCGGTAGTGCATTTTATTAAAGGACAGAGGGAAATACAGACTCTTCTCTTTCTGCCAGCTTCTCTCTAACTCGGCGATTGTAGTCATGGATAAACATCCAGATC
>JBGTOF010000315.1:0-11291 GCA_041742695.1 Elainellales cyanobacterium | reverse complement strand
CAACAGATTAAGACGCTTACTGCAAAGCGTGAAGCGATGCAACAGCAGCTAGCCAACCTCAAATCCTCTAGCAATGATGCGTGGGATAGCGTTAAAGCTGGTGTGCAAGGTGCTTGGAATGAGTTGAGCAGCGCGTTTGAGGATGCGGCATCTAAGTTTTGATATTGTGACCCTCGAAGGCTGAGGCTCCGCTAGCAATCTCAGTTTGGGTCGAGAAGAGTTTGGAGCTTATGCCGAACTAATAAAAAGCAAGTTGCTGCCGGATGGCAGCAACTTGCTTTTTATTATCGACTGCGCTGCGAGAGAGATGGAATGGAGTGAACATCTCGCACCTTTTGGAGGGTTTTGATTGAAAGCATGCGGTGTGCTGACGCCATACGCCCAAGGCAGGGTGATAGGCTAAAACAACAGCAGTGATGGCATCACTCAACGGTTGTGCGATCGCACGATCTAAGTATGCTTTTCTGTTAATTCCGAATCCTTCAGCCTAGAGAACACCGTGCCACATACGATTGTTACCAATGTTTGCGAGGGCGTTGCTGATTGTGTGGATGCCTGCCCGGTTGCTTGCATCCACCCCGGCCCTGAGAAAAATTCCAAAGGAACCGATTGGTATTGGATTGATTTTTCTACCTGTATTGACTGCGGCATTTGTTTGCAAGTGTGCCCCGTAGAAGGGGCTATTCTGCCTGAAGAGCGGCCTGATTTGCAGGAAACGCCTGCCTGATAACGGGCGATCGCAGCTCTCAAAACATATCCGTTAAAAAACACTAAATGCCGTTCGTGAGCGTCAGTGTCCTGCGGTTTAGCGCTCCATTCCTCATCTGATGCCAATTCACACGGGTTGTTTCAGCCTCGCAGCGCTGGGCTGAAACAACACCCTTAAACTTGCGCTGGGCTTACCAGCATCTGCAAAGACCATGCTATCTTAAAAAATAACGAGCGCTCGGTTAAAAACAAATGCCTAAGGTCGTTGACCATGATGAATACCGCAAGACGCTGCTGCACCAGTGCTTTGACCTGTTTGCCGACCACGGCTACGCCAGCCTGACTACCCGGCAGATTGCCAAGGCGCTAAGTGTTTCCACTGGCACGCTGTACTACTACTTCCCTAGCAAGGAGGATCTGTTTATGCAGCTGATCGAAGAGATGACCACCCAGGATTTGCTGCGCGCCAGTACCAAGATCAAAGGGTTGAGCAGCCTGCGGGAGCGCATTCTGGCCTTAGCCGATTTTTTAGAAACTAACGAAGACTACTTCATTAAGCAGACCCTGTTGATGATGGATTTTTACCAGCAGGCGGGCGTGGGACCATCGCGGGTGAACGAGGCGGTGCAGCGAGTGAGCGTGCGATCGCACGACGAAATCATGACCGCCCTTCAGATCGACAATCCTCTCATCGCTACCCACATCCTCTGTCTGATTGACGGCTTGATT
Source organism: Elainellales cyanobacterium (assembly GCA_041742695.1). Lineage (GTDB taxonomy): Bacteria > Cyanobacteriota > Cyanobacteriia > Elainellales > Elainellaceae > Kaiparowitsia. The sequence continues at coordinate 9,854 of JBGTOF010000315.1, read as the reverse complement.
TCTGAGCGCATGATCAACCCGGACATGGTGTCCTACCGCCAGCAGGCCGAGCTGCTGGCCGATCTGCTCACCGCCTACTTAGAGAAATCTCCTGGAGGAAAGCGATGACGCTGGGCTCCCGTAGGGTGACTGTTGGCCAATTGCTTTGGGTGTGGCTGCCGCTCAAGGTGTGGCTACGCTATGGACGCCGCCAGCTCTATCCCTGGCTGGTTTTGGCCATTGCCGGATGGCAACTGCTGGTGGAGTGCGGTAGGTCACGAGACCGCGCCGCTGTTCGCTGGATGGCCACCCTCGTCAAAATTGACGGCGTTAAATTGACCGAATTTCTTAACGATTTAATCTGGTGAACCCGATGGAAACTCTATCGCCGCTAACCGTTCTGCAGCCCACCCAGTTCGATGCCGCTACCGAGCTGCTGTGCGAGGCCTTTGCCGACGATCCGCAGTGTCATTACCTAGTGCCCACCGACGTGGGCGATCGCTCAAACCTGATGGCCGACCTGTTTCGCCTGCTGCTAAGCGGCGGCGGCGACCACGGCTACGGCCTCATTGATGACGATGGCGAAACCCTTAAAGGCATTGCCATTTGGCTGCCGCCGGGGCAGTCGGTGGGTCTGATGGATATGCTACGAGCAGGACTCTACAAATTGACCTTTCGCTTACCCTGGCAGTACCTGCCCCGCTGGCGGGCCGCCCTTGCCCTCGACCACTACCACCACCAGACTATGCCGATGCCCCACTGGTATCTGATGCTGCTGGCGGTCAGCCCCCGCTACCAGCGCCAGGGCGTCGGACACCAGCTGATGCAGCCGGTGCTAGAAGAGTGCGATCGCACCCACCAGCCTTGCTATGTCGAGACCTCCACCGAGGGAGCCGTGCGGTTTTACCAACGCCACGGCTTTGAAATTCTGAAAACTGGCCCCTTTGCCGACCATGCCCCGCCATTTTGGACGCTACAGAGAAGGTATAAGGAGTAGAGATGCCCTATCTCTTTCTCCCTTGTTAGCAGCGCCTCGGCTTTGAGATTTCTAGGAGCTGTCATCAATTAGGGCACCTCGAAAAATACAAATCTTGTTGAGAATGGCAATGAGATTCCAGTGGTTCTGGGCTCCCAAGATTATCAATGAGGCAATTAATCGAGGTGCCCATTAGCTACTGATGGCCCCAAAATCAACGGTCACAGCCCCTAGCATGTTTTTTGGGTCGGGCGTGGCAACGCTCATAGCACAAGACGTTTGGTCAGAATTGATGACACGCCCTAAAAGCATTGCAACTGATCGGTTGCAAACTGATCGGTTGCAATAAGACGAGAGTATTTAGATTTCGGGAGCAAATTAGCCGTCAGTCACGGCTACCCTTGGTTGCGGAACTCCCAAGCCAGCTCTAGGACTGTGACCCAGCGCTTGTGGGCTTGCTTTGTGGTGCAGCCTAGGGCTTTGGCGATCGCCTGGTCACTGGCCTGTTCAGCCTTGAGTGCGATCAGCTGCAGTTGGTCTGGCGAGAGCGTAGTCTGAAACAGCTCCCACTGCTGCTGCGGCATCCCCAGGTTTTGATCCAAGTCTGCACCCAACCACTGATGGACTAGTTCCCAACGGTGCGATCGCGCAAATTTTTCGACATGGTATTTAAATCGCTGTTGCAGGTAGTCGCGCTGGCGAGGCGATAGACCCAGAATGTCGTCGATTTCTGGGGCAGAGAGATCCTGCAACTTCAAAGTTAGATAATTCACGCAATCTGTTTGGTCTTGCGATTCTAAATATTGGATGAGTTCATTTACCACGCGATCACGCAGCACAGAATCGGTAGGGTCGCTGGCATCAGACACCATCTGCTCGCGCAATTGCTGCATCAGGGGTGAACGGCTATGGAGTTCGGCCTCATCACCCTTACCCGATTCCACCGCCAGTTCAATATCCACTGAGGCCTCGGCGGGTTGGCGTTTGGCAAACCCCTGCGCTCGCAGCACAATCAACTGCTGATTGCGACGACCCGGCAGGTTGATCCGTCGCTTGGCATACTGTTCTGTAAACGCCATATATTCCGCTAGCTCGACCCGCGTGCGAGGCGAATAGTGCGCCGCTAGCTCATTCTCTTTGCGGAAGGTACGCAGCACTTCAATATAAAAGCCCTGCATGAAGTCTTCGATCAGTGCGTATCGCCCCTGAAAGCCGAGCTGGGCATCACTGCGCGCCACATGGCGATACACAATGGTGCTGAGGTGGCTGTGCAGTTCTAGCCGTCCCCGTTGCGACCCCAGCCGATAGTAGGCCAGCAGCTTTTTCAGCCGATGCTGTGCCAGCGTCATTCGCCATGAATTGAGTTGACCCGATGTTTGGATGCGATCGCTCTTTTCACAAATGCGCTCTACCTCAACCGCAATGCGCCGCACCACCCCCTCTGCAGACGCAGATGCCGAGACCGACAGTGCAGTTTGCAACTCCTGAAGCAGCACCTCGACCAGCCGATCTTCTGAGACGGGTTCTATGTTAGCAATCGATAGGCCAATTCCCTCTTCCTCGGGGAGAACGGGTGAAACAGAGGGTGTAGCGTTAGCCAGAGTTGCAGGCTCTGTGGCATCTGGCTGAGGTGCGCCCCCTTCAATGAGAGATAGGGGCTCACCTCGATGGGCTACCGATTTTGTCTTGGCAGAACCGGGAAACTTCGCGGATTTAACGTTCATGGCTAACTCGGTGGGTGATGCACGACAGTGTGTGGAACAGCAGCTAGCGTTTCGAGCGATTTTCCTGAGCGGCGTTGCTGTCTGCTGTAAACTGTCTACATTTCAATTCTCGAAGACTACGGGCTCACCCGGATAACCCTATGGCACTTTTTAGGGTGGCATGTTGCATCGTTAGAAATAGGGAACCTCGTACTCTCTCCGAGACGAAATTTCAAGCTTATGAGTTGCAGGCGCTTCGCGTTTCTTTATGCGCCTTACTGTCACAGTTATGGGTGTGCCAGAAGAGTGCCGGTTATGTGCCAGTCGTCCACTGCTGTCCACTGCCTGCCGGGGATGGTTTTGGCAAGAAGTTGGAAAGGGGTTGAAGCTTTGGAGCGGTTATCAGGGGCAATAGTCGGGAGCGATCGCCCCTACAAGCCAACGCAGCGCCTCGACCACCCCAGCGGGCATAACGGCAAGCCCATTGCCGGAAGCGGCCTATCTCGCTAGGATGATCCCACACTATCAGCCCGCAAAGGATTATGTGAGTGGCCAAGGTTGAGCTTAAGGATATTGCCCGCAGATTTGGCGGTGTGACGGCGATCGCCGATATCAGTTTTGAGGTACCCGATGGAGAATTTTGGGTGTTGGTGGGGCCGTCGGGCTGCGGCAAGTCCACTATTCTACGCACCATTGCCGGGCTAGACATGGCAACGCAGGGGCAGATCTATATCGGCGATCGCCTCGTTAACGATGTGCCAGCCCGAGAGCGGGATGTGGCGATGGTGTTTCAGAACTATGCCCTCTATCCCCACATGACCGTCAGTGAAAATCTGGCCTTTGGGCTGAAGATGCGCGGCATTGACCACAAAACCACCGCCAGTCGCATTGATACCGTGGCGCACTCTCTCAACATCGCTCACCTGCTTGACCGCAAGCCGCGACAGCTGTCGGGCGGGCAGCAGCAGCGGGTGGCATTGGGACGGGCGATCGCCCGCCAGCCCCAAGTGTTTTTGCTGGATGAACCGCTGAGCAATCTGGATGCCCAACTGCGCGACGATACCCGCGCTGAGCTTAAGCAGCTTCATCAAGCCGTGGGCATCACCACGATTTATGTCACCCATGATCAGGTCGAAGCAATGACCCTAGCCGACAAAATTGTGGTGCTCAACCAAGGCAGCATTCAGCAAATTGGCACGCCCCAGACCATTTATGCCAATCCGGCAAACCAAATGGTCGCGACCTTTGTAGGCAACCCGCCCATGAATATGCTGCGTGCCATTTACCAAAATCAATCTGGGGCACCCGCCTTTGCGGTTCACCAACAGCGCTTGCCCTGCCCAGAACGGCTTGCGACAGCCCTAAACCCCGAGCAGCGAATCAACCTGGGTATTCGTCCTGAACAGATGCAGGTGGTTACTGCGCAAGACCCGTGGCATTTGCAGGCGCACGTAACCATTGTGGAACCGCTAGGGCGCGAGGTGCTGGTTCGGGCTGAGGTCTTGGATGGCGCAGCGCCTAGCACCACGCTCAGCGTGTTGGTGCCGCCCAGTCAAATGGTGGTGGTGGGCGATTGCCTTTACTTGGCTCTCAATCTAGATGCGTTATTTGTGTTTGATGCGGACACGGGCGATCGCATTGCCCCAGCGAAATAGAGCAACGGCTACAGCAAGGACGCTAGAGACGTAAGGTAGGATGTAGACAGAATCGCGGCAATGGGACGACTCGTAGTCTGGTTAACAATAGCGCTTAAGCTGAGCCTAAGACCCGATTTCTTCAGTGCCCCGATGTCAGTCTAAAAGGCCTGCCCTTAGAGGGTTTATAGTTATCTCGCTTCGCTTTAAACTGAGAGAGTGAAACTTTGCTAACTCGCTGCAGAGATAGAGCGTGGGCACATCCTGGGGTAGATATTGGACGCCGCTCAGTCCATCGCCTCTCCTGCTTAGTGGGCTCATACTCATTGCGGTCGAGACTTTAGTTTTAATTATTACGTTTAAGTCGTTATAGACGGAGCTGTGTTATGGGATTGTTGGATCGCATCAGCCGGGTCATTCGAGCCACTCTAAATAGCCTCATTGGGCAAGCCGAGGATCCAGAAAAAATCCTGGAGCAGGCCGTCATTGATATGCAGGAAGATCTGATCCGACTGCGGCAGGGCGTCGCTCAGGCGATCGCCGCCCAAAAGCGCAGTGAACGGCAGATGAGCCAGTCCGACAAGCTAGGAACTGAGTGGTATCAGCGGGCGCAGCTAGCTCTGCAAAAAGGCGATGATGCGCTAGCGAAAGAAGCGCTCACTCGGCGCAAATCCTATGTGGAAACGGCCAGCTCGATCAAAACTCAGCTTGACCAGCAAAACCAAATTGTCGCGCAGATGAAGCAAAATCTGGTGTCGCTAGAAGCCAAGCTATCGGAGGCCAAGACCAAAAAAGATATGTATATTGCCCGAGCGCGTTCGGCCAAGGCCTCGGAGCAGCTGAACGAAATGCTAGGCCGGACGAGCACGAGTGGTGCAATGGCGGCCTTTGAGCGGATGGAAGATAAAGTGCAAGAGCTGGAAGCTCGCTCATCGGCGATCGCCGAACTGAACCAAGATAGTCTTGAAGGGCGCTTTGCCTCGCTCGAAAGCGGCGATGTAGATGAGGAACTGGCTGCAATGAAGGAACAACTGCTGTCGGGGGCTCCGGCTGGAGCATTACCTACGACTCAGGCTGAGTCGTTCGAAGCAGAAGAGGATCCGGAACTAGCGCAGCTAAAGGCAGAGCTAGAGGAAGGCGCGTAAATGAGAATACGTAAGTGAACGTGCGTGAGCGATAGCCCGTAGCGAGTGGGGCGATCGCCCGTCACAATTTCAGAATTGACTGCAAGAGAGTAGCATCCGCAAAACAGACAAGACGGGACTTACGTGGTTTCCATCCAGTCATAGATGCGGTCAAGCTGCTCTAGGGTCACGAGTCCATATTGCCAGAGCACCATAGGAAGAGGCCCCTGAGCCTTTTCGCTGGTTTTTTGTGCCACCTCAATGGATGCGGCCGGTAGCATCAGGTCTTCGCTTAAAAATTTAACAAGTTTGGCATAGTTAACGGACGACATTTGGAATATCACCTCCTTAGGGGTTCAAATTGAGTTGGGGTTAGGTTAGGACTTGTAAACAGTTAGACAAGAATTGAGCGGAGCAAATTAGCTTAAACGGTTCACTCTCAAGCTCGGTTAGTGACAGATGGCGCCATGAGTGTTCAACCGTGCGAACCTTAGGTATAAACCGAGCTGTCTCAATGAAATAAGCCAGTGGTGTCAGCGTGAATCGAGCGCTGCATCTGGGCATCAACGAATGCGTACCCGTTAGGTTGAGTTGATTCTGCGGATTAAGCTTTAGTAGGCGCCCTACTCGCCCATACCCGCAATAACTCATCAGCTCGAAGGGTCTTTATTATGCTGTGATCACTTAGCATCCATGCGATGGGATGTCCAGTTTTGCAACTGACCCATCTTTAGATGCTGAGGCTTGATTCAACACGGTGTGACAGCATTCCCGGAAACGTTGCTGATGCTGTATGGTTTCCCATTGTGCGATCGCCCCTTTAGCCTGGCATGCTCCGATAGAATGATTCCCGCCCCGACAATCGGGTGTGATTGACCTCTATCTTTTGACAGAGAGAGGCGCCTTCCCAAACGCCGGAGCATTTTGTAAGGCGGCTTTGGCATTAAACCCCAAACCACCGAGAACACCCTTCCGTGATCTCACCTGACTTCGCCCTGCGACATCATCCATATCCGTAAATTTCCCAACCGGAAAAATACGTTGAGTAAGGAGTGTAGCATTAATTGCTGAAATTTCTGCTTGATTAAGTTGTGTAATTTTGCGGTTTGTGCTGTCACAGTCGAACTGGCCAAAGCAAAAAGCCAGCCCAAGGTTCGGGTTCCCCGCCATCTGCCGGTAAAACACCCGTCATATCCCCCAGGAATCGCAGCATAACGCTGCCACAACGCCAACCCGTTCCGCCCGTGTCACGAGCAGCACAAGTTGAGGCATGGGCCAAACAACTAACGTTTAAAAGGATTTCAGAGCGGAGGGATAGATCGCTGGATAAGGTCGCCACTCCCCGTTCGTAAACAGAGCCCACTGGCCTAAGTGCTGTCAGTTTGGAATGTTAAGGTTGCGTCTGCGATGGAGTAATCGGTTGAATGGTGATGCGATCGCCCTCCGATAGGCCCAGCTCACTAGCGCGGCCGCCCCGCAGCTCAATGACGCTATCAACCAAATCATTGGGGCCATAGGTAGGGCAGGGGTCGGCCTCGCAGGGAGGCGCGGTCACAATTCCTCGCACTTCTCCATTCAGCAAAAACACCATATCCAGTGGAATCTGAACATTCTTCATCCAAAATTGGGCGCGGCGCGGGCCTCTAAAGCGAAACAGCATGCCCCGGTTATCGTCTAAAGACGGACGATACATCAACCCCATCGCCTGTTCGGTGGGAGTTCCTGCGACTTCTAGCTGCACCACCTGCCCCGCAATCAAGGCTTCAGCAGTCACCGGCAACTGCTGACCCAGAGCTGCATTGGCCTGAGTATCCGCATTTTGGGGTGGCGCAGAACAGCCCATCAGCAGCACGCTGAGGCCAACGGCTAACGTGGTTGTGATTAGCGGCAGTCTTGTCAGTCGAGTCAGCGGCCTGTCGCCCTGGCTAAATCCATGTCCCATTTTTTTCTCTGCCTTACGCTTACGCATCTCGTAATACATAGCCCACCCCTCGCACTGTTTGAATCAGCCGCTTGCTGCCATCATCTTCAATCTTGAGGCGCAGATACCGCACATAGACCTCGATCACGTTGGATTCACCCATGAAGTCATAGCCCCAGACGTTTTCTAAAATTTGCTCTCGGGTGAGCACTTCACGGGGGTGTTCCATTAAATACTTCAGCAGCTCAAATTCTTTCATGGTCAGGTCAATCGAGCGATCGCCCCGTGCAGCGCGGCGGGTGCCCAAATCTAGCATCAGGTCGGCAAATCGCAGTTGTTCACTGGTAGAGACATCGGGCTGTAGGTAGAACCGCACCAGCTTAAGAAAGTCATCTGCTCGATAGGGCTTGAGGAAATAGTCATCTGCTCCGGCTTCTAGACAGGCAACCCGGTCTTCTACCCCATCTTTTGCCATGAGCAGCAGCACGGGCATACGAGCCCCCACAGAACGCAGGCTAGTGCAGAGCGACAGCCCTGATTCACCCGCCAGCAGGCGATCAACCACCACCAGCGCCGGCTGAAATTCCTCAGCACGCTTTAGACCTGATGCGGCATCGAGGGCGATCGCCGCATCGTAACCGGCTTCTCGCAAATCTCCGCTCATACTATGAGCCAGGGTTTCATCCGTCTCAATCAGCAAGACCCGTGGCGTCTGTTCTGTACTCTCCATTACTACGCCCCATTGCGATGCCCTGTTGGCAAGAACTCATCAAGTTTTAGCACGGAGACTCTGAGATCATCTCAGATTAGAGGAAAATGTATCGCAACGTCAGGTCGAGTGAAGATGGTTTGAGCTTATCCCAAGCTCAAGTTATTGCCATTATGGCTAGCAACAGATCGAGAATGTACAGTGTTTCAAGCACCGATCGGGATGCTACAACGCCGTGAAACTCTTACGTTGCAAGGGTTTCATAACGTAGCTTGGCCTAGCCCACTCAACAGCTGTCACCAGATGTCATGTCTGACGCTCAGCAACTTGGGGAAGTTCCATCCCTGTAACCCAGCCAACTTAGGAGGCCCGTGAGCCTGCGCCTGCTCAGGGCAGCTCAACCGATGTCGGCTTGGCCACATGGGGGAGCCCCCAACCCAGCTTTTCTCGCAGCAGATGGAAGAATTCAGGTGCTTGGAGTCGAATGAATTTAGCGCTGTAGGGCGATCGCTGAATCCGCACTCGATCTTCTGGCAGCACATAGCAGCCTGCATTGCCATCCACTACCATGACCAACCGCGTCGGGTTTGCGGGAAAGATCGTAACGGGCTCAGAATCGGCAAATACCAGCGCCCGAGACGCAAGTGAATGGGGGCAAATAGGCACCAGCTGCAGCACCGGCACATTGGGGGTAATCACAGGCCCTCCGGCCGAGAGCCCATAGGCGGTTGACCCAGTCGGGGTCGAAATAATAATGCCGTCTGCCGCAATATCGACGGGGGCATGCCGTCCTACTTCTACCTCAAAGTGGCACATGCTAGTCAGCGGCTCTCGGTGCAACACCATCTCATTCAGGCACAGCGCTTCCCAGCAGAGCAAGTCTTGCCGATAGAGCTGCACAGCCACCATCGCCCGCTCTTCGACCTCGTAGTCGCTCGCTATCAGCCGCTCTAAGGCCTGAGACAACTGGGATAGATAGAGCTCAGTTAAAAACCCCATGTGCCCCGTATTGATGGTCAATAGCGGAATGCCCAAGGGGGCGACCTGACGGAATGCCGCCAGTACGGTGCCATCGCCGCCTAGCACAATGGCAAACGCCATTTCATCATCAAAGCCAGGGGGCGCCAAGCTAGTGATAGGAGTATGGCAGAGGGGACGGTTAGGCTTGGAATAGCCCAAGATGCCGCCCATCCCGGTCGCTAGATGCACGTCCCAGCCATAGGAAACTAGCTTGTCGCGCAGATCTTCTGCCGTGCGACAGGCAATGGGCTTGATGTCGTTGTAAATGATGCCAGCTTTGGGCACACCGAGAATCCGAATTAGTGATGTGTTAAGAGAAGAAGGTGATCGCCGCAACCCACAAGACTGCAGCCCTATAGCAACAACTTAGCAACGGGTGCGGTGCAGCTGGCTGCAACCAATGCAGTGCATCTAAGCCTTTTGCAGCTTTTTTTTAGAACCGTGCTAAATCTGCAAAGCTCTACCAGCCGAATGAATTTTGCTCGCAATTTGCTCGACGTTCATCCAGTGTACATAGAATGGTACAGGCTGCTTGCCATTGTTTCCACCTTGAGTTTTGAAGACTATGCCGAATCAAGCTATGAATTTAAGCCAGATTCCCGTCTTATGACTCTATAGTAAAGGTAAGTCTGTTGCGAAATGTTGCTGGTATGGCCGCATTTTGTTACAAACAGTAACATCTACACCGAGCGCACTGCTATGTTTGGCCTGCTCAACAATTCTACCGGCGAAACCCGCACTGACGTTGGAGCTAAGATGTTAAACGCTGTTGCTAGTCAGTCTATTCG
>JBGTOF010000039.1:0-47843 GCA_041742695.1 Elainellales cyanobacterium | reverse complement strand
AGTTAGCCAGGTTATTCTCAACGCCGACGACGAACTCCGCTATCCTAGTCAGGGTGAGCTGCAGAGCATATCCTCCTTCTTTAAAACTGGGGAACAGCGAGTTCGCATTGCCAACATCCTGTCAGAAAACGAAAAGAAAATTGTTCAAGAAGCCACGAAGCAACTGTGGCAAAAGCGCCCAGACTTCATTGCGCCAGGCGGCAACGCTTATGGCGACAGGCAGCGCAACCAGTGCATCCGCGATTTTGGATGGTACTTGCGCCTTGCCACCTACGGAGTATTGGCAGGCAATCAAGAACCCATCGAGAAAATCGGCATTATCGGTGTGCGTGAAATGTACAACTCGTTAGGCGTGCCGGTGCCCGGTATGGCAGAAGCCATTCGCTGCCTCAAGCGATCATCTCTGGCGCTGCTCAGTGACGAAGATGCCGCCGCCGCGACTCCTTACTTTGACTACATGGTTCAGGCAATGTCCTAGTCAACGGACGTTGGCAGACGCATTGGTAGCGCGACAGACCGAGTGAGGGTAAATGGAACCCTGAACATGCTATCCATCCGCGCTAGGACGGTATAGGGCAGAGATCGGCCTAGGGTTACGCTCTGTAGGTATAGGGTAGACGTGCTTAACCTGTCTATCCCATACCTCTCATAGCCATGGGTGAGCTTGGGCCGCAGAGTATTGGGTGTAGACTATTTGCTTAGAATAGCTGCCTGATTCATTCTGTTTATCGCCACATTCCGCTAAGCTTCTGCTGCTCAATTGAGTGTCGGCAGATCAAACGTAATACTTCTGTATTAATATCTTCATAGGGTACTGAGCGCTTCTAGTTTATGAAGAGCTATAGTCCCCGATGAGGCTTTTTTGTGTTGAGATTATGAGACTAATGGACTGCATGGCTTTTAAGGCACAGCGATTCCAAGAGCAACTCCCTGCACTGGCCACACCTAGGCATTGCAAACTACAGCAGACGTCGGCAAGAGAGTCTTGAACGTATCTATAGCCTTTGTGTGAGAGCCCCGATTTAGAAATATACAATTTTCAAGGGAGACCGATGCTATTAGGCAAAGTGGTTAAGTCAAACTCGCACTGCGACTATGTGGTGGATGTAGCAGATGAATTCGCCTCGCCCACACCGCCCAATCCCGACGAGTTTGGGTTTGGCAGCTTTGTCAAGCTAGAGGGCACGAATGGGCGGCATTGGGCCGTGGGCGTAGTCTACAACTCGCAGTTGGTGAATCCCATGTTTTTGAACAATGGGCCGCGCCTCTCTAGTGAGCCAGACCCCATGTTTACGCCTGATTTGATCAGCGAGACCCGAACGCTGCTCGGCGTGGTGCTGATCGGCTGGATGGTCAGCCGGAGTGCCGGAGCAGACAAGGGTGCAACTCATCTGCGTAACAGTAGGCTAGACCAGAACGCGTCGAGCAGCCCTGAGGGCGCTCACGACAGGCCCCAGCTAGAGCATCGTCCCTACGGCATCCATGCGATTCCTCGTGTGGTGGTGCCTGTTAACACTCCAGCTCACGCCATGAGTGAGGCTGAGGTGCATCGGTTTCATCTTAATGAAGCGGATCAACCGCAGTTTTCTTATTACAGCCATTTGCTGCACTGCGGCGGCAGTTTTTCGGGGCTGTTGATTCAGCAAGTGCTGCAAGAGTTGACGGACAGTGGTCTATTTGTAGGTGCGGGGCAGCGAGCTTTACAAATGCTGTATCGTGAGTCGGCTTGGAAGAATACGATGATGGCGATGCGATAGCCCGATGGCTGATTCAATCCTCAGCGTGGGATTGCAGTTGAATCGTAGGCGTAAAGCACGCAATAATAAAAAAAAACCGTCAGTCTTCCGAAGAAGTCTGACGGTTTATAGTGTGTTCCCTGTTGATGACTCGGCTAGAGTTGAGTCATTTAGAGTATGGCTCTATTGGTAGAGGGCGATCGCGATTAGGATCAACTCTAGAGGTGATCTTGGTCACAGCCCTCCGGGGTCTCTTCTAAAGGGCATAGAGAGTTGGAGATACGCTTCTTTCATAGGGAATAGGTTTGTCGGTCGGACACTCATCCTTTAGGGATAGGAGTAGAAGGTTTGAGGGTTCTCGCACTCCCTCCATGCGGAGAGACATTGGGAACACATAAGGGTTGCCCTTCTGCTATGAGGTGCAGAGAAATGAGAACCGCCTTTAATCTCAGTTAGAACAAGAGTTTCACACGGTCGGCAGGTTTTGCGCTATTTTGAGTGGATGCCGGGGCGATCGCCCTAGCGTGGTGCGACAGCAGGTGCCGTTCACCGCTGCACCAAGCTTGCATTCAACCACGCTACAAGCACTTGGGCCAATCGTGAAATAAATCCGCGTATCTGACCTAGGGTGATCCAATGCAAGTAGATTAGTAGAATTGAGGGGACGCTCGATGCTTCTACTACGAGTTACGGTCCGCTTCGAGCAGTGTGTTTTTCTCTATATTTATGGAATTTTCCGCGTCATCCCCGTCTACCTTTGTTATCACCACCCCCCTATACTATGTCAATGATGTGCCACACATTGGCAGCGCCTATACGACCATTGCTGCTGATGTAGCCGCCCGTTATCACCACCTTCAGGGGAGACCTGTTCGTTTCGTAACGGGGACTGATGAGCATGGGCAAAAGATTGAGCGCACCGCAGCAGACAAGGGGCGATCGCCCCAAGAGCATTGCGACCTCATCGTCTCTAGTTTTCAAGCCCTGTGGGACAAGCTGAATATTCAGTGCGATCGCTTCATCCGCACGACAGATGCTCGGCACGAGGCTATTGTGCGTGAGTTTTTTCAGCGATGCTGGGCCAATGGCGACATTTATATGGGTCAGCAAAAAGGCTGGTATTGTGTCGCCTGCGAAGAATATAAGGAAGAGCGCGACTTATTAGACGGGCACCACTGCCCCATTCACACCAACCGCGAAGCCGAATGGCGCGATGAAGCGAACTACTTTTTTCGGCTATCTAACTATCAAGCACCGCTAGAAGCCTACTACGCGGCTCATCCTGACTTTATTCAACCGGCGATCCGGCGGAATGAGGTGCTGAGTTTTGTGAGCCAGGGGCTACAGGATTTCTCGATCTCGCGGATCAATGTAGAGTGGGGCTTTCCGCTGCCCAATGACCCCTCCCACACGTTGTACGTCTGGTTTGATGCGCTGTTGGGTTATGTAACAGCCCTGCTTGATCCCGACGATGAGCCCACATTAGAGAATGCGCTCAAGCGCTGGTGGCCCGTCAACATTCACCTAATTGGGAAGGATATTCTACGCTTTCATGCGGTGTATTGGCCTGCGATGCTGATGTCGGCGGGAGTTCCCGTTCCCGAGCATGTGTTTGGGCATGGCTTTCTCACCAAAGATGGGCAAAAGATGGGAAAGAGTTTGGGCAATACCATCGACCCGTTTGATTTAGTCGCTCGCTACGGCTCGGATGCGGTTCGCTATTATTTTATTAAGGAGATTGAGTTCGGTCGAGATGGAGATTTCGCTGAGACTCGTTTTCTCAATATTTTGAATGCCGACTTGGCCAATGATTTGGGCAATTTGCTAAACCGCACTTTAAAAATGGCACACAAATATTGCGACGCTCAAGTTCCTCCGGTGGTAGTTGAAGATATTCCGCCTGAGGATGCGCTGAAAGCCAGTACTCAAGCGCTAGCGCAGCGAGTGACTGATGCCTATGAAGCGCTTGCCTTTAGTCATGCCTGCGATGCAGTGTTAACGGTGGTGCGGCTAGGCAATAAGTATGTAGATGAGCAAGCCCCCTGGACGCGCTACAAGCAGGGCGATCGCCCGAGTGTAGAGCGGACGCTTTACTGTGTGTTAGAAACGGTGCGCCAGTCAGCGTATCTGCTAGCCCCTATTATTCCTGGAGTGAGCACCCGCATCTATCAGCAGTTGGGGTACTCAGTCAACTTTGACAGTAAAGATGCAACCCTGCCCAAGTTTGCAACTCATGCAGAGTGGGGAGTGCTACCACCGGGGCAAGCCCTGGGTATGCCAGAGCCTGTGTTTCAACGTCTAGAGCAAGCTGTTTCATGACATGAGAAAGTAAGGGGTCCAGCAGGGGCGATCGCTGGCCGATGAATCTAAGCAACATACATCCAGCGCGGGTGTGAAAGTTAAATCTCGCAAACCACTGGGTTAACCTATATCAATCGCCATTAACTATAAATTTTTTGAGGATAATACTGTGTTGAATAATCTGGAAACCGATGCAATGTTCACACCTGAACAGGTGTTAGAAAATCGCGGTCGAGTTGCTATTTTCATTGATGGATCAAATCTGTTTTATGCAGCCCTGCAACTCGGCATTGAGATTGACTATACGAAGCTACTCTGCCGTCTTACAGCGGGTTCACGGTTGCTTCGCTCCTTTTTCTATACCGGAGTAGACCGCACCAACGAAAAGCAGCAAGGCTTTTTGCTGTGGATGCGGCGCAACGGCTACCGCGTGATCACCAAAGATCTCGTGCAGTTGCCCGATGGGTCTAAAAAAGCCAACTTAGACGTTGAGATCGCGGTGGATATGATGGCCCTAGTGGGAGCCTATGACACAGCGGTGTTGGTGAGCGGCGATGGTGACTTGGCCTATGCGGTGGATGCCGCAAGCTATCGCGGTGTGCGGGTGGAGGTGGTGAGCCTGCGTGCCATGACCAGCGACAGCCTGATTAATGTGTCTGATCGCTACATCGATCTGGAGTCCATTAAAGAAGACATCATGAAAACGCCGCGTCAAAGCTATACGTATCGCCCTCTAACCAGCATGTCTGTAGTAGACGAGCCTCTACCGCAGTAGAGGCGTAACGTCCTGCCATCCCTCTTAACTCTGCCAGACTGGCTCTGTGTATCGCAGATACTAAGTGGCAGAGTTTTTTTTGTAAGCATCGCGTGGCTCAATGCCTCTCGATCAGGCGATCGCCCCACTTCAGCCTTTAGAGAAACCTATCCGGGGCACTTCTTGCAACTGTTGGGAGTCATCTAGAGCTTGGCGTTTGTAAGATGAACGGTTGGTGAGGTGGGAGAGAGTGGCACGCTGGGGAGCAATTTGAACAACGGCTCGTCTAAGCTGAAGGTATGAGCGATCCTCTTTCTAAGTGCCAAACCTGAGATGTAGAACGAGAAGGAAATTCTTCATTCTATGAGGGTGTCTTAGTGAGGGCAGGGTCTCACGCTAACGAGCGATCGCCCTTAATCACAGGGCCACCTTTTCACGCTGCCTCGTGTCTCACGAGGATGGTGCGATATTGATCTATGTCTCATTTGCCAGGAATATTCATGATTGGAATCTTGACTCACATCATGCGCCGAGCCCCGCTGATTGGGCTAGTCGCATTGGTTAGCCTGAACGCCATAGCCTGCGGCGGTGGTCGTGCGTCAGATCCGGTTGCAGAGGGCGAGGTTGAGCCAATTGAGAATAGCCTGTTGTTTAACAACATCACGCTAGAGCAGTCAGATGAAGCAGGCAATCTGCTATGGAAAGTAGATGCCGACGAAGTGACCTATAACGAAGACCAGCAAGTCGCCAACGCCCGCAACCCTGATGGCGAGCTCTACGAAAATGGGGAAGCCATCTACCAAGTGCAAGCCCAGCGCGGCATTGTGCAGCAGGATGGCGAGAAAATTGTGCTGCGTGGGCAGGTGGTCGCGACCGATTTGCAAAGTAACGCCGTGTTGCGGGGCGACGAGTTGGAGTGGAGTCCCAATGAGGGGGTGTTGATTGTTCGCAACAATCTGCGCGGCGAGCACCCCCAAGTGAAGCTTGCGGCGAATGAAGCCCGCTTGCATAACGAAGATCGGCGGATGGAGTTGCTGGGCAATGTTAATGCGCTTGTTGCTGATCCCGCGATGATGATTCAGGGTGAGCGACTCGTATGGCGCATTGATGACCAGACAGTGCTGAGCAACCGCCCGGTTCAAATCAGCCGGCTAGAGGGCGATCGCGTGACAGATGTGGCCGTAGGGCAGCGCGCCAACGTAGATTTGGAGGCAAAAACCGCCACGCTACAGCAGCAGGCCCAAATTGTTACCTCTGATCCCGCGATGCAGGTCAACAGCAACCAGCTGGTCTGGGATGTGAATGGCGAAATTCTACGCTCAAACCAGCCTGTGGTTATTGTGCTGCGCCAAGACCAAATTGTGATGAGCGCCAATCGGGGCACTGTCAACATGCGAACGCGGATGGCCTACCTCAATGGCGAGGTTGAAGCGGTGGCCCAGCGCAACCAGTCGTTCGTAAAATCAGACACGTTCACCTGGAACATGACCACCCGCGACATTCTAGCCGAGGGCAATGTAGACTACCGCCAAGCTGACCCACCGCTCACGGTAAAAGGCGCTAGAGCGACGGGTAGACTCGAGAACCAAACCGTGGTTATCTCTGGCGGCAGAGTTGTGTCTGAAATTGTGCCGCAATAGGCCGCTTAGTTTTAGCGATGCGCCTGGGGGCCAACCCAAAGGTTAGTTTGATAAGACCCAAACACGATGGGTTTGTCGGCGGGTGCAGACGTGGTGATGCCATTGGCATCGACCCGCCATAGGGGCCAGTCCATATCGCCCATCATGCCCGCCTGAAACAGCACTTGCTGCGGCGTTACTTGGCTCCAGCCTAGAAGAATGGCGTTGGAATATTGGACGCCACTGGGAGCAAGCGTGGAGGTTTTGCCGGTGGCTCGATGCCATACCACCGCAAAGTCAGACGCCATGCTTGACCCAAATCGCGATTCAAATTCGCGTGCCAGAATGCGATCGCCCGTTTCAGACCAGGCAATGGGCAGCAACATGGCAATGGTGCCGGGCTGCGCGGCGTCATCGCTATCGCTAAAGGGATTGTCGGCAAACGGCGAGTCGGCTGTCACTGTCTGCAACTCGCCATTGTGCAGGTTTTCGATAAACAGTACGCTGCTCACGCGGCTCTGGGCAAACTCGGCCTCTACCCGCATTTGAAAGCGACTGTAGGCGGCATAGTCCCCAGTGGGGGAGACCAGTGCTGGCGTGCGATAGTAGCGCAGGCGAGACGCTCCAGGCTGGGTTGCCCCTGACTGAGTGGCCTGCACCCAGCTCCATGGAACAGGAAACGGGCTATTAAGTGGATCAAGCTGAACAAAGTGTTGCGTCATGCCCTTCCCCAACGCGTATCAATTATTCCAATGCTTAGGCCCAATGCTCAGGATCAAGTCTCAAGATCAACACTGAGGGCCAATGCTTATGACTGACGAAACTTTCCTCATTAGAAGGCGATCGCGCCATTCCATTCCCCAAACCTTAGTCGGTCTTCGATAACCGATCGGTCACACGGCTCAGCCGCGTTTCTCTGGGCCATAGCAGCTGACGTGCAGAAACACATTCCATCTAAAGCGGGCTATCACAAAGGCATGGCGTAGTGGCGATCGCCCTTGCGAATTCCAGGTCTTAATCACAAAATGCGGTCTAATACTTTCTCAGGTATAGCAATTAGACTCCGCCACCTGCCACAGCAGATTAAAAAGTCTTTAAGAGAGTTAACACAACGGGTGAGGAATGGGTGAGGGCTGTCTGGGGCGATCGCCGAGTCTATCTCTAGTGCCTGACTGATCCCAGCCTTACGCTATCTATAGCGCTGGCGGTCGAAGCCTGTACAATATATTTCGGTCTGTTTGGGTTCTAAATCGTTTAGGATAAGCAGCCGTTTTCAGCAAGGTCTATCTCGATGTAGATGTCGAGAGAAGGTTCATTACTTACACTTTTGGCGTCAAACGGGTGATCCCGACGACACCCCAGGGTAGACTTCACGGCACAGGATTGCTGTTGGGCGAAAGGCAGACGCATTGCCCAAGGATCAACTAGCGTCAACTCTGGAATTTGGCTCTTAGACCGACCCTTGGAAGGATTAGGATTAGGCGTTAGGAATGAATAGCACCTTAGATAATGCAGCCCGTGCGGTTTGCCATTCCCCGATCCCTACCGACCTGAGACTTTACATCCCTTAATTGATGGACGGCATTTTATGAATCAGCCTCCTGTAAATCAGCCTCCGGGTTCTCACCCAACCGAGCGATCGCCTATGAAGCCGCCTCGTCGCCCTAGGCCTAGGCAAAATCCGCTAGCGGGGCTGTTCACTACGCTGTTTCGCCTTGTGATATTAGGAACCAGTGCCAGCTTGGCTTGGCTAACCGGAATGGCGATCGCCCAACTCTACCCCACCCAAGTCACCGAGCCGCCGCTGAGTGAAGCCGTGCTACGAGGCCTAGACCAAACCAGTCGCAGCCTCCGTCGCCTTACCACGCGCGATACACCCGTTGCGCCTGCCGGTTCTGCTGATCCCACACCTGCGACTGATCCCCGCCCAACGCCTGCTGATGCGGGGAGCGTGACGCCTGCCAGTCCTGCCCCGCTCGACTTATCTGATGACCAGCGCCAGCAGGTAGAAACGGAGCTGTTGGCGTTGCAGGCTGAGTTGGATGCACTGGGCGATCGCGCTCGTCAGCTAGAGCAACAGGTGGGGGAGCCGCCAGCCAGTCTAGCACCCGTCCCGTTAGAAGTCCGGCTGCAACAAGTGGAACAGCGACTCGACCCGACCGCTGTCGTTACCGTGCCCCCAAGCCCCCCGCCAGAGGATGAGTCGGCGATCCCCGTGGCGATCGCTGATGCGGCCCGCAGCAACTCGCTCTTAATCACGCTGCCCAGTACGGCCCTATTTCAAGCCGATGACCGCAGCCTCAAGCCCGCTGCTGCCAACATCCTCACGAGCATTGCCAACGACCTGCTAGCGTATCCTGGGGCGCTGATTCGCGTCTCGGCTCATACCACCAGTGAAGCCAACGCCGCCAGCAACCGCTCTCTTTCTTACGAACAGGCGAAGGCCGTCGAGCAGCAGCTTCGGGCATCTCTCGGCGACAACTACCGCTGGGTGGTGCTGGGCTATGGCGACAGCCGTCCCCTGGGAGAAGGCAGCAATGCAGCCCAGCAGCAGCGCAATCGACGGATCGAAATTGCCATTGAACCCCGCCGCTAATACCACATGTCTTGTCTTTAATGTCTTGTCTTTAGAGCTGCCAGGCTAGAAAGCAGTCAGACTCGCCCTACTCCAGCATCCATTCCGACGCGCGACTGCCCAGAGTGATGGGAATGCTGACGGCTTTGCCGAGTCGAGGGCGATCGCTCGTTTCTTCGAGAAATTGCCTCACCTGAGCCGTGCCGTCCCAGGCCTCAAGGTAGCTGACCACCTCATCCAGATGGGCCATATACTCCCCTTCGGATAGGGGAAACGACGCCTGCTCCAGATACTTCCACATCACCTGAAAAAACACCTTATCTTGCACTTTGCGCAACTGCACATCAAATGAGCGTCCCCATTTGCTGAGGATGAGCTGATGCAGGTCGTCTCCAGTCATGGTGGGGCTCCGAATGTTTACGGTTCTTTACAATGCACAGGTTCTTGAGTGTCTGCATCCGGTGCGGTGTAATAATGCTTATAGAAAAACTGTAAACTATTGCTGCTAGAGACTGCGACGCCCCGTTGGGATTGGGCTGAATGCGGTCATTGCGCGGTTCGTTAGTTTAAATCCTTCGTTCACAGCCTACATCGGTAAATCATGACTCAAGCTTCTGGAAATCCTGACGTACCTGATATGGGGCGTCGCCAGTTTATGAATGTGCTGCTGCTCGGGGCGGCATCAGGAACAGTGCTGGGTGCGCTGTATCCCATTGTGAAATACTTCATCCCGCCGTCGAGTGGTGGCAGCAGCGGTGGTGTCACTGCGAAGGATGCCTTGGGTAATGACGTGGTGCTCAGCGAGTTTTTATCGACCCATAATGTGGGTGAGCGCACTCTGGCTCAAGGGCTCAAGGGCGATCCCACGTACATCGTGGTCGAAAGCTCGGATGCGATCGCCAGCTATGGCATTAACGCCGTCTGCACCCACTTGGGCTGCGTTGTCCCATGGAATGCCAACGAAAACAAATTCATTTGCCCATGCCACGGGTCACAGTACGACAGCGCTGGCAAAGTGGTTCGGGGCCCAGCCCCGCTGTCTCTGCAGCTGGTGCATACAAGCACCACAGACGATGGCAAAGTCGCCCTAACGCCTTGGACTGAAACCGACTTCCGCACGGGTGATGAACCCTGGTGGAGCTAGGCAATTTGCCTGAAGGACGCTAGCGTAGGGCGATCGCCCCGGCGATTTCAGCCTTTGCGATTCAACAGTTTCTGCAATTCAGCCACGGTAGTCCTGACTGAGTCTGGGTTTGAGGAGTAGCTTCATCCCCACGCGCAACTTTATACATAACAGGATTGCAATCCAGCCCGCCGTGTTGAATTCATCATTGTCATATTCCTCGGTTGAGAACACCCATCCATGAAATCTCAAGGTTTACACACGCTGCTGCACCGCAGCATGCAGATGGTTTTGAAGGGAACCCTGATTGGGCTCGTGGCGATCGCCACATTCCTCGCTAGCGATGCACTGCTGCCCCAAGCTGCGGTCGCCTATCCCTTCTGGGCACAGCAAAATTACGAAACACCCCGTGAACCCACTGGGCGCATCGTCTGTGCAAACTGCCATTTGGCCGCCAAGCCGGTTGAAATTGAAATCCCTCAGTCTGTGCTGCCTGATTCTGTCTTTAAGGCGGTGGTCAAAATTCCCTATGACACCAGCGTGCAGCAGGTAGTGGCTACAGGTGAGCGCGGGCCGCTTAATGTAGGCGCTGTACTGATGCTGCCCGACGGCTTCAAGATTGCTCCTGAAGACCGCATTCCCGAAGAAATGAAGGAAGAAGTTGGCCCGTCTTACCTATTCCAATCCTACGCAGAGGACAAAGAAAACTGGGTTCTGGTGGGGCCGCTACCGGGCGATCAGTATCAGGAAGTTGTGTTTCCGGTGCTGTCGCCTGACCCTAGCACCAACAAAGCTGTGAGCTTTGGCAAGTATCAGGTGCACCTGGGCGGTAACCGTGGGCGTGGGCAGATTTACCCAACTGGCGAAAAGAGCAATAATGCGGTGTATAACGCCTCGACAACGGGCACCATTACGGCGATCGCCAGTGCTGATGATGGTAGCTATGAAGTGACGATTCAGCCGACCGACGGCTCTGCGGTGGTGGACAAGATCCCCGCTGGCCCAGGGCTGGTAGTCTCTGAAGGGGAAGCAGTAGAGGCCGGAACTGCCTTAACCACAAACCCCAACGTGGGTGGGTTTGGCCAAAAGGATGCTGAAATCGTGCTGCAAAGCCCCAACCGGGTCAAAGGTCTGGTTGCCTTCCTGGCCTCAGTAATGCTGACGCAAATTCTGCTGGTGCTGAAGAAGAAGCAGGTGGAACGCGTTCAGGCTGCGGAAATGACGCTGTAGCAGGATACAGATTCTCGCTCTATCAGCGCGATACGCCGTCTGCACTGCGGGCGGTGCATCGCTTTTTTTGAGGGATCTGGCTTGAGACGCGCGGGTTGATGTATGGATGTCGCGGAACTCGCGCAGCGTGGGTTCCGCAACACTGACTGTCTTAACCCATTCACCTGTTGCACAATTGACTTAAACGCTTTAAACGCAAACGCTTCAAACGTATCGCCCGCTTCCTTAGCCTGTTATCGCCCTAGCCGTTAGCCGTCGGTTCCATGTCTTCCTCTCCCCCCGCCGAAACGATTCAAGCCATCTTTAACCGCATTGCCCCGGTCTATAACCAGTTCAACGACGGTCTGAGCTTTGGGATGCACCGAGTGTGGAAGCAAATGGCCGTGAGCTGGTGCAACGCCACCGCAGGCGACACCTGTTTGGATCTATGCTGCGGCAGTGGTGATTTAGCTCGGCTGCTGGCCAAGCGGGTGGGCGCAACAGGCCACGTCTATGGGCTAGATTTTTCAACGGAACTGCTGGCGATCGCGCATCAGCAAACGCAGCAGCGAGTGCAGCCGCTCTCTATCACCTGGGTCGAAGGCGATGCCCTCAACCTTCCTTTCGAGGCGAACACCTTTAATGCCGCTACCATTGGCTATGGGCTACGCAACGTGGTGGATATTCCCGCCAGTTTGAGAGAGCTGCATCGCGTGCTCAAGCCTAGCGCAACCGTAGCGATTTTAGATTTTCACCGACCGGCTTCTGAAACAATGCAGGCATTTCAGCAGTGGTATCTGGATACATTTGTGGTGCCTATGGCAGCGCGATTTGGGATGCGGGACGAATATGCCTATATTGCCCCTAGCCTAGAGCGGTTTCCGATTGGGTCGCAGCAGGTGCAGTTAGCGCAAGCCGCAGGGTTCGGGGATGTGGTTCACTATGCGATCGCTGGCGGCATGATGGGCATTTTGGTCGCCACCAAACCCCAATAATCTTTCCCTGAATGGTGATGGACTGCGTAGGATGAAAGTGGGTATCCCCTAGGTGCGGTTTAGGACTGAGGGCGATCGCCCATCTAATGCTTTTTTGTCTAGCCCACCTTACCTTTTCACCTCTGCGGTAAGCAATTCTTTGGTTTCCTTAGCGTCTTGGATTTATGTTGCGCCCCCCATTGCGGGTGGGGTCATTGGCTATTTCACCAACGACCTCGCCATCAAAATGCTGTTCCGTCCTTATAAAGCACGCTACGTATGGGGTCGGCGTCTGCCGTTTACACCAGGGCTGATTCCCAGCAACCAAGAGCGGCTGGCACAGCGCGTCGCCAATGCCATCATGGGGTCGCTGCTCACCCCCCAAGAACTGCAAAACTTAACCGCCAAACTGTTAGAAACCGATCGGGTGCAGCAGGCGATTGAATGGCTCCTGCGGCTGGCGCTAGACCAACTGCAAAAAGATAACCAGCAGCGCACCGCTAAAATCCTAGCGAGCATTCTACGCGACCTGCTGGGACAATCGCTGCCTCGCATTATTCGAGTGCTGGCGCGACGCGATGACTTTTTAGAAGACCAACTTAATCAGATCTTCGACCGAGTGCTGCTCGATTTGCAGCTGACCGATCCCCAAGCAGACCAACTTGCAGCCTGGCTTCTCGAAATAGTGGTGCCCCCTGATGTGATGCGGCAAGGCATTGTGGACTTTCTCACCGATCGCAACATTCAAATTATCGACGAAGGATTCCGCGGCAAAACCAGCGGCACCTACTGGCTGGTTGCCAATCTATTTGGGGTGCGCAATGCCCTCGTGCGGCTGCGCACGTATTTTTTGGATGAGCGTGACGCGAGCAATACGTTGCTGACTGAGTTGACGCGCGCGCTGAGCATTCGCACTCGCACGAAGGATTGGCTGCAAAACTTTTCGTTGCAAAATCTGCCGGTCGCTACCGTGCGGCAGCTTCGCAAAACCATGCGCGAAACCGTGCGTCTCTATATTCAAACCAGCGGAGAAACCCTACTGCAGAATCTCAGCGGGTCAATTGATTGGGAAAAAGTTGCGGTCGTAGTGCTCAACCGTCTGCAAACTTCAGACGCATTCAATGACGCACTTAGCCCCGTCAGCTATGAGTTGGCACTAGTACTAGAACGCTACCTTGAGCGCGATTTGGAAGTAATTGTGGCGCAGATCATTCCAATTTTGAACTTAGAGCAGGTGATCATTGACCGGGTGATGGCAACGCAGCCACGCGAGATGGAAAGTGCGATTCAGGGCATTGTAAAAAGTGAATTGCAAGGGATTGTGAACCTGGGCGGTATTTTAGGTGTGGTAATTGGACTGATGCAAACGGTAGTGCTGCTGCTCAATCAGTAATCTGCTGTAGCGTGAGTTCAATGGCAGATCAATGGCGGTGTTGCAGCTCCATGGCGCAGGGCAGCACGGCTTTAGGACTTTGCTGAATTGACGTTAATCCGAGCTGCGGTTAATTGATCCTGCACTCGACAGGTTGCAGTAGTTTGCCTGGATGTCGATGTATTCTGAGTCACCACAATAGAGGGCAGCCTCGTTTATGATTTGCCTCGTGAATAAAGCAAACCCTGTGAATAGGATGAACCCTGTGCTTAGGCTCCTCCAACTCTTAGCCGTTGTATTGATGGGGATACAGCTCGGCGTTTCTTATGCTCACTTTATGCAAATGCCGGGCAAATTAGAGCTGCCTTTGGACTGCTATATTCTGGTGCAGAATGAAGTCATTCGCTATCGAGTCAAATTAGGATGGGTTGAAATCCCAGCTATTATTTCTGCCTTGGCGGCAGCCCTATTGTTGCGTAAGCATCGTAAGGCATTTTGGCTAACGGTTCTTGGCGCATCGTGCATGATTGCGTTGTGGGTCGTATGGGCCATCTTTATTCAGCCCATCAATCAGCAAGTTGATAACTGGACTCCAGCTTTTGCGCCTGAAAACTGGATGGAATTGCGTTATCAGTGGCATTTCTATCACCTGATCCGTTTAGGGATCGCAGCATTGGGGATGGTTGCATTGACCCTATCCTTGCTAACAGAAAAAATTAGGCCAGTGAGCTGAGAATTATTCCTTTACAAGCAAGTACAAGCAGGAATCACCCTGAGTTATAGGGTGTGGTCAACTTGTTTTACCCGTCGAATTGGCACGTTGGCGATCAATGCTGTAGCGCGCTGGTTGTTTTCTAATAAGAACTCAGTCGAGTCTTGATCAATCTCTACGTAGCGTGACACGACCTCTAAAATCTCCCGCCGCATTTTTTCTACCGTTGCAGGTGGCAAGTCGGCGCGGTCGTGCGCCAGCACAATTTGCAGACGCTGCTTGACCGTATCGCGGCTAGTAGACTCAGGCTGCTTGGGAAACAGGCGTTCGAGCAGTTCGATTAGCATGGGGAATGGATACCGAAGAGGAGGAAAAGAGAAGCGGTTGGTGGGGCGATCGCCTTAATGATGAACTCGACAACACTGATCTGAATTTAGACACCCACGTATGCATTAGGGGAGCATTCATCACAAAACGCAAGGGAATGCATCGACCACAGAGATGGGAGAGGGAGAGGTGGACTGACGCCTTGCCGCCTCAACACCGGCCTATGAGGTTCCGCGAAACATGCGTCGCAGGCGCGAAAACAAATCATCGTGGGTTGCCGTTAAATCCAGAAACGGGATGTCTTCACCATCTAGCCGTCGAGCAATGTTATCCAGTGCCAGCCCCGCTAGGGTCAGCTTCTGCGCTAGCACAATGGGTTCACCTTTGTTGGTTGATATAATTACCCGTTCATCATCGGGCACCACCCCGATGAGGGGAATGGCCAAAATCTCCTGCACGTCTTTTACCGACATCATCAGATCTTCTTGCACCATCGCAGGCCTAAGACGGTTCACGATCAGATGCTGCTTGCGAATGTCGCTTGCTTCTAACAGCCCTACGACTCGATCCGCATCGCGCACGGCGGCAATTTCTGGCGTGGTGACAATGAGTGCTTCTGTGGCTGCCACCGTGGCATTCTGAAAGCCCATCTCAATCCCTGCTGGGCAATCAACCAGCACGTAGTCTCGGTTCTTGCTGAGCTCTTGAACCAACTGCTTCATTTGATCAGGTGTTACCGCGTCTTTGGTGCGGTTTTGTGCCGCTGGCAGCAAGACTAAGTTGGGGTGGCGCTTGTCTTTAACCAAGGCTTGCTCTAATCGACATTCGCCCGCTAGCACTTCTACTGCCGTGTAGACAATACGATTCTCTAAACCGAGCAGCAGATCTAGGTTTCTTAACCCAAAGTCGGCATCAATCACGGCAACTTTGCGTCCGCGCTGCGCCAGCGCCATGCCCAGGTTTGCAGTGGTGGTGGTTTTTCCCACGCCTCCTTTACCGGAGGTAACGACAATGACGCGACTCATGAAAATCCTCTTGTTTAATCTAGGCCGTTTGACCGAACGAATGAGCTGGACATGAATTCAGTAGGAGCAGGCGTTAGGGCTTTAGGTAATGAATGTATCTGGATCTTCCTGTATCCATTGACGCAACCCCAATGCGCCCCAGCGCTGGATAGTCGGTTTAGATATCTATTCTTACAAATCTTACAGATACGAACGCAGTCTTGAAATATCGGTGCTTTTGGTAATACGAATGCCAGATTCGCTGATGTACGCTATCTCTGGTTGATATTGAGTCGGTGGCGTTTCGGGAGCGCGGGCTACCTGGTCGCCAATGCGCAGCTGAGTGGGCTCTAGCCGCAGCGCCATAATCATGCAGCGTCCATTTCCTGAGGCCCCGGCATGGGCAACCCCTCGCAAACTGCCCCATACTAGGATATCGCCATCTGCGATGACGCTGCCGCCGGGGTTTACGTCTCCTATAATCACGAGTGTGCCTGTGTGGCGCACCTCCATGCCAGAGCGCACAGTGGTTTGCAGATAGAGTGGATCAGCTAGGGGTGACTGAGACTCAGCCGGTGGAGTCAGCGGACTGACGGAGGGCTGTTGCTCAACGGAAAGGCCAGTTGTAGCGGCGGCCACTGCGGTCTGGCGGCGGCTGGTGTAAACCCGCTTGAGATAGAGCTGTGACTCTGCCAGTAGATCAACCACGGCTTGGAGCTGGCGGGCATCTAGCAAGCGATCGCGCCCAATGAGATGAACTGATGTATTCGGTTGCCAGAAGCGATCGCCCGCGTTCAGCCGCTGCTTGAGTTGCTGCCACACGTCTGTCCAAGTGAGGGATAGGCTATTCTGCTCGCCTTCGGGCGGCAGTAGCAGCAACAGCCGACCGTTTTCGCTCTTGAACCGCACCTGCAGATTCGGACTGGCGGCATCGGATGACGTCGGGGAAAGAGTGGACAGGGGGGTGGGTGTGGACTCAGAATTCATGAATATTGCCGTTCTGATGTGGATGTGGGGACCGCAACCGGAACCTGATACTGCGCGTAACCAACTGCATTAAGCAGCCATCTCAAGCAACTATCTCAAGTAACTATCTATAGTAATGGCCTAGGTCAGATTGAGACTTAGATTCCCAGGAAAATTCAGATCTTTTGTTCTGAGTCGGGGGCTGGGTTGAGGTCTGGGTTGGGGGTAGAGCGCAGGCGGAGATAGGCATTTGCCAAAGCAGAGCGATCGCCCACGTTCCCTGGAAACAACACCACCGGCAGATTGGGAAACTGCGCATGATCGGCAGGCGTGCGCACCATCGACACCCCAGGCAAGATTTGCCCCAGCAGCCGCGCCGTTTGCAGCGCCAACCCGTCGCTTAACGTATCGTTGGACGTAATGCCCCCCTTGCTGATCAAAAAGCCAATATCCGCAGGCAACCCCCGTTCAATGTCCATCAGCAGCCGCGACACGACCATGCCAAAGTCTAAGCGCGTCTGCTGGTCGATAAAGGTAATCTCTCTGCGACTGGTAAACACCACTGGAGTTTTGCCCTGAGCATGGGCCACGCGTACCTGATCGAGCGCCGTTGCCAAGAGCGATTCCGACGCAGCGGCGTTTCTCTGCAATTGAGCGACATCCACCTCCACTGGCACCACACCCGGCGCTTGGAGCAGTGCTTCCAGTTGCTCTGTGGTTTTCTTAACATGAGAGCCTACGATAACTGCACCAGGTTTGCCGCCCCGGTTGTAGTGGCCCATGGCCTCGGGGGCAATGGGCTGGGGTGGCAGTTGCGCCAGCGCGGTGAGCATGCTCGCGGCACTGCGAAACAAAAACCGCTGACCCTGGCTCGCTGCTGCCAACACATCATCCGCAAACTGATTCAGGTCGTCTTGCGTTTCGGCATCGACGGCGACGCAGACGTTGTCTCGCAGTTGCATGAGTCTCTGGCGCACCCCAGTGCGAATATCCGCTAACACCAGTCGCTCTACTTGGTCGGCAGAGATGCGGCCTGCTGTTTTTTCTGCCACATAATCGGGCAGGTAACTATGGCGATAGCCGAATACAGAATCGCGGGCAAACTCGGTTTCATGAACGGGAATTGGCGTTCCGTCGATCAGCAGGTAATGAATACTGTCGCGGGTGATTCGTCCGCCCTCAAAAAAGGCAGGGGTGAGAAAGTGAGCATCAAACGGCCCAAGCTCTTGGGCGATCGCATCGGTTTCAACCGGATAGTGACCCCGCAGAGTGGAGTCAGAGCGGCTCACGACTAAGAAGTCTTGAATGCCCGCTTGGGCGATCGCCGTCTTGAGATTGCGACACACTTCTCGCGTGATAGCATCGGCCTGCTCTGGCGACATCGCGCGGGTGTTCGTGAGCACAAAGAAAATTGGCGACTCATCTGCTAGGCCCAGCAGTAGGGTCTCTACATCCCACTGCAGCAGCAGTAGGCAGCTATGAACGGTTTGCGACCCTGTCGGGTCATCATCCAGCACAACAATTTTAGGTCGGGTCATTGCAAGGGTTATCTGTAGAGTATGAGCCAGGGTGTGGAGAAAAATCTAAACCCCTTAGACAGGGCGTTTTTGCTGCGTAGGCAAGCACCCTGCCCAAAGATTGAGATAGATGCGTGTAGCGAAGGCCTGAGCCAAGTTGGGATTTTAATCTTTTAATCAACTAATCAATAGACTAAATCGGTTCATGGAGAGGCTTGAGCCAGTAGCCATGGGGCAATTTTCTAGAATCTTGCGCTCAAATTGGGCGGGTTGGGTACACTTTGTTAGATCGAGCGTCACATAATGCGCTGCTATTTCAGCAGTCTAGACCTAAACGTTGCGGTAGTTATGACTGTAGACGGGGTTGAGGCATGGGGGCTTTGCCATCTGTCTTCTCGGCTCATTCCATTCAGCTCACTACCTGCACTGCCCTTAAGACCAAGGCAGTAGGTTAGGCTATGTAGCAATGGACTTGATGTCTGCGGCTGCAACCACCGGGCGATCGCCCGTAGGGTTTAGACAGTCTTCATAGGTCCAAGATGATTTCCAAGTCATGATGCTTGCAATCATATTGGTCATCATGCAGCAAATAACGGCGCAGCGATGCAAGCAATATCTGAGGCTGCATAGGCATGGGGGATTTGAACAGCCAACCCAATCAAGCGGACTCGACCGCAATGGAGCAGGTGCTTAAGAGCGTTACGCAAGACCTGCGCACGTTGCAGCATGAGGTTGTGTCTCAAATGGGGCATGATATTTCGCGTCTGCAAGCAGAGCGATCGCGCCTGCTCAACGACATTGAGAAATTGCAGGCTCAAAATCAACTGCTTCAGTCTGAGCATCAAGTTTTACTCACGCAGCAGCAACTTGACCAGCAAAAGCTATGGGCCAAGCAGCTAGCGCAGGCGCTCGCCAGCCAACTCTACGGCATCTTAGCTCAACGGTTAAAGCAGTCTGGCTTTCCTCTTCAGGCTGAGGGACAGTTGCTAGAGGGCGAGGTGTATGACAGAGAGCGCAAGACCATGCTGGCTGTGGATCACAGCGTCAATGAGCTGCTGGTTGCTCTGCAGCAGGATTTGAGCAGCCACCAATCTGCCCTAAGTCAACAGCTCGATCGCATGCAAACGCTGGAGCATCAGGGTGAAGCGCTGCTAGATGCACTGGTGAGTCGGTTGAGCGATCGCCTTCAAACAGAACTGGCCGAAGCGCCACCGCTGCAGGTGCCCTCTAGCAGCTATGGTCAGGCGGCTGCAATGCCAGCCGCCTCGCCCGACTATACTCCGTCACGGTTAAGCGACGACGCAATGTCCCAGGCTGCCTTCGCAGCAGACCTCGATCGATCAATCGCCACTAGCCCGTCCACATTGAGATCCCAATCTCCACAATCCGCGTCGAAAGACGCTGCTGATCCACTGCCACCTCACCCCAGTGCAGGTGCCAGTGCCGGGGGGGACGATCGCCGCTCAGCATCCTCGGCCCCATCTCCTTCTAGCTCCTCTACGCGCCCTGCCAAGCCTACCAAAGCCAGCGCCTCCCAGATTGGGCTAGTGCTCATTCTGGTCTCGACCCTAGCGCTGTCGCTTCACAATGTGGTGGTTGGGATTATCGGTTGGGATACGAGCGTATTTGGTCTGATCAATCTACCGCGCTCCATTAGTTTGAATAGCCTTCCCAACTCACTGCTGATTCTCTGGCTGCGCATGGTGGTGGTTGTTCCGGTGATGTGGTTTGTGGCGAAGGGGCTCTATCCCCCCGTCTGGCGAGATGTGCGGGCGTTTTTGATGGCGCGTGATTTACGCCAAGTGATCACTGTAATCGGCAGTGGCTTTTTCCTATTTAGCTCCCAGGTGCTGATTTATATTGCGATTTCCGCCATTAGTCCTGGGGTTGCAGTCACTATTCTGTTTATGTATCCCTTGGTAACAGTGCCCCTCGCTTGGCTACTGTTTGGCGATCGCCCTACTCTCCTCCGGGGGGCCGTCATGTTTGCAATTTTGTTGGGGGTGATTCTGACCGCTTCACCCCGGCTGGCCAGTGCTACAAACATCTCTGGCAGTGGCGTCATTGCCGCCGTGTTTTCCGGTATTTTCTTTGCACTTTATCTGATTTCCATGCAAATCAGCTTCAAAAAACTGCATCCTGTTCCTGTGAGCTTCATTCAGTTTTTCACCATCTTTACCCTAGCCAGTATGATGTTGCTGCCCTTTGGTGTGCAAGAGCCGCCTGATAATCTCATGGGGCTGCTCATTGGGGGCATTGTGCTAGGCACCTTGACCTTGATTGGCTATTTGCTGAATAACCTGGGGGTTAAGCGGCTAGGAGCGGCTCGAGCCTCAATTGTTGCATCAAGTGGCCCAGTGCTTACGGCTCTGTTGGCCTTTTTGTTAACGCCGAGCGATCGCACCGCCCTGCAATCGATACAGCTTGTGGGCATTCTGTCGGTAACATTGGGCGTGGTCGCCCTGAGCTTTGAGCGCATGCTAATTCAGAAGCAACCCAACCCTAACCGCTAACAGCGTTGCGACCAAGACATGTTCTTAAAATGGGATGCTGGGTCATGATCAGCATCCCGTCTCATCTATGCAACCATAGCTCTACTAACCTGAATTTGGGAGAAGCTCAAACCCTTGATGTACCCCAACACCCTCCTAACCCTAACTGACGTTCAAGAGCAATCTACTCCTAGGCCGAGAGTAAGAAATCCATGGCCGTGAGAGAAGGCTTGGTGCTGAGATTGGCAAACAATCAATCCCCCGCTTCCCAGTCCTGTGGTCTCCCCGTTGGCCTTGTAAAACAAATTACCTGACCCTAGGCTATAAACAATCAGAGCAGAACTCACCTTGGCCGCGGCATCTGTCCCCACTTGGGCAAATTCGCGCGCAAGGCTGAACCCTAAGCCAATCGCACTACTAAGCTTGGTAAAGCTGGTTTTGCTTAACACCAGCTTATCGGTGGTCAACTGAAAGTCGGTAATAGTGTCGGTGCCAAAGTTCTGATTACCAAAGGGTTGCCCTGATTGGAAGAGAAAGTGATCGCTCCCGTTTCCACCCGTCAGCGTATCATCGCCGCCGCCACCGTGTAGAGTATCGTGTCTGGCATCCCCCACAAGTAGGTCATTGCCCGCCCCGCCTATGAGCAGGTCGTTACCCTGTCCACCAAACAGAAAGTCATTACCTTGAAAGCCACGCAGTGTATCATTGCCTCGTTTACCATAGAGGGTATTTGGGGCAGCATTGCCTAGCAACACATCATGACCATCGCCGCCAATCGCATGTTCAATCACTGTGGTGGCGTCAATCACAACGCTTTGCCCAGCAATCTGACTGGTGTTCCCCGATCGCAAATCAATCCGCAGATTGGATGTGACAGCCGCCGCATTTAGTGTGTCAGTGCCCCCTGCATCGCTCAGCGTCAGCCGAGACGCATCAGCGCCCACTAGGGCAAAGTCATTGGTGTAAATATACACACTGTCGTCACTGAGGGTGCTGCCGTATAGCGTTAATGTCCAACTATTGAGGGTGCCCACATCAAATTCTTGGCCGTCGGTGACAGTCAGCGTCCACGTGCCCTCTGCAACTTCGCCCCAATGATGCACTGAGGAAAGAGTGAACTTAATGTCGCTTTCCGGCAATTCAAATCGGTCATCCGAAAAGCCGCTCTTTCCTGGCTGAGAGACCAGTACACTCTGAGTTCCTGTGGGCGAGGTGAGGGTTACGGTCAAATCTTCAATCCAGGTGTGAGACAGATCCAAGGCTACTTCCACCTGCTCAATCTGCAACCCGCCCGAGAGCTGAATGCTGTCGCTGACGGCGCTCAAATTGGGGATAGGCAGGTCTGGTGTGCTAGTCGCGCTGAGGCTTTGTTCATTGGCTGTGGTGCTTTGCAGCGTCCAGGTTTCTGCCAAGCGCACTGCAGCAAGCGCATCCACCAAGCCAAAGCCATAGTCGTGGCTGACATGCAACCCGCCACCGTTCCAATTTTTGGCACCGTTGATGGCCCAGCCAGGGTTGTTAGTATCCGTCTGCCGAGCAGAGTAAGCCAAGATCATTTGTACATCCCGATAGCCTAGGTTGGGGTTAGCTTCGAGCATGAGCGCCACAACGCCAGACACCATAGGGGCAGCGGCTGAGGTGCCCCCAAAGGAGTAGTTGTATCCATCGCTGTCTATGGATGCAGTCTTGTTGGGCGGTAGATCGGTTGTGACGATGCCGTCCCCCCCTGGTCGCCACCAAAGGCTGAGACCAGAAGGCTAGCCCCTAGGGTGCTGTAGTCGGTGTGGACTCCAAAGTGGTTGAGCGCCGCAACAGCAATGGTAAAACGCGAGTTTTGTAAATTGTGGTAGTTCGTGTTGTTAGCCTGTATGCGCGTGTTTCCGCCAGCGAAGACCACAACAGTGCCTTTACCCTCCCGTCCAGTTTGCACGGCGTTGGTTAATGCAGTTTGGTAGGGCTGAAACAACGGCTCGGCGAAGTCATCTTCAAAGGGGGAACCGTAGCTCCAACTATTGTTGACCACATCAAAATTTGCCATCTGCATTAGAGCATTGGCAGTGTGTTGTTCAAAGGTGGAATAGTCTTCAAAATCAATGCGGATGCCAGCAATGGAGGCCCCAGGGGCGACGCCCACTCCTCCCTCGGTATTGTTCATTTCTCCGGCGATGATACCGGCTACCGCCGTGCCGTGGTCATCCCCTTCGCTGTTAGGTGCGGCATCGCCATCCAGTTCTGCCGCATCATACTGAGCATCAGCATTATAGTTGTTGGTGAGATCGGGGTGCAGATAGGCTACGCCATCATCGAGAACGCCGACGAGCACCCCTGCGCCGGTATAGTTTTGCCAGACGGGCACGACGTTGAGATCTATGCCGGGGGTGCCCCCAGTTTGACCTGTGTTGAGAAGATGCCACTGGTATTGAAACAGTGGATCGTTGGGCAAAGAAGTGGTCATAGGACTCCTTGAAGCTTGGAGAGAAAAACCAGAAAAGCAGAACCAACGCACGTTGTGCGGTGGCTTAGGTGTCTTGGAGGATGCTTTTTCAGTCTGGGAGCTGTAAAGGCAGATGCAGAGCTGAATGCAAGAAATAATCTGAGACGATATCTGGCTGAGTCTTTTACTAAAAACCTTGGCGCGACTGAGACGACTCTGGTTTAGTCTGGTTTGGCTCCATGCTGGGGAGCCGACTTTGTCGAACTCGTATGGTGACCTCGTCCAATTGTTCCTAGGTCAATCCTGGATGAATAGTCCCCATCTGTGGGTACCTTTTGAGGATTGCCAATTCGGTCCGTTGGGTTGGGTATGCTCTGCTGCCTAATGCCTTGATGTGTCTATGCTAAAGAAGTGCTGGGGCAGCGTGATAATTTGTGCAAAATGTTACACAGGAGCGATCGCCCGCTTGTTCCACTCTGTTCAAAACAGTGGGCTTGATAGAGGCGGTCGGTAGAGGATGAGGGGCGATCGCTCCTTAGTCCCTTCTCTGTCCCAGCCCGAGACACGAGTAATTTAGAATGAAAAATTGCAACAAATGAAGCGATTTTTAGGGTCTTTACTTTTATCAGTGCTGCTGCCTCTGACAGCCTGCGCCCCGGGTTCGGCCCCGTCTGCATCTTCGGGTAATAGCGTGGATGACGCTGCAGTGACCCAGCCCTTTATCACTGGGGCCATCCCTGACCAAGATCCAGAAAAGCTGCAGCGGCTCTATGGCATCTTGTCAGACTATCTCTCAGCAGAATTAGGGATGCCGGTGGAATATAAGCCCGTTACCGATTATGCAGCGGCGGTCACTGCCTTTCGGGTAGGCGACCTAGACATGGTGTGGTTTGGTGGGCTCACAGGTGTGCAGGCGCGACTGCAAGTGCCCGGGGCAGAGGCGATCGCCCAGCGAGACATTGATGCCGAGTTCTACAGCGTGTTTATCGCCAACACCGACAGTGGAATTGAACCCTTTGAAGACAGCGCCGGACTGGAGACGTTGAAAGGGCGCAGCTTCACCTTTGGCAGCGAGTCTTCTACCTCTGGACGGCTGATGCCTCAGCACTTTTTGCAGGAAGCCGGCTTTGATCTCAGCGAGTTTCGCGGCGAGGTGGGCTTTTCTCAAAATCACGACGCGACGATTCAACTGGTGGAAGCAGGCACCTATGAGGTGGGCGCGGTGAATGAAATCGTGTGGAACCAGCGGGTAGAATTGGGCGCTGTGGATACGAGCCGC
Organism: Elainellales cyanobacterium; assembly: GCA_041742695.1. Classification (GTDB taxonomy): domain Bacteria; phylum Cyanobacteriota; class Cyanobacteriia; order Elainellales; family Elainellaceae; genus Kaiparowitsia. The sequence goes on along the minus strand of JBGTOF010000039.1, from coordinate 23,449 downwards.
GTGCAGGTGATATGGCGCACTCCGCCCTATTACGATTATCACTGGGTGATCAATCCCCAAGTGACGGAGCGCTATGGGGATGACTTTATAGAACAGGTGCAAGCAGCGCTGCTAAAGCTCGACCCCAGCGTGCCCGAACAGGCCGAAATCCTCGATTTGTTTGGGGCTGACCGGTTCATCGAAACAGAAAACTCGAACTATTCTCAGATTGAAGCAGTGGGTCGGCAGGTTGGCAAAATCCAGTAATGTAGACCATTCCGGCGATCGCTCCACGATTCAATCCTCTCCGCTGGCGACCTCTGATGCATCCCTCGCTGAGTTAGCCGGGATGCCCCTGTTTGACCTGCGGCGGGTGACGCAGCGGTTTGGGGAAGTGGCGGCGCTGTCAGAGACCTCCCTCTCGATTTATCCGGGTGAGCGGGTGGCGCTGGTGGGGTCGAGCGGGGCGGGCAAGAGCACGCTGCTGCGGTTGCTCAACGGCACGCTGCGTCCCAGCCAGGGCGAGGTGTGGGCGCTGGGCTATCCCCTAGGGCGGCTCTCTAGTCGGCAGCGGCGGCGGGTGCAGCGGCAGATTGGCACGATCTATCAACAGTTTCACCTGGTGGAACCGCTGCGGGTGGTGCACAACGTTAATGCAGGGCACCTTGGCCGCTGGCCGCTGTGGAAAGCGGTTCTGTCGCTGGTCTATCCGCTAGAGCGCGACCGGGCGATCGCCGCGTTGCACCGAGTCGGCATTCCCGAAAAGCTGGATGCGCGCACTGATGACCTGTCGGGCGGGCAACAGCAGCGGGTGGCGATCGCCCGCGTGTTGGTGCAAAATCCCCTGGTGATTTTGGCCGATGAACCCGTCTCTAGCCTTGACCCCGAACGCAGCCGCGACGTGATGGCGCTGTTGCGAGATTTGGTTGTGGAAGACGGGAAAACGCTGGTGGTGAGTCTGCATACGGTGGAATTGGCGCGGCAGTATTGCGATCGCATCATTGGTCTGCGCCACGGGCAGATTGTGTTCGACGCACCCGCTGCTGCCATCTCTGACGCTATGCTGACGCAGCTCTATGCCCTGGAGGATGAGGGATGACGCCCTCGCCGCACCGCACGCCAGCCGGGGCCTCGTCGGTTCCCTTTGCGCCTGCTGCGCCAGTGTGGACGGCGGGGCAATTTTGGCTGTTGGTGGCGTTAGGGGCGATCGCCCTGTCCCTTGTGCCGACTGGCCTGTTCCGCACTGAGGTGGTGAATTGGGGGGGACTGCCGCAGCTATTGCGCTTTGCCCGTGCCAGCCTGACGCCCGACCTCAGTGCCGAGTTTCTGGCGATCGCCGGACAGGCCACCATTACGACGCTGTTTTATGCCATCTGCGGCACCACGCTTAGCGTAGCGTTGGGGTTGGTAGGCGGCGTGCTGATGTCTGAGGTGTGGTGGCAGGCGGTGTTTCCCCAACGGCAGCGACCGTTTGGGCAGGTGTTGCGCTGGGGGCTGGCGGTGCCCCGTGCCATTCACGAGCTGATTTGGGGTCTGTTTTTTGTCAATATTTTTGGCTTAGACCCGCTGGTGGCCGTTCTCGGCATTGCTGTGCCCTATGGGGCGATCGTGGCCAAAGTGTTTGCCGACCTGCTGGATGAAACGCCGCGCCAGCCGCTTCAGGCTCTGCTCAACAGCGGCGTTGCGTCCTTTCCCGCGCTGCTTTATACGCTGCTGCCCCAAGCCTTCTTGGATTTGCTGTCCTATAGCTTTTATCGGTTTGAGTGCTCCATTCGCTCGGCGGCGGTGCTGGGCATTATTGGTGCAGGCGGTCTAGGCTATGAGATTTTTCTCAGCTTGCAATCCTTGCGCTATGAGCAGTTGTGGACGCTGTTCTACGCGCTGTTTGCGCTAAATGGGTCGGTGGATGTGATCAGCGCGTTGCTGCGGCAGCGATTGGGGTCGCCGACCCGAATGGATTTGAATCTAAAGCGGCGACGCCCGGTTCGCGCGGGCGTGTCTTCTGCGGCTCCATCCGTACAGACTGGGTCGTCTGCCTCTCCGGGCGCACCCCGCGCTCCCAAACGGGAGCGCAGAACCCGCAGCGCGTGGGGTTTGGGCAATGCGCTGCTTACGACGCTGCGTGAACGCCTCTGGCAGGCGCTTCCGGCGATCGCTCTCCTACTTCTCTTGATCCTCATTCCCGTCAGCTTTCGCTGGGTGGGGGCAGACTACAGCAAGCTGTGGTCGCCGCGCACAGCCACGCTGTTGGGGGATGTGGTGCGCCTGGCTACGCCCATTCGCATCACTGCTGCAGATGGGGCGCAACTGCTGCTGCTGTCGCTGCAAACCCTAGCCATGTCGGTGCTGGCGATCGCCCTGGCGAGCATGGGCGGCATTCTGCTTGCGTTCCCGGCTGCCCACACGTTCTTTTTGTCGGGGGGCTTGTTCAGCGGCATGCAGGAGTCTAAGGTGCAGCGGGCGATCGCCTGGGTGGGGTTAATCGCAACGCGCGTGGGGCTGCTGGTGTGCCGTGCCATTCCCGCGCCGATTTGGGCACTGGTGGCGCTGTTTGTGTTTTTCCCTGGCCTATTGCCTGGGGCGATCGCCCTGGGTCTCCATAACCTCGGCATTTTGGGACGTCTTAACGCCGAAGTGATCGAAAATCTAGATCAGCGGCCTCTGCGCGCGCTACAGGCTCAGGGCGCCCCTGCGCCGTCGGTTTTTCTGTATGGGGTGCTGCCCTTGACGCTCACCCGTGTTCTGGCCTATAGCCTTTATCGCTGGGAGGTGTGCATGCGCGAAACGGTGATTGTGGGGCTGGTGGGGGCGGGCGGGCTGGGACGACTGCTCACAGAGCAGTTGAGCAGTTTTGACTATCGCGGGCTGGTGGTGTCGCTGGGCTGCTTTATCGTGCTGACCTTTGGCGTAGATGCGGTGAGTGGCGCGGCGCGGCGATCGCTCCGGTAGATCCGCCCAGAGGGGATAAAACAAGCAACAAATTCCAGGAATTTGTTGTCCTCACTACAGCAATGCTGCCATTTCGCACTATGATTGCTTAAGAATGTAAACCGTAAAAAAACGGTATACCTCAAGGTTCTCGACGGATGAACTGGGTCACAGCAAAGGGGTAGTTCCTTTTATTGCGTTGCATTTGAAAGTGTTCTGTGGTTGTTACTCCTGTTAAATCCCTGGTTTAAACTGGGGATTTTTTATTGGAATTGTTTGGATGATGCGGGCGAAGACGGAGAATTCAGGGGTTAGGGTATTTTCTTGCCGTCGCCTGAAGCCAAAGACCGGTTGAGAGTCGGGGACGTTGGCAAGCAGCAGATCAATCTGGATCCACCATGGCTGAGTTGGGGACAAGCGAACCCAGCTCTATCCCAGTTTGAGCTAACTGTATGTCTCGGTTCCGATGAGGCTCCTCATCAACCTATCGACTGCAATACTAATGACCAGTCCGTTAGATTTATGGTCTGCTCAGACTTGCCCATCAGCTATGGTATATTTGTAAAGCGCTGAATGCAGCGTATCGGGGCGTAGCGCAGCTTGGTAGCGCACTACTTTGGGGTAGTAGGGGTCGTGGGTTCAAATCCCGCCGCTCCGATTAATGAGACCTCGCAGCAATGCGGGGTCTTGTTGTATCTGCGGGTATGGAGTGGGCCATCGCCCGGCGTGCGAGCAGCAGATGTGCGGCGGGAACGTAGTAGAGCGCCAGCAGTGTGGCTCCGCCTAAGCCACCCGCGATGGCGATCGCCATTGGTGGCCAAAACCCGGTTGAATCCAGCAATAGCGGCACAAACCCCACGACCGTCGTCAGCGTAGTTGCGATGACATGCCGAGTGGACTGAACCACCACCTGCTGAGTGGCATGGCGATCGCCCGCTCGTGCATTGGGGTCTGTTTGCAGGGCGGCTAGCACCACAATCGAATCATTGATGGCGAGGCCGATCAGCCCCAACGTACCGAGAATCGCCGTAAAGCCAAAGACTGAATTGAAGACCCACAGCGCTAGGACTGCCAGACCAACTGCGGCGATCGCCACCGTCGCAATCAACCCTGCTAGCTCAAAGGAATTGAAAGACAGAACGAGGGTGGCCGTCATCAGAATTAGCAGCACGCCCACCGTAGACAGCAGGTTGCCCACCGCAGTGCCCCGAGCATCGGCCTCGCCGCCATACTCGAGCCGCATCCCGAGGGGGAGCGCCCAGCCACTGTCGATCAACTGTTGACGAAAGTGGGCTAGCACCGTGTCGGGCAGCGCACCCGCCCTCAAGTAAGCTTGCACCGTATTGATGCGCTGCCCATTGCGGCGCTGAAGGGTGCTTAGACTTGGCACCAGATCGACCTCGGCGATCGCCCCTAGCGGCACCCGTTGCCCCGTCGCAGAGAGCACATCCAGCGATGCGACCTGCGTCAAACTGCCTCGCGCTGCGTCTGCCAACCGCACGCGCACGGGAATGTCTTCGGTGGCCTCTAGCAATGATCCGCCCACAGCGCCTTCCAGCGCCGCATCCAGCTGGCGGGCGATCGCACTGTTTTCAAGCCCAGCACGTTGGGCCTGCACCTCGTCTATCGTCAGCGCCAGCTTGGGCAGCGCATCCGCAAGACTCGCGCGGGTGTGGGTTACCTCGGGCAACTGCGCCAGCCGCGCCCGCAGGTCGTTCCCCAGCGCCTGCATCTGCATCAAATCCTGACCATAGAGCCGCAGCTCAATCGGCGCGTCAAACGGGGGGCCTTGCTCTAGCTGCTTCACTAGCACCTGCGCCTCAGGAAAGGCCGCATCGACCTGGGTTTGCAGGGTGCGGAGGGTATCACGCAGGTGATTGGGGGTCGTTAGCTGCACAATACCCTGAGCATAGTTGGCGGCATCATCTCGCTGGCCGACCACATTATAGAAAAAGGGCGGGGCGCTGCTGCCCAGAAACCAGTGCACCTCTGCCACCGCCGGATGCTGCTGAAGCAGATCCCGCACCTGCTGGGCATAGTGCTGAGTTTGGGCGATCGCCGTTTGGGGCGACAGCAGCAGTTCAATCTGGGCCTGATCTCGGTTGGTCGGCGGAAAAAACTGCTGTTCTAGCGTCCCAAATTGCGTGAATCCTAGTAGTGGCAACACCAGCGCCAGTCCCACCCCTAGCCAGGGCCGCCGAAAGATTGCCCCCAAGCTCCAGTGATAAAGGCGTCCCGCTGCGGGCATCTGCAGGCCCTGAGGGCGATCGCTCATCGCATGGCTCGACAACAGCCGCGCTGCCAGTGCGGGAATCACCGTCAGCGACAGCAGCAGCGAGCTCACCAACGCCAAAATCACCGTTAAGCCAATGGTGCCGATAAACTCCCCCACACTGCCAGGAGACGACGCAATCGGCACAAAGGCCAGCACCGTCGTCAACGTAGACGCCAGCAGCGGAACAGTGAGATGACGTCCCGTATCGGCTACGGCCTGAGCCGGGGCAACACCCGTCCGCAGGCGGTGCTGCACCTCATCCACCACCACAATGGCATTGTCGATTAGCAGCCCTAAGGCAATAATGACGCCCGTCACCGACATCTGGTGCAACGGCACGCCCAGTCCTTGCATCGTCCCAAATACCATCAGCGTGGCCAGGGGCAAAGCTGACCCAACAATCAGCGCCGCGCGCCACCCCAGCAGCAGCAGCGATACCCCAACCACCAGCAGCGAACTGGTCACCAAGTTACCCATGACGCCATTCAGCCGCTGTTCTACATAGTGGCTTTGGTCGAGCACAAGCCGCAGTCCCAACCCGTCCGAGAGGGTGCCACGCGCCTCATCGAGCACTTGCCGCGCCTGCCTCGCCCACGCATCGACCCGCGCCTGCGATTCGACCTGTGCAGCGAGCACCACGGCTGGATAGCCATTCACGATCGCCAATTCTACCAAGGGCTCCTGCACACCCTTCACCACCGTGGCGATGTCGCCCAGCTGAGTCACTTGCCCCGAGCCGCCCACCCGAATCGGAATTTGACGAATCCGCATAAGGGAATCGAGGGCGCTGCTCACTTCTACCAACACCTGACTTTGGTCGCTGCGCAGTTGCCCAGCAGACAGCTTGGCATCGCTGGCCTGAATCTGCTGGGCCAGGGCTTGCGGCGTCAACCCTAGGGTCGCCAATTCCAGGGGAGAAATTTCGACCCGAATTTCTTCATTGGGGTTGCCAAACAGCTCTACCGTGTCAGTTCCGGGAATGGCGCGAATGCGGTCTTCTAAGGCTTTGGCGGTGCGGTGCAGAATAGTGAAATTAGGGGGCGCATCCAGTTCCCACGTGAGCCCAACGATGAGGGCGCTGGCTGCCGTGCTGCCGTCTCGATAGTCAGGGGTGGCAGCATCGGGCGGCAGCTGTGGCTGCACATCCTGCAGCTTGCTCCGCACTTTGGCCCACACCGGCTCTACCTGCTGAATGGCTTCCTTCAGCTCGACCGTGACCACGGATAGGCCTCTGCTGCTGGTCGATCGCAGCAACTCAATTTCGTCAAGTTCAAATAGGATTTGTTCGATCGGCTCGGTGACTAATGATTCTACCCGCTCGGGGCTGGCACCGGGAAAGGGTGTGACCACCGTGGCAACCCGCTGGGTAATGGTGGGATCTTCCATCCGAGGGAGGGTGAAGACGGCGGCTAAGCCCCACACGATGATCAGCGTTAAGGTCAGCGCCAACAGTTGACGATTGCGGTAGAACAGGCTGTGCATCAAAAAAACCTCGCGATTGCAACCGATGGGTGATTAGGACAACCATTAGGGTGAACCCCTTGTTGCGCGGGGGGTTTACCCCAATCAACACTCAAGCCAGCGCGTTGAGCGCTAGGCAAGTTGGCGGAATTATGGCGGAATTATGGGGCGGGCTGAACGCGCTGACCCGGGACAATACGGTGGGCACCGCTGACGATCGCCCGATCGCCCGGTTGCAGGGTACCGCGCACTAGCAGGCGATCGCCCTCGGTATGCAGCACTTCCACATCGCGCCGCGCTACGGTGTACTGGCCCAACGGTTCGGGCTTAGACAGGTCGCGGTTGAACTCAGACCCTGCTGCGGGCTCACGGTGCAGCACATACACCGACCACAGCCCTCGCTCTCCTGGCACCAGCGCCGTAGTAGGCAGCCAATACCCTGCCTCTGCATGGGTTTCGGCTAGCTGTAGCTGGGCGGTTTGTCCGAGGGTTAGGCTCGCATCCAATGGAAGGCGGAGCACAGTCGTCACGGTACGGCTGGTGGCCTCCACCTCGGGTAGGAGTGCGGTGATTGTTGCTGTCAGCGTGCGATCGCCCACGTATACCGGGTGGGGTTGGCCCACCTGCAACCGCTGAGCTACCGCCGTTGGCACACCGACCCGCGCTTCGAGTGCTCCGGCTTCCACTAATCGCAGCAGGGGCTGACCGGGGCTCACCACAACGCCCTCATCTACCAGTCGCTGGCTGACGGTGCCCGCAAAGGGCGATCGCAGCACACTTTTTTCTAAATCCACGGCGAGCGATTGAAGTCTGGCCTCTAGCTGCTGCACCTGCGCCGACTGGGCGGCAATCTGCTCGGTGCGAGTCCCTGCGAGCAGCTCGTTTAACTGGCTCTGGGCCTGCTCTAGCCGATGGTGCAGCGCCCCAACTCCCGTCGTTTGCTGATCTAACTGCTCCCGCGAGATCGCGCCTTCGGCATAGAGTGCGACGCGGCGCGACTGCTGCACCCTTGCCAGGTCTAGCTCTTGCTGCACTTCAGCAACGACAGCACGCGCTGTGGCAATGGTTTCAGCGCGGGGCCCCGCCTGCAGCTCGGCAAGCTGGGCGATCTCCTGAGCCTGCTGAGCCTGCAACTGCTGGCGCTGGGCCAACAGGCTGCGGGTATCCAACCGTGCCAGGGGCGCCCCTGCCGCCACTGGCTCGCCCTCGTCTACCCAGAGTTCAACTACAGTGCCCGCCAGCTCTACCCCCAAGTCGCTGCTACGCCGCGACACCACCTCTCCCGCATAGGTGCGCTCAGTGGCGTAGCTAGCAACAGGCTCTAGGGTCAGCGTGTTGACCGCAAGTGCCGACTGGGCGGCTACTTCTACTGGAGCCGAAGCGTTCACATACGGCAGGGCGATCGCTCCCCCCACCGGCAGCAACAGCAGCCACCCCCATCTTCCCAGGCGATCGCGCCAGGGCCACCGCTTTTTACTGGCTGCTAAGGACGCATCATCCCCGATCGCCCCCGACTTTACCCTGCCCCGGTCTTGATATTCGGTTTGGTCAAGTGCATCTGAGGTCATGGCACCAACGACTCATTGAGGAGGACTACAGCAAGTCAATATCCAACTAAGCGATATAAAACTTGTTGTGTAATGCTCCGCAGTCTATACTCAACTTGTTGGGTATGTCAACTCTCTAAGACGAACTCGACAACGCAGCTCAATATCGGCCCGATCCTGTCCCATCGAGTCACCCCGCAGCGGCTATGCTGAAGGAACGGCAGCGCAAAACCTTTCGCTTGATCTGAAGGGGCGATCGCCGTCCTGCTTCCATGATTGAAAACGCACATTGCAAATGCTATGGCTCTGGCCCACACCCTCTTGGTTTTGCTTGCCAATATGCCCCGCAGTGGCTATGACGTCAGCAAATGCTTTGACGACTCAGTTGGCTGCTTTTGGAAGGCTAGCCAGCAGCAGGTTTATCGCGAACTCGCCCGGATGGAGCAGCAGGGGTGGGTAGCGTTTGAGGCAGTGCCTCAAGACGGCAAGCCCGACAAAAAAATTTACCGCGTGACACCTGTTGGAATGCAAGAGCTATCGGCATGGTTCGCCGAGCCCACCGATCCCGCTCCCATTCGAGAAGACTTGCTGGTGCGAGTGATGGCAGGCCCCTACGGCCCTCGTGAGTTGCTGGTTAAGGAGGTGCACCGTCGCCGCCAAATGCATCACGACCAACTCCAACGCTATCGGGAAAAAGAAGCGAACTATCGGGCGATCGCCCAACCTAGCCCACCCCTTCAGTTCCTTTATCTAACGCTGCGTCGTGGCATCCGCTATGAAACAGACTGGATTGAATGGTGCGAGGAGGTGCTCACCGTTCTCAAAGAGCCTGCAAATTCCCAAGAAGACGCTTCAAATCCTCAGTCCGCCATGTAAGGAAATCTTTAACCTCTTAGATTTAGGCTGTCTACATCACAGCCTTCATTGGTTAAACTCGGAGACGAAAGTAGAATCCTCACACACCAAGGGTTCTGCACCGTGCCAAGATACTCCTAAAGGAACCCACCCGTAAACCTCAGCAGCCTATTGTGATTTATGTCAAGGAGGGTCGCAGCTTTACCTCACAACCAGCGGCCTTCAACTAAGCTAGGGTAGCAATAGGGAATCTTTGGGTACTCTTTAACAAAACCTTAGCCACTGAGGTTGACTGGCCAACATGTTTAACGCTACCGAACTTCTGATTTCAGACTTTGTGCGTCAACTCAAAGAAGGGTATCGCCACACCTATGGCGGTCTGAAATCCGACTATGAAGACATCCTAGGATGGATTGGGGCAATGGCGCTAGAAAATATCGCCAATAGTGATGCGCTCTATCACAACGTAGAGCACACCATTCTAGTAACCTTAGTTGGGCAAGAAATTTTGCGGGGTAAGCACATCCGCGAAGGGGGTGTGAGCTGTGAAGACTGGCTCCATTTTGTGATTTCGTTGGTCTGTCACGACATTGGCTACGTCAAAGGCGTCTGCCGTGCAGACGATGGTACCCGCTACGCAACGGGTAGCGGTGAAATGGTTCCCCTGCCTGCCGGTGCGTCAGATGCTAGCCTCACGCCTTACCATGTCGATCGCGCCAAATTATTCGTAGATGAGCGATTTGGCGGCAATCGATTAATTGATGCCGAAGCGGTAAAACGCAACATCGAGTTAACGCGATTTCCTGTGCCCCAGGATGGCGACCATCAGGATACCGTGAACTTCCCCGGTTTGGTACGAGCAGCCGATTTAATTGGGCAACTCAGCGATCCCCGCTATCTTAAGAAAATTGGTGCCCTTTACTACGAATTTGAAGAAACGGGAGTCAACCGAGCCTTGGGCTATCGCCATCCCGGTGATTTACGCAACAACTATCCCAAGTTCTACTGGCACGGCGTCTTTCCTTATATCAAGGATGGATTGCGTTACTTATCCCTGACGCAGCAGGGACAGCAGATTATCGCCAATCTTTATTCCAACGTGTTTGTGGTAGAACATGAGCCAACGCCGGCTGAGCCTGCCGTATCGGTCTGACGTGATTTCTACCAAAGAAGACGCAGGGCGATCACCAGTAATACAGCAGGGCTGGAAGGGTGTTCACCCAGTACAGGAGTGTTCTGTTTGAGAAATGGCCTGAGATAAAACTGGGTTTCTCAAGCAGATGCGTCGCCATTAAAGCACGGGTGCAGGATGGTGCACGTTCACCTATTGCAACCGATAGGTCGATTAGGACACCTAAAACCGTGCTGCCCGCGGCGCGAGCAGCACGGTTCTGGGCATTTGCCGAATTGACACTATGTAGGGCCCAGTGACGTGGAAAAAGGGTTGTGTAGCGTAGGACTGATGGGCTGCGCTACTGCTTGCTGGGGCTGCATGGGGGGGATGCCAGTGTAGCTGCTGATCTGCACAAAATTAGGCGTGAACAGAAAAATGTGATCACCCAGACGTTCTTGATGCCCATCGACGGCATAGGCTCCGCCTGCTACATAGTCAGCGGCGCGTTGAGCCTGATCGGGTTCCATCATCCCTAGGTTAAGCACCACCGACTTGCGCTCTCTTAGGGCTCGCACTGCCTGAGGAATTTCCTCAAAACTCCGGGGCTCCATCAAAATCACTTCAGGCTGCCCAGAGGGCAAACCGGGCAACCCCACTACATTGCTGCCCTCTGCTCGCTGAGGCCCGGCTGCACCGCGGCGACCATACCCGGGTAGCGGTGGTGCACCATCTGGATAAATGTATTCCTCATCGTAAAGGCCGTCGTCGTATCCTTCTGCATATTGCTCATTGATGCCGAGCACATCTTGTAAACGCTGGAAGAAACTCATGGCTGCCCACCTATAGTTCTACTCTAGTAGTTCATGCGTTCTATTCTAGTGCGATCTGTCAAGGGGCGGTAGCTCGTGTCGTGCTTCTTGACACTTAATGCAGGTCAGCGGCCTCAATGGTCTGACTTGATACCGTTGCTTGACCCATGAATAAGACGACCTGCTATCCGTTTCCCACTGCATCAACTGCCTCAGATCTACTCTCATGTCCTGTCAACACAGCCTAGAACGGGCAGGTTGCCGTTGCTAGATGTGAATGTTGGGACATGGAAGTCATGGGCAAAGATTTGGTCTATTTATAAATCATAGTCTTCTTATAAATCATAGTCTTTAGGTAAGGATTAGAACCGAGGTGGGCGGGAGTGATGGTCGTCACAAGAGCCGCTGTGCTGCTATCACGAGAGAGGCAGCGCTGCTATCACCTTGATTCTTGTTAACTATCACGCGATCGCCCATTGCTGCATCACATCTGTTTTTGAGGCTACAACCGATGATAGGGACACCATTACACCACTGAATTGCATTCTGATGGTTCACTACTCTTTCGGATGCTTGCCATGCCCACCCCTCTGCGTAAACCCACCCGCGAAGTGACCCCGACCTATTGGCGACAGTTGATTGAGGCCGGAGTGCCGATTGACGCCGCAAATCTGATTGCCTGGGCGATCGCCCGTTATGATGCAGCCCGTCGCCTGCCCAACCCTCAGCAGAAATCATTGATTGCGCACTACTGTCCTTTGATTTGTCGGGCTGGGTTGTGGCGATCGCAGCTCTTGCTTGCCTCGGCGCCTTAATGGGGTGCGCTGACGCAGTCCACTAGCCTACCGTGTCTAGCCCATTGTTCACTAATCAGGAGTTTCCATGCAGTCTTTCCCATCTCGTGACTTTGCACTAGTCCAAGCTGCGATTGAGCATGCTACTTACTTTTTGGAATTGGGTGCCGATCGCCAGGCCGCAGCTTATCTGCAATTTGCCGCCAAAACTCTAACGGGCTTAGCGACTGAACTGGTACCCGAACGTACGGTGCAAAAAACCGACTAAGACACAACCGATGAAGACAGACCTTGAGCATCTTTAAGCTTTAGGATGCTGCGGGCGATCGCCTACCCAACCCAGCCCTCGCGCCAATTTGCCAGCACTCGCCGCTTGCACCTTTGATAAAACTTTAGTACAGGCCAAAAAAAATGACCTCTTCTAAGTTTTAGTACAAGCGGTGAATCTATGTCTGAGGACTAAGTGGACCATCGTTATGTCTATGCAATCCGACAGATAAAGGGCGAACCTTACGCGATCCCTTTATCTAGCGTTTATGCGAACCCAATAGCATAGATTCACCACTAGCGTGATCAATGCAACATGCAATGCTCACCCTTCAGCAATGGCAATAGCGTCAGAAACGCCCCCGAAAACGGGCGATCGCTCCTCAACGACTTAAGGCTGATGGTTGCCTGAACCATCCTGTACGGCTTTTATTCAGACAGATTAGGCCAAACCAATTTAAATCGCTTTTGAATCGCCAAAAAAGCAGTCAAATCCCCAATACTAACGGCCAATTATCTTCCGTACTTTTACTGAGAAAGCCTCATAATTTAAATAATACACATGCTTCTAAGTAATTGAATAAAATTCTCAAAGAGTTTGCTTTACAAGGGATTCAGCAATCCTTTATGCCATTTTCATAAATGTAAAGGTGCGTTTTACACTTCAACAAAAAGCGCATTTGTTGTAGCTCGAATGTGGGCTGATACCCCCTTTTACATAGCATAGTGATTCCGCTATGTTCAACTTAACAAAGATTTTATTCTTGTAGACTCTTAGTACATTGTGCTGATTTATTCAGTCATATTGCTGAGGTTTGTATCCTAGTCAATTCATCGTTTTCTGTTGATCCTGTGCAGAGCAGCTAGCAGGATGATTCTGGCTTTTTGCCAGGGTTGCTAGCCTTTTGTCAATCGTGACATTCATCATATACAACCTATTTACGACCGTTTGAGGAGAAGATAATGTCTCGGGATGCACTCGTGGTTGGAATTAATAGCTACCGATATTTGTCGGGGTTACAGGCTCCTGCCAGAGATGCAGAGGCGATCGCCCACCTGTTACAGAGTCAGGGTGACTTTCGCGTTCAGCGTCTGCCAGAGGTAATTCAGTCAGGCCACGCCCAAGTAGGGCAATCAACCCCGGTCAGTCTGCGAGATTTAGAAACCGCCCTGATCAACCTATTCAAACCCCGGGGAAACACGATTCCTCAAACGGCCCTGTTTTATTTTTCAGGCCATGGGATTCAGCGAGATGCGGGGATTAATGAGGGATACCTAGCCGTTAGTGACACTCAACCCGACGTAGGATTCTACGGCCTATCGCTGTTTTGGCTGCGGCGACTGCTGCAAGAAAGCCCCGTGCGTCAGCGCGTGGTGATTTTAGACTGCTGCCACAGTGGCGAACTGCTCAACTTTTTGGAGGCCGACCCAGGCGCGCGAGCGGGCACCGATCGGCTCTTTATGGCGGCCTCTCGAGAATACGAGGCAGCCTACGAGTCGTTAGAAGGCACCTACAGTGTGTTTACTCAAGCACTTGTCGATGGGCTGGATGCTCGTCAAAGTGGCCTAGACCGGGTAACCGGTTTGGCGCTTACGGCTCAGGTGAGTCAGGCGCTACAAGGAGAACTCCAGCAGCCGCTGTTTGAAAGCTCAGGTGGAGAAATTGTGTTGACTCGTTGCGGCAAGCGGGCCGAACCTGTGCTGCCTAAACTGCCTCGCCGGGTGGATGAATGCTGCCCCTATCGCGGGCTGGAATGTTTTGAGGAAGCTCACGCTGAGTATTTCTTTGGGCGAGAAGAGATGACGGCTAAGCTGGTGGAGAAAGTGGCCCAGTCGTCGTTTGTGACGCTGATTGGGGCGTCGGGCAGTGGCAAGTCGTCACTACTGCGCGCCGGGCTCATGCACCACCTGCGACAGGGTAAGCAGATTGCCGAGAGAGATCGCTGGCGGCTTAAGCTGATTACACCCGGTGAACATCCCCTTCACAATCTGGCGTCGGCCTTTGTTGACCCCCACCTACCCAACATCGAGCGGGCCGAGCAACTGCGTCGGGCCGAGCATTTTTTGCGAGATGGGCGGTTAGGGCTCGGGCAACTGGTACGCGCTACCCTTGCACCCGAAACCACAATCACGTCTGGGCTGGGCGATCGCCCGCGTCCCCGCATGATCCTCGTGATTGATCAATTTGAAGAGCTATTTTCTCTCTGCGACGATGAGGAAGAGCGTCAGCAATTTCTCTCCTGCATCATCACCGCCCTTGAATCACCAGATACGAGCTTATGCGTCGTGGCCGGGTTGAGGGCAGACTTCTTCAGCGCTTGCGTTCGCTACAAAAACTTAGCCCGTCATCTGAAGCGGCAGATTATGCCTCTGCTGCCGCTTAGCTATGAGCAAATCAAAAACACCATTGTGCGCCCTGCCCGCAAAGTAGGGCTGAAGTGTGAACCCAATTTGGTTTACACCATCCTACTGGATGTGATGGGGGCACCGGGAGAACTGCCGCTGTTGCAATATGCCCTACTGGAACTGTGGCAGCACCGAGATATTTCGGCTAGCGGACAACCCTCAACCCTGACCCTCAATGCATACACTGAGCTGGGGGGCGTTCGAGGAACGCTGCAAACCCGGGCGACAGCGCTACTGCAAGCGCTGCCACCCGAAGAGCAGCAAATGGCGAAGCGGATATTTCTGGCGTTGACGCAGTTGGGGGACGGATCGGATGACACACGCCGCCGGGTAGCAAAGTCAGAGTTAATGAATGTGGCCTTTGCACCTGACCTCATAGAAGGCACGCTAGAAAAACTGGTGGCGGCCAAACTTGTGGTGACCAATCGCACCCGGGGTGATGAAGTGACCTCTATTGATGGCAAAGAGACGCTAGATATTGCTCACGAAGCCTTGATTCGCCACTGGCCGCTGCTACGAACCTGGCTAGACGAAAGCCGAACCATGCTGCGGCAGGTGCGACGGATCGAGCAGGTGGCGCATGAATGGTTAGATAGCGGCAAGCCTATGGATGCAGGGCATTTGCTCCGGGGCAACCGTTTGACGGAGGCACGTGAGGTGATGTGCCGCTATCCCCAAGAGTTATCCGCAGTGGCAACCCGCTATGTGCAGATGAGTTGGGCACGGCTGCGGCGCGATCGCCAGCGCCTCAACCTATTGCGGTTTGGGATTCCCTCGGTCATGACTGCGGCAACGGCGATCGCCTTAGGTCAATACCATCTGGCGATGCAAACGTATGCCGAGAAAGATTTGCAGATTAGCCATGCGACCTCACGAGAGCGGGCGGCGATCGCCCAATCCATTCTGCAAGAGCCGCAGGCCGACTCCATGGCAGCGCTGTTGATTAGCCGCTTAGCAGCTGAGCAAGGCGGCCATACCTACGAAGCCCAGTCGAGCCTACGGGCTGCGTTGCAGCGGTTAGGCTTTCAGGTGCAGATGGAGGGGCACACAGCCGCCATCACCCAAGCTGTCTTTAGCGCCGATGGGCATTATCTCGCGACGGGTAGCGCCGATGGCACCCTAGCACTCTGGACGGACATAAACCAGATGATTCAGGTCGCACAGCAGATGTCGCCAAGTCAACAGCTCACCTGGCAAGAAAAGCCCGGCACAGACGCAACCGCAACACCTTCCCCAATTATCGGTATTGCCTTTAGCCCTAATGGTGAGCAGGTGGCGGCGATCGCTCAGGGAACATCTACCGTTAACGTTTGGGATGTAGCCAGTGGCATTGTGCAATTTCGCCTGAGCTTGCCGGAGGCGGCCACGCATTTGGCCTATAGCTCAGATGGGCAATGGCTGGTGGCTGCTGGGGGGCAGTCGGTGCGAGCGTGGCAGGCCAGTACTGGCCAACTGCGGGGTCAACGGGTCACGCCTGCGCCCATTCAGCAATTTAGCCTGAGTCCTGATGGTCATGCCCTGCTGCTGGGGAATGCCGATGCCACGGTGGACTTAGTGCCGCTAGGGTCGATGCGTTCTGAAGGGGAACCCATTACATCAGAGCCGACCATGTTAGAGCCAACAGTGACCTTGCGATCGCCTGCGGCAATTCGCCAGGCCTTTTATAGTCCTGGGGGGCAGTGGGTGGTTATCGCCGCTGATGATGGCCGGGTGCGCCTGTGGAATGCTCAAACCGGAGCCCTGACCCATGTGCTCAATCACCGCACCCGCTTCGAGGCCCTGCCAGCGAGAGACGAGGCAGGGGACTCTAAACGGCTCAATTTTATAGGAGCACAGCCGTCCATCACCCTGTCCCCTGGCGCGTTGATGCAGGTTCACATCAGCCCCGATGACCAATTTGTGCTGACTCTGGATGCTGAGGGACAGCAAAAGGTGTGGGAACTAGAGACCCAAACCCTGGTGAGCGAATCGACGAAATCTGCCCCGGCTTCTACCGCACGACCCAGTGCGATCGCCCTAGGCGCAGACAACCAAGTTGCATCGGTAGTTCGCCTGTCTCCCAACTCGAGCCAGATTACGCTGTGGGATATCCGCTCTGGGCAAACCATCGCTCGGTTTCACGATTCACAGAACATCACGCAGGTAGCCTTTAGTCCCGATAATGCCTACCTCATGACGGCAAACCAAGCGGGTGGAGTGCAGCTTTGGGCCAATTATCCCGGTGGAGAACTGCCAACGGTGCGGTTGGCCAATAGGCCGATTCAGTGGGCTGGCTTTCTCACCCCAGACGCTTTGACCCCACTTAGGGAGGGGGCCTCGCTGGGGAGCGATCGCCCTCCCCTTCCTGCCTCCACAGCCTTGACTATCGCGACAGATCTCAATCCCGCAGCCAATCGCCTGGTAACTGTGAGCAGCGATGGGCAGGTTAAGCGCTGGACAATCATTGCGGACCAATTGCCTAAGCCCGCAGATCTGGCATCAGACGCGCTCGATTCGACCGCTCTGCACACGGGCTATTTGGGAGGATCAGGGCGACGTTCGTTTCGTCCTGAAGAGCTATGGCAGCAGCTTAGAACGTGGGTCGTCTCAATGGCAGATGCGGCTACAGAGTGGCGATCGCCCGTCATTGCGGCAGAAAAAGATCAGGGTATTTCCCAATCAGTGGACGGAACTGCTAACGGAACGTTAGCTATTGAGTCTTCTACCCCAACGCTATCCACGGCGACCGCCCCCACTGGGGCTATGATGCTGTCCAGAGCAAGTACGATAGCGTCTGCCGCGTTAGCAGAGTGGGATATGGCGCAGGTGCAGAGCATTGCAATCAGCGATGATAGTCAATGGCTTGCGATCGCCACCCTAGACCAGGAATTAGTGCTGCAGCAGCAGCAGCCAGACGGAACCTATCGGGTGCAGCATCGCATTCCCCTCCAGCCAGAGGGCAGTCCCTCCTCTTCTACATCGGGCATCACTACAACATCCCCAGAGCATCTGATCTTTAGTCCAGATAGTCGCCATCTCTTGGCTGTGGGAGACGATGCCGTCAGCCGATTGTGGGATGTAGAAACTGGGGAACAGGTGGGAGAGTTGCGGGGGCACGATGACAGCATTCGCGATGCTCAGTTTAGCCCCGATGGTCAAATGATTGCCACCGCCAGTGCGGATGGCTCAGTCATTGTGTGGGAGCGAGGATCGGGGCGACAGCGCGTAAAAATTCCGTTGGGTGACGCCGTCACCAGTGTGGCGTTTAATTCTGCTGGCACGAAAGTGGTAGCCATGCTCAGCACAGGGGATGGTCACATTGCTGAACTAGAGACAGGCGTCGTGCAGGTATCGCTAATGGGGCACCAAGGTGCTGTCGTGGATGTGGCCTTTAGCCCCGATGGGCGCTCCATCGTCACGGCCAGCACCGATGGGACGGTGCGCCTGTGGAGTGCCGAAACGGGGAGTGAGATGGCGCTGCTGCGTCCGCCCTCACCTACGGCTGTCAAGCGTGTCTTTTTTAGCCCTGATGGTCAATATGTGTCGGCTCTAACCCATCAAGGCCACCTTTATCTATGGGCCGCCACATGGGAGATGCTGCTGAAACTCGCGCGCGATCGCACCCAGCGACAGTTAACGTTGGCCGAATGCACCCGCTATCTGAGGCTGTCTGCGCCAAGCTGCCCTCGTCTAGACATGAATTAACGTAACCTCAGTTTGGGGTAAACGGGTTCTTTAAAGCACCGCAAACTTTGGTTGGCGTATGGTTGCGGCACTGATAGACAGGAGGGCACGTACGAAGTCACAGACTTTAGTCCTACTGCTGTCTTTTGCTGTTTAGAGGCGATCGCCCCTCAACAGTAAAAAAACCCGCGCTAATCACAGGTTTTTTGCTAGATCAAATATCTCAGAGAACCTACAACGAGTCGCGCTGCTTTGAAAAACTAGCGACCGCGCCGTTCTCGATCTTGACGACGGCGATCGCGCCACTCAGCACTGGTTAGGTAGGCGACGCCACCCGTTACCAGCACCAAGAGACTCAACGCTAAGACAGATAATGCTGTAAGGGCAGTGGTTTCAAAACTCATGGCTCACTCTAAAATCCGTTGCGCCCCCAAATCACCATTGAGATGGAAAAGGAGAACACCACCAACAGCATGACCCAACCGAAGGACAAGATATCCATAGTGCTTGAATAATTTGGAAAACAACACAGCAACCGGTGCTCTCGCACCCTGTTAGTACCGCCTTCGCGCCATTAGCAGAATTGGATGGTGCGCTAGACGGCCAAACAACTCAACCGCAATGATGCAGAAGATAGTAATACAATTCATCATAGGTCAAAACGGAGTGGGCTTTAGACCAGAGCAATTTTTTTCCGGTCAGTCTTGCGTACCGCAAAAGCCTTAGCTAAACCCATCACGATGAGAGATGAAGCTGTAGCCATTGGGGACGAACCTAGCGCCATAGTTTCCTCAATTAGGTGAGCCTGGGTAGGGCTAAGTCGGGAGGGCTACGATACTAAACCGGGCGATCAGCCGACATCTGTGCAGTCTCGTATCGGCTACTGTCGCTAAAATAAGCGTCTTATGGTTTGATGCTGGGTAGTGAGGAGGATCTAGATGGTATCCATCTAGTAGAGGAGCGATGCGTTTAGCCAGTCATTATCGCAAGCAATTTGCAGCCCAACGGGGCGATCGCTTGTTGTTTTATATCACGACAGCTTTTGCGGTTCATGCGGGCATTGTGTCGGCAGTCTGGCTCGCCACATCGGGGCCAGATCCTGAACCCGATCCGGTTTTGGCGTCCCAGCCGATTGAGTTTGTGTATCTGGATAGGGACGATCAAGGGGCGATCGCCGCAGAGCGTCGGGCAGTGGTCAATGCTCAAGCAGGGGGCGATCGCCGGTTAGAGCCTGCAACATCAGGCGCAGCAGGGTCGCCGATCAAGCCCATAGACGCCACGGCTAAATTCATTGATCCAACAGTGCCGCTGATTGAGGGTGAACTGATCCCCGCTGGTAGTGATGCCGAGCTTACCGATAGCAGCCCCAAAGGGTTAACCCCCGCTCAGCCCTCTGATAAGCCCACATCAACCCCCCAAGCGCCCAGCGAGCCATCGCCTCAGGCGATGGCACCCGATCCATCAGCGCTAGTCGCCCCAGCGAATTTGCCCAATCTTGCATCTGCACCGGCAGTTTTGGAGTCTGCACCAGTTGCACCAAACCTTGCGACCGAACTGCCGCTCGAGTCGTGGCCATCTCTCGCCCCTGATCCACAGCCCGATGTAGCCGAGCCCAATTTAGACATGGTCGATGTAGCCGAGCCCGAGTTAGCCGAGTTGACAGCAGACATACCTGTAGCTGCATCCGACCTGGCGGTAGCACCAAACCAGTGGGATTATGATGCGCTGACAGGTTTACCCGATGCCATTCCTATCCCTGTGCCAATGGCGATCGCTCCCAGTAGCGAGGAGCCACCTGAGGTGTTGCCCAACGCGCCCGACATGATTGTAGAAGATATCCTAGACCCACTCGACTCCGATGACATGGAGATCGGCCTTAACGGCTTGGGGCTAGATGGAGACCTGAATCCAGATCAGACGGCGATCGCTCCTCCCAGCATTGCAGCCCAACGCGATGACCTGTGGGGAGAGTATATGGCTGCGCTAGAACAGGCAGTGTATGCCGCTTGGGACGACATTGAGATCGAAGATGATTACTATCCTCAGGTGCGGATTACCCTGACTCGGGATGGGGCGATCGCCAATCTAGAACTTCGTGATCCATCCGGCTCTACCCTAGCTGACCTCGCGGCTCTAGAAGCGGTGCGACTGGCTGCTCCCTTCGAACCGTTTCCCGCTGAGGCCCCAATGGATGCCCTGATTATCAACCTGCGCTTTAACTACAGGCTGTCCGACCCATCTTCTGATGCCCCCTAACTTCTTTGGTCGTCCCAACTCTATAGCGTGTGAATCCGCAGCAGGTGAGGCTGACTTGCGCTATCAAGATTGGGTGATGTGAGCTTTGCCCACACCACCCAATCGTTTTATGTCAGGTCAATACCCGCATCTCGTCTGCTGCGAGCTCTAGAATGCCAAAAGCAACTAGGCTGAATCAGCCTGCTCGGTCTGGATTGAATCGCGCACCTCGTCATATAAGTGGCGCAGCTTTTGAAGAACCCGATACCCCCGCTGTCGCGCTGCGTTGGCAGACAGGGCCGTGCCATCTTGCGTAGACATCGCTTGGCCAATTTCTTGCCAGGCTTGACGCTTCAGCACACGGTTACACAAGATAGTGCGTTCGTCGTCGCTGAGCTTGGTGAGCGCAATCCGAATGGCACGAATATCTTCGTCAAAAATGAGTTCGGAAAACGCATCGTCAACAGGTTCATCATTGATACGGGGATGCTCAAGCTTGTCTTGCTTGCGGCGAAACTCAAAGATGACGTTGAAGCAAGTGCGCCGCAACCACGCCACAGGGATGTCGATGCCGTGCCCGGCGTCGATGTATTTCACACCGCGAGCATAGGCTTCGGCAATAATCTCCCGCACCTCGTAGGTGCCTAACAGTCGAAACTGTCGTAGGCGATTGGTAATACTGGCAAAAAAGGAGCGCGCATCAGGATTTTGATCATCAAACAGCGCTTGCACGGCGACATCAAATTTGCGGCGGCTGAGCTGCTTAATTACATCCAGGCTAACCGTCTTGAGCCACGCAAATTGAATCGTGTGAATTTGATCAGCTTCGATGCCAGTCAAGCTCTGCTCATACACTGCGCTAATTACATCCTCCATGCTGTAGGTGCTGCTTAGGCGATAGTGCTCTAACGTCTCTTGCACAAAGGTACGAAACGAGTGGCTGTCTGGGCTATTGGCATCAAAGAGGGGCTTTGAGTTGTGAGGCATAACTTATCACCGAGTTTGGAGGGCAGTGAACGTAACGCGTCCCGGAACACCATCAACTTTTAGAGCGTGAGTGGCTTGAAATTTTTGAACGGCGATGCGGGAGCGATCGCCCAATACACCGTCAATGGGGCCGCCGTAAAAGCCACGCTTGCTCAGCAGCATCTGCACTTCTTCACGATAGGCTTTGTCGTAGGGCACCCCTTCGAGATGCTCACGCAGCCAAGCTTGCTGGTTACTATATTGCTCAATTTGAGCCGTATCCAACAGCCCTAGCCGCTCTGCCAGCATGGCATCGAGCTCGTGAATGAAGAAATTGAGATTGGGATCTGCTTCGGCCTGCGCATAAATGCAATCCAACCGTTCTACATCGCGGTCTGACAGATCGGACTGCACAGATAGTCGGCAATAGTCTGCCAGGGTATCGAAATAGGTGTAGCTGGTGCAAGAGAGCGCTTCAATCAAGTCATTCGTCAAATCATTAGTTGGACAGTCCATAACAACCTCTTACGGAGAGAGCGCTTACCCAGTTAGGTAGCGAGTTGACTAAAGGAGGCGCGTATTTGTCCTCCAGTTATAGAGATGTGCATACAGAGTAGAGGATGTTACGCGATCGCCCTTATTTTTTACGTCCCTGCATAACCGAAGTGATACCGAAGTAATGTCGTCGCTCATCCTACGCATCACGAAAGAACTGCTGTCTTAAGAAGACCGTAGCGGAAAATCGGTTGGCCTCACCGGTTTGCCATCACGGTGTAACGTCGGGTCAGAATTTTTCACACCTTAGCAGAGATTAGCCAAAATTCCAGAAATCCAGCTTCTGGCTGGTCACCCGATTGCGTCACCTTTGCCCTTTAAGGAGTCTGTTTTATGCCTGTCGCTCTTGCTGCTGCATCAACCCGACTGAGCGATCGCCCCATTAAAGAGCGATCGCCCCAGATCAATCTGCCTCGGCTGGCCTATCTCACCCAGCCCAACATTCAGATCCTCGACACCCAAGCCCTGTCCCCAGACCGGGTGGATGATCTTATTGACGCTCAGCAAGACTGGATTGGAACGTTGGATGCTGATTGGCTTGTAGAGCGACAGCACTGGCGATCGCCCATAGACTCAGCGGTCGTGCCACAGTGCACCACCGAATGCATGACATTGAGCGCGTATATTGAGGCGATCGCCCCGCAAGACTATCGCGCGATGGCGATCGCTTGCCATCTCGTCTGGAGCCACACCTGCTGCATTACCATTCTGGGGCTTGGGCGAGTACGGCTGCTGGTACTCTGCGATGCACCTCAACAGCCCGTTAGTGTGGTCGCCTTTGCCACCAACCGCCTTCATTGGACGCCGCGCCAACTGGTGCATTACTGGCTGCTCGAACATGATGAAGCCTCAAAGCAGGTGCTGCGATCGCACTAAACAAATTGTCCTAGGCCACGCATCGGATAGTCCAAATAGTGTTTAAAGGCGATAGCAGAAAGCAGGTTCCAACTATCAATGCTCGCAGGGTATCAGCCACAAGTGCTGATGTCTTATCCCGTGATAGCGATGAGTAAAGCTCGCATCTTACAGAATGTCGGCTATGAAGAACAGGGTAGGAATGGAGCGATCGCCCGTACAGAATCACGACGCATTCATCAGGATGAATCGACCTGCGCTGTCGGGCTGAAATAACGCAAAACCGTGCTGCCTGCATCGCGGGCAGCACGGTTTTAGGCATTTGCCGAACTGACGGTTTGAAAAGTTTCAAGAGAACTCCTTCGCAAGCATTTCCGCATGCAAAAGAGTCCTCTCTGCATTGAGGCTTCTAGACCCCTGCTGCTTCACGGGCAGCAGACGCCTCATCCGGGTGAATGCCCAGCCGCGTTAGGTTAATGCGGTTGCGCTGGTCTACCTCACGCACCTTTACTACGACTTCGTCACCGAGAGCGACCTCGTCTTCCACTTTGCCTACTCGATAATCCGCCAGTTGCGAGATGTGAATCATGCCTTCTTTACCGGGCAAAAATTCCACAAATGCGCCGATGGGGATAATTCGCGTCACTTTGCCGACATACACATCGCCTGCGCTGATCTTGCGAGTCATGCCTTCGATAATGTTGCGGGCCTGCAAAGCTTTCTCGCCTTCAATGGCTGAA
>JBGTOF010000036.1:0-10122 GCA_041742695.1 Elainellales cyanobacterium | reverse complement strand
CTCATCGGCCGTGAGCTGCGCCAGCGCACCTTGGCTTAGGACAAGGGTCGCCACAGTGGGCGCCACGCCTACCGTAAACACGACGGGTGCATCGGTAGGTAACAGTCCTAGCGTCGGCATCTGAGTCCACCGCTGCCGACCTGCAAAGGCTCGCTTTAGCAGCCGCACCGCCTCAGGACTACGGGCGTCTAAATCGTTCAGGCGATAGGGTGTCATGCCATAGCAGCGACGCAACAGCAGCGGCAGCAGCCAAGATGCTGCAACGACCATAATCCCCAACAGCAGGAGCGTTGGCGGCAACGGGCTGCCATGCATGGCAAATCGCCGCAGGTCTATCACAATATAGGGAATCGTGATGCGAGCCACCGTAAGGTTGAAGCCCAGCATGAGCAGCTTCATAATCACCAGCGTGACCACTAGCAGTGCTCCCACTGTCAGGGCGATCGCCCCCCATAATCGATACGGTTTAATCGGTGCGAGTGACCCCCAGCGGGTTGCACGGTCTGACGACGACTCGACTGGGTCGATTGAACGCGGCGGCTCAGGGCGAGATGCGGGAGGCTTTCTCGAGGTCGGCTTGCGGGCCTGAGGCGAGGGAGAACGCCGCGTCGGGCGCGTGGTTGGGGTAGAACGGCGCGCCCGGCTGAGCCCAGCAGCCAAGTCAGACTGAGCTGACGTCAAACTTGGAGTGGGTGAGATGGCCGCGAGCTGATCAATTAATTCGGTCAACGTCTTGCTAGCCCATTGCTGCGCTGCAGGTTGGGGACTGCGCTGCAACGCCAAACAAAGGGCGATCGCCCTCTGCATCTGCCCGTTTTTCTGGCAGGCGCGCACCAACCCCGCTTGAGCCTTGAGGTATACCGCTGGCGCTGCATCGGTGGAATCAATGGAAGATAGCAGGGCGATCGCCTGCGACTCATCTCCTGCTTTTAGGGCTGCTAGGCCAGCGGCTAACGCTTGCTCTGGCAGTAATGCCTCGCCTGCACGCACCGGAGCAAGGCGATCGCGAGACGCATCTGGGACATCTGCCATAAATCCGCACTCACATGCTACGCAATAGTTCAGCCAGTATAGTCTAGCTACCGCCAATCGACCTTGCTCAAATTTGCGGAACCCTCGTTGCGGATGGCTACACAGGACAGTATGCAGTTAGCCAGCCTCAACTGCCGTCACGGGCGATCGCCCCTAAAAAGCAAACGCTCGCCGCAGCCAGCACGTTAAGAACGAGGCCTATTCAAGGTATGGGCCTTCAGACAAAGTAGATGCTTGGTAGATGCTTGGTAGATGCTTAGCTTGCAAAGTGGTTGAGGGCTTGTTTCAAGTAGGATAATCAGGCGGAGAGCCCTTTTTACTAGGGCATATTTCATAGCGTTTACAACACAACAAACAGATAGAGTTGACAAGACATACCCACATACAAGCGGAATCTCAGCGTCTAGCAATATAGGTATCCTCTATTGGGATATTTCCTTAGCTGTCTGTTGGCTTAGAGTCTTAGACGGGGCCTAATTCCAGTTGAGGAATGCCCCAAAAAATCATAAATCAGCCTTTCTAATTCTGATGATTTAGAAGAGCTGATGTAGTTAGCCGTTAGATAAAAAATCTTGTGGCCTTCTGCCTGAATATAGGGCCGATATTTTCGGATCAGATCACCATAGCGTGTTCTCCCTTCAGATATATTGGTGCCTACCAAGAGGATACGATCGAGCGGCACCTCCACCGTTTTAGAGCGAAAGTTATGCTCGGTAAAGGTCATCAGGCCTGTTACTTTATTAAAGCTGCATAGAATAATCGGTGTAAGGCTCCATACATTAACAAACATGGAGATAGATCCGCCCACAATCAGAAAGGAAAGCATCAGCGGAACTGTGCCAAAGTCTGTCATTGAGGCATACGCAATGAGTATAACCGCAAATAATATTGACAAAGCAAACAGAACAGGCACAACGATCGCAGCCAGAAACCAGCTAAAGACGGATCGATACCTTAGCGTCAGAACATGCTGGGTATGTTCTAAAACCTGAATCATGGCGATTTCCACTATTCAGAGACGTTAGTTAGCTTTGTCATAACTACTGGAGCATGTACAGATGCGAAGCAAGCAGACCCTAAATAGACTTTGAAGCGGGTTATTTTACAGACATCTCGCAATAGATGCTACACAGCCACCTCAGACATTAAGGCACTGCGCGTTTTGTGATGCACCAAATTTTTTAAGGGGTCGTACGCATCGTAAACGGTATATTAAGGGGTTGAACTTAACCCCAAACTATGTGGACTCAAGCTCATGGTAACGTAGGTTTGCCAGCGTTGCTTTAGCCCTGTGCTACGGGGCTAAAACAACGCAAAGCCGTGCTGCCCACGACGCAGGCAGCATGGCTTTGGGCACGTGCCGAACTGACAGCGTGTTACGCCTATGCTGAGGCCATACGAGGGTTCCAGCGAGAGCGAAGCTCCTCAATGTGCATGTTGGCTTCGTCTTTTTTGAGGTGGCGAGGGCTGCTCTCAAACGAAAGCGACGAGGGCAAAGCATTGGGCTCATACACTGTGTGAATAAAGGCGGCGATCGCCCCATACGACGGCGAGAAGCCTGCCTCAGCATTTAGCGTGTCGGCCCCCTGATGCCGCCTTAGCGCCGCTGAAAACAGCCCTGTGCCATCATCAAAAAACCGTTCTGTGGTTATGCCATAACGCTCATAGGGGTGAAACGCCATATCCTCAGGGGCGATCGCCGTCACCCACGACATATAGCTCCAATACTCGCTAAAGGTGCCAAACTCATTGGCAGAGCGCATCATTAACAGTAACCAGTGGTCCTCAGACTGAAAGTAGCGCTGCACCTGCTGCTGAAACGCCGCTAAATAAGACTGCTTAAACCACATGTGATGGGGAATAAACGTGCCTTCTGCA
Source organism: Elainellales cyanobacterium (assembly GCA_041742695.1). Lineage (GTDB taxonomy): Bacteria > Cyanobacteriota > Cyanobacteriia > Elainellales > Elainellaceae > Kaiparowitsia. The sequence goes on along the minus strand of JBGTOF010000036.1, from coordinate 7,212 downwards.
TCCGTCAGCGGGTCTACATCGAGCACTGACCGAATCCATCTGCCCCAGGTCTCGACAATCTGAGGATTGCCCCACTGGTTATGCTGCAACAGCGCAAACGTATAGCGGGGAGACGGGTGGCTCTCATCCACCACGGGCCAAGGTTCGACCGGCAGCAGGTCACTATCCCAGACTAAATACCAGTCACTAAGCTCAGCAATTCCCTCGGCAGCCCCCAGCTTCAGCAATTGTTGATAGAACCAGCCGGGGGTATAGAGCGACTTTCCGAGATCCAATGCTGCACAGATGTCGTCTTTGGTCAGGCTAGTCCGCGCTTCAAAAAACGGTTCTTCGGGATGGACGAAGAGGGGCGCAGTCTGCCAACTCTGTGCATTGGTTTGGAGCGATCGCACCTCGGGCTCTGGCGTAATGACGTGAATACTGCGAGGTGCGTAGTGAGCAGTCAGCCCCTCCAGCACTGCACGGGTATTCCAGCGCTGCCGAAATAAAGGGATCACAATATCAAATGGGGGATATGCCATACCGGGACGTTAAATCTGAGAATTAGAGTGTGCAACAATTGAGCGCCGAAGGCGCAAATGAATCAATAGATGATTGTGGAACTCTTGCTGTACAAAGGCTGCGCAAATATTCCACAACCATCCTTGAGACTAGACTGAGACTAGAGTTAAGCTGATCAACCCTGCAATAGACGCGTTCTACACCCCAAATAGCACTTCAGATGGGCTGTCTTGATACACGGCGGGCTCGGCGGGGATGTGGTGCGCCACCGTAGAGGGATCTTCCAAACCCACATCGCGACACAGCGGATCGATCCCTTGCCCTTGCCGAGGGTAGTCAGCACAGACCTGCTGATAGCCCTGAATGGCTTGCTGCAACTCGGCCCGGCTGAGGGAATGGAGATAGCCACACTGGCCAATTTCGCCTTTCGGCAGCGGGGCGACCAAATTATTTCCTCGCTTTTGCACCATTTTTTCTTGGGCGCTCCACAGCGTCTCTTCATCGAGCAACACGTCATGCCACAAGCTCAGCCCAAAGGAGCTAATCAGCCGCAGCACCCGATGAAAATCGTCAGCACTGATCCAACCTTGGTCATGGCTAAGGTAAGCCCCAAAGCCCATGCCAATGGACACGGCATGACCATGCAGCAGGCCAGCTTTGATCTCAAACCCGGGTGACCAAGTGTGCCCATAGGCGTGGGGGCGGCATTGGTGTGTCTCGTACAGATTGTCGTACTCGGCTTCCACATAGCTGCGCATGGCAGCGCCCAATATTTTTTGGGATAGGATGCTGGTGCGATCGCCCGGTTCGCAATCGAGGGTTCCAAAGCGGGAGGTGATCAGGTCAGGGCCTGCTGCTTCGAGATAGCCAAACAGTTCGGCGTTCTTGACCGTGGCCATTTTGATAATTTCAGCGATCCCATGCCGCAACCAGCCTTCGCGCAGAGTTTTAAAGAACGAGCGATCGGTGATAGAAAGCACGGGCGCATGGTAAGCCCCAAACAGGTTTTTATAGCCAAACCCGTCGCAGCACGTGCGAGGAGAAGGCCCGGCATCAATCCCCGCGACGATGGAGGTCGAGAGCATGACGTAGGGGGTGTTGCGGTGATAGAGCGCACAGGCCAGCCCGCCCGTATCGGTCAAGACGCCACCGCCAATGATCAGCACGGGCTCGTTTCGAGACACCCCGAGTCGCTTAAAATCGCCGAGCATTCGCTCCACGGTGTGAATGCCCTTATCTACCTCCATCGCGCGATACACCAGTTTGTCGAGATGAATGCGGTGGTGGGCAAAGTAATATTCAATTTGTTCGCCATAGTAGCGCTCTACGTTTTGGTCGATGAGACAAACGCAGCGGCCTGTGGCGGCATACATATCCCGCAGCACGGTTTGGCTAGGGTCAAGGGAATTCTCTAGCACTTTAATAGAGGTGAAGGTGCTGGAGGTCATTACGGCTTCGATGGTCTGGTCATCGGTTGTGCTTACCACATGGCCCTGACTCTCGCGATAGCTAGAGGTGGGATAGATGGCATGGGGGTCGGTATCGACCAGCCGAACCGCCAAGTCGCGATAGTAGGTGGCGTCTTCTCCCTGCAAGAGTTGATCGAGTAGTTTAGTTTTTCCTAAGTTGGATTGATATAGCCGGTTAGCAAACTTAGACCAGCCTGAGCTAGCCGATTTATCGACCGCAAAAATTAGCTCGGCCAATAGCCCAAAGAAGCTGCTAAGAGAGAGATTAAGGCAACTCCGAAGTTTTCGACAGGCGGATAAGCCTTGAATCGCTCCGGCAGTCGCAAAGTCGTATCCCAACTCTTGGGAGAACGCACGGGTATCAATCAAGGTGTGGATCAGCTCTTTGAGCGGCGTGCTGTGGCAGAGAGTGGTCACAGCATGGCTCAACTCAGGGTGGGTCAACGGGGTTTCGTTGCAGGTGTTAATAAATGCTCTAACTGCAGAAATCGTCTTTGTCATGGTGAGTCCTGGAAAAAACCTTACGTACCTTGCCGTTAAGGCTCTGGAGCTTGAGCGCTCTAGCTATGACGGTGAAACGAGAGTATCGCCATGAAATCCGCAGTAGACGAATTCTGTATCACACAACAGAGATAAAATCAAGCATCCCAAGAGCTGTCTGACCATAACTTAACATAACTTTTCTTAAATATTAAGAAAGTACAGCCGTTTGGGGCGATCGCGCAGAAAGACCCATGCTCTTTGTCTCCGATACTGCCTCTCGGTATCGAAGCAGGTTTGCTCAACGGTGCAGATCCGTTCGCCAGACCCTTCATCAAGCGGAGGCCGATGTTAGTTGGCAAACTGGCAGTGCCCCTAAGGCTCGCGCCTGACAATGGGTAGAACGGTGAGGATGACGTTTGCGCTTTGGGCGATCGCTCCCAATCCAGTCTCAGTGACGCGACTCAGCCCACATTCATGGCTGTTATGGGGAATGCAGTTAAAGTGAGTCGTTATCGCCTCACCATGCCCCCAGACAACACCAGCATGCCCGCTACGATGCTCCGAACTGGCTGCGTTTTAAGCCGCAAAACATCACATTCTGGAGTATAGGTGCGGTGAGGCTTTATCATCTGTGTTTAACCCAACAATCCCCACGAATTAAGAGATTCTGCACCAATTCATGCTCTGTTTCTGTTTGATGGGTTCACCCACATCCACGGTTAACGTTAGGTTGGCAAATTTTTAAGCTATGTTGCCTGCGTGATGAGCAGCACAATTTAACGTGGTTTCAGCCGCGCGCTACGAAGCTGAAACCACGCTATCGAATTACGTGCGGTCGAGGCGCATTGCGGTACAGGGCAAGCCATCCCGCTACACACTGGATTGGTAGCAAGAACCATCGCAGGACGGCGAGTCAACCCCATGATTTAACGAACTGCCAAGCTTAACGTTTGGAGAGGGGTATAGATGTAATGATTTTATGGGCGGCGGGCTCAGCCCGCCGCCCATAAAATCATTATTGTTCTAGGAGTACCTGCTAAGCCTAGCGGTTGATTTGGCTAACAGCATTGCGGTATCCGTTGCCATCGCCCCGTTGACGATAGAGTTCTGCGGCGCGGCGCAGGTCTTGCTGCGCGCCAGCGCGATCGCCCAACTCGCGCCGAGCCACTCCCCGGTTGAAGAATGCATCCGCATTGAAGGGGTTAAGTTCTACCGCACGGTTATAGTCTTGAATTGCCCCAAAGGAGTCGCCCATGCTGGTGCGAAGTGCGCCTCGGGTAGAGAACGCCTCTGGATCATCTGGGTTAAGGGATAGCGCCTGCGTGAGATCTTGAGAAGCGCCCATGGTATCCCCCTGAGACAGCCGCACATCTGCCCGCGCTTGCAGCGCTGAGTCCATATTGGGGTCTAGAGTGAGCGCCTGGGTGTATTCAACAATGGCAGCGTTGCTGTCGCCCGAGAGCCGATACACATCCCCTTTTGCTTTGAACGCAATGGGATTAAAGGGATCTAGGGCGATCGCCCGATCAATATCTTGAATGGCACGCTCCATTTCTCCTACGGTTGCGCGCACCACCCCTCGGTTGACGTAGGCCAGGTAATAGTTGGGTTCTAGCTCAAGCGCACGGGTAAAGTCGTTAAACGCTTCTTGGGAATCGCCCAAGAGGGACGCCACATAGCCCCGACTAAAGTAGGCAATTGCCGATGCATCGCTGCTAACTGCGTCATCAAAATCGAGTAATGCCGCTTCAGGGTTGCGCAGGGCAAAGTGTACAGTGCCCCGATTTAAGAACGCGGCCCCAAATTTTGATCGCGACTCAATCGCCCGAGTAAAGTCGCTCAGAGCGGCTTGCAATTCACCCTGTTCGGTGCGAATAGTGCCGCGATGCAGATAAGGGTCGGCATAGGTGGGGTTAATCTCAACAGCGCGGGTATAGAGGTCGATCGCCCCCGGCATATTGCCTTGGGTTTCATTGATCACGCCTAGCAAAAAGTGAGCCTGGGCATTCTCGGGTAAGTAAGCAGTGGCCTGCTGCAAATCGGCATCGGCCTCTGGGTAATTGCCCAGTTCTAAATACAACGCTCCTCGACTGAGATAGGCTTCGCCATAGGTCGGATCGAGGAAGAGAGCCTGAGAAAAATCGGCGATCGCCTGATCGACATCTCCCGACTCTGCATAGGCATACCCGCGCGACACATAGCCTGGCGCGTAATCGGGATAAATGGCGATGACCTCATCCAACAACACAATGGCATCACTATAGTTTTGCCGCTGAATTTGCTGAAGGCCGTTTTCGTACAGCCGCGTCACATATTCATCGGTGATCGGACGCTCTGTTACAGGCTCTGCCACAGGCACCTGCGCCCAACTCGCTCCTGAGATGCCAAGGGCGATCGCTACGCCCAACCCTACCCCACATCCCGCCCTTGTTCTGGAGATACCACCCATCGCGCCTTTACCCTCCAATCAACCCGTCCATTGCCCCAAATCTTACAGCAATTTTTCGTAGTAGTACTCCCTATAATTATTATGAGAGGGGGTCAGACCCCTCAGGCCCTCTCTAGGCCAATCGTCGAAAGCATGCCCGCCAGCACAAGCATCCGCTACCCGCAACGCCTAACGGACTAATAGCCGCTGCTATAGTCTTGACCTCTTGATCGTGGAGGGTGTGGGCTTTATGCACTCCCCTACTTAAGACAGATAGAGGACTCGCCTGTTCTAACTGAAGGGAAAAAGCTTGTGCCTTATGAGTTCTCCTCTCTTAGTTAAGATCACCTTTCTTTAGTCCCGAACGGAATACCGTCAACCCCCACCCATCAAGCTCCTTGCCGGATTAAACGCACAGCGTGAGCGTTCTGCCGTCCAGTATTAGTCATTTGTTCATATTCTGACACTCAAAATAAAGCCGATGTATTTTTTTAGACATTCGATCTATTGGTAGAATGAGCGATCGGCTTACGATAAGGGCTCCTCAAGCTATCAGGCCAGGAAGTACCTAGAATCTTTTAACACTTCAATATGTCTAAAAGCCGATGAATTTACTTAGTCAATCAAGCTATGATGCAATCGTTTGGCATAAATCTGATCCGATATTCCGTAACAACCTTTGTTAAAGATGAATTCATGATTGTGAACTTAATGTAAACCACAAATTATTCTGCTCACAAAAAAGTTTTGCTAAACTGCAAAAAAAAGACGGGTTGTTTTGGGCTCAAAGTCCACCTCCATCATTTCCATAGACTTCAATTTCCCAAAATCCAGCGTGGCTTTGGTCGGCCTGCATAGCCCGCTTGAAATATATGGGAAAAATAAAGGACTTTGATTCTAAAAATGTTGCCCTATAGGTAGAGAAAACAACGTATCAGCTGCTGGGATAGTGCTCCCCAATAGCCGCATTCTCTTGATTTAATCCAAGATCTAAGGCCTGACATTCATTTCACATCTGACCCAACGCTAGTCTTCCCTGAGTTCCCATGCATTTAGTTCCCATGCATTTACCTTGTCCCACGTCACCCCTGGTTCGGCTGCATTCAGTGTGTATTCTGAGCGTTTCAACGCCCGGATTTACTTGAAGCTTGAGGCAGATTCAGCCTATCAAACATGACATCTCGATCTTGCCAACGTCTGCTGTGCAGATATCGAGACCCCAAGTTTGAGGTGTTGTTTCTAGAATCTGGACGCTCATGAATATGGACTCATGCACTGCAAACAGAAACAGGGTGATGTGATGGTTATAGAACCGAGCAATCGAGAAAGAATCTCGAATCAGAATTTACAGGACAGGCAAATTGTGCGGAATATTCCACGGGCACAAGAGACTATCTATCGTCATTTGATTGCGATTGTTAAAGCTTGGCCGCCTGATAATGTTTTACAAGAGTTTGATCATCTTTTTATTCAGCACTCCAACACGGTCAGCTCTAATATGCTGCCGTCGCTGTATGAAATCGTATTTGCTAATCGAGAAGACGAATTCAGAAATACATTGAAGCGCTCTTGTTACATTTTGATTAACAACTGGGATATTTCCAGAAACCATGATTCGATTCAGAAATTAGTTCAACTGTTTAGCAACTCATTACTTCACAAGCCCACGGTCTCACCTACGCTCCGGCGGTTGAGAAGTTGGCTGAGGCATTTTGTTGCTAGCGATGACTATCGGCAATTGTGTCTGTTTGCGGCTCGTTACGATGAAAAGGCTGAGCAGCACTGGTCGGATCGATATGTCTCTTACCTGCTGGTGCCGCAATACACGAATCTCAGTAATTCTGTAGAGCAGCGACGGGCGGCACGGGAGCTATCAAAAAAGCTAAAGGAGCAATTCAAGTTTGATCTGGCGATGTATACCGCGCGATCGCAGTCGTTGGGGGCGATCGCCTACCCGGCCAAGAACCCGACGCGGCTGGGTGAGGATGTGCTACGGCTGATTAAAGTGATTGTGGTGCGCAAGGGCCAGTTTAGCTATGCAAACTTGGCCAGCATTTTTCGGCAGCAAACCCGACAACAAAAATTTCGCGACTTTAAGACCAATTTACTCAACTATCTGCTGTTTGCGTTAGAGCGCAACGAACTTCGTGAGGCTCTACGCACTCACCTGTGGCACAAGCTGACGACGCTGTATCAAAACCATGATGAGGATATCGTCAATGATGCGCTAACGTTGCGGACTTGCAATCGGGTTATTGAGTTTCTGACCACTGAGGATCACGCTGGGCCATCGCCTCTATTTGTTCAACTTTTGGCAGATGGGAACCCGCT
>JBGTOF010000229.1:0-2646 GCA_041742695.1 Elainellales cyanobacterium | reverse complement strand
AACAGGGGATCAAGCAGGGACAGGAGTGGCAAAGACTTTATGCCATTTCTGCCCTTACCCCGGCGTCACAGCGTATCCTAAAGACAGAGCGCGAGGACCTATGTGATGGATCAACCGGTGGTGTTTCAGGGACAATTTGGGGACTACACCATTACTGAGGGCGATCGCCAAGGGGTGTTGGTCTATCGCAGTGCCTTGCTGGTAGCGGCGATCGCCTTTGCGGTGGGCAGTGGGCTGGTGCTGTGGCGCAGCGGCGACCCCACTGTTTTGCGGCTGCTGACCCCGATTTATACGCTCTTTGTGGCGGCGCTGGGCGTTGCGCTGTGGACGATTCACATCTATATGGCACCTCTGCACCGGACGCTGCAGCTGTTTTGGGTAATAGGGCTGGTGGGGGCGATCGCCGCCGCCCATTTTGATCCCCTGCCCTTTGTGCAAACGCTATACGAAACACCCCAGGCACTGGTCGGCGTCGGCTTTACCTTTGCCGCGCTCACGGGCATCTACTTTAAAGAAGCCTTTTGCTTTAATCGGCTAGAAACGAAAGTGCTCACGCCGCTGGTGCCCTTTTTGCTGCTGGGGCACTTGGTGGGGTTGCTGCCTCCCCTTGCCGAGCAGGTGCTGCTGGGAGTATGGGCGGTGCTGATGCTCGTCTTTGCAGTCCGCAAGTTCAACCAACCAGCCGCCTCAGACATTGGTGACAAAAGCGTGTTTGAATACCTCAAACACGAGAACGCTTGACCCACACGCAACCCACGCTTGACCCACAGCTTTAGCCATACTGTTGAGAAAGGGCAGTACCGCCTGATCGGGGGTATCGGCGGTTAGGAAGAGGGAGTGTAGGCTAGACGTATGGGCTTGAGTCCGCTACTCCATCGCACTATCCTACTGATCCTATGCTTGCCACTTCTCTCAAACCGCTTCCGGTAGAAGCGTCGCGTATTCGCCTCGCTATCCGTTCGCTGCAGCCGCAGGTAGTGGAGTGGCGACGGCAGCTGCACCAGCGCCCCGAGTTGGGGTTTCAGGAGCGGATGACGGCGGAGTTTATTGCCCAAAAGCTAACAGAGTGGGGCATTGAGCACCAAACGGGCATTGCAGAAACCGGAATTGTAGCGGTGATTCGCGGTGGTCAGCCCGGAAAGGTGCTGGCAATTCGAGCTGATATGGACGCGCTGCCTATTCAGGAACTGAATGAGGTGCCGTATCGGTCGCAGCACTCCGGTAAGATGCACGCCTGTGGGCATGACGGGCATGTGGCGATCGCCCTCGGCACCGCGCATTATCTGGCTCAGCGAGCGGAACAGCTTGCGGGCACCGTGAAGTTTATCTTTCAGCCTGCGGAAGAAGGGCCGGGTGGCGCAAAGCCCATGGTCGAGGCAGGCGTGCTCAAAAACCCTGATGCAGACGCCATTATTGGGCTGCACCTGTGGAACAACATGCCGCTGGGTATGATTGGGGTGCGAGCCGGAGCGCTGATGGCTGCGGTAGAACTCTTTGACCTCACTATTCAGGGCAAAGGGGGCCATGGCGCACTGCCGCACCAAACAGTAGATTCCATTGTGGTGGCCTCGCAGGTGGTGTCGGCGCTGCAAACGATTGTGGCGCGCAATCTTGACCCGATCGCCTCTGGGGTGGTCACGGTGGGCACCTTTAACGCTGGACGAGCCAACAATGTGATTGCCGATTCTGCCCACCTCACGGGCACGGTGCGCTACTTTGATCCGGCGCTGACAGACTTCTTTGAGCAGCGGTTTCACGACATTGTGGCGGGCATCTGCCAGAGCTATGGCGCGTCCTTTACGCTGGATTATCAAAAGCTGTATCCCCCGGTAGTGAATGATGGGGCGATCGCCGATCTGGTGCGCTCTGTCGCCGAAGACGTGGTGGAAACGCCCATCGGCGTGGTGCCGGAATGCCAAACCATGGGCGGCGAAGACATGTCCTTCTTTTTGCAGGAAGTCCCCGGCTGCTACTTTTTTCTCGGCTCTGCCAATGTAGACAAAGGGCTGGCCTATCCCCATCATCACCCCCGCTTCGACTTTGATGAAACAGCGCTGGGCCTAGGGGTAGAAATGTTTGTGCGCTGCATCGAAACTTTTTTCCAGTGCACGCTCTAGGCAGGTTGGGATTGGTTGCGTCACCCACGGCTTTTGAATTTGGGACGATATGCGGGGCGTCAAATGTTGTAGCGTTTTGAATTGGCTATCGAAACGGTGCGTGGTAGAAATCGGGGCGATCGCTCTTGTAGTGCACCTGGGTCAAGTTTAACGGCTAAGTTGAGCGGTGGCTAGTATCTTTTGCCGCCCCACCAAGATCTTTCGCCCATCCGCTCCAACGCGTTGCTATGCTGTTTATGAAGACTAGCAAACTAATTCAAGGCTTAATTCCAATGGCATAAGCTGTAATTATGCAGGATTCAACATATTGGTGATTTTTGCTTGCTACTTTCCATTTACTTCCGTCAGGAAATGATGCGGTAAGTAAATTACCAGGTCCACTCCAATTTACTTCTGCACCGCCACCAACAAGGTTGTATCCAGAATCAACAGAGACCTCAGTTGAAGGGTGTTGAGCCGAAGCACTGTTTCGAGCAAATATTTTCATGGCAGGACCAGAAACCCCATTTCTAGCCCTAATTCCAATAGC
>JBGTOF010000205.1:0-14004 GCA_041742695.1 Elainellales cyanobacterium | reverse complement strand
CCTCCCCCACCGGCTGCGGTATTCGTCGTAGATCGGCAGGTCGAGTAGCACACGCCGCAAACAAATTCACTACATCCAGCGCCCCAAACCTCCAAACCTGCGACAGCCCAACACAGCGACGCAACGTCGCATCATTGTGAGTGGCGTCTGCGGTGCTGGGGTTCAGCATCACCACCATCAAGCGCGGTGCTGCGTGATCCCAACTGCGCCACAAACGATAGCGATAGCGACCCGTGGGGTCGAAGAGAGCGCCAGCTCCATCACACTCAACTGTTCCATAGCGGGCTAAGCCCAGGTTAACGCTCGTCATACGCCAGGGCCCTAGCTCAGCACTAGATTATCGCGGTGGATGACCGTAGCCTCACCCGCATAGCCTAGAATTTTGGGAATCTCGTCAGAGTGGTGCCCTCGAATTTTCTGAAGTTCCGTGTTGGCATAGTTCACAATGCCGCGCGCCACTTCTGTACCGTGCGGGTCGCAGATTTGCACCGCATCCCCCGCCTGAAACTCGCCCTCAATGTCATTGACGCCAGCAGCCAGCAGCGATTTACCTCCCGTTTGAATCGCGGCGATCGCCCCATTATCCAAATACAGCTTGCCTGCGGGAATCAGTCCGTGGGCAATCCAGCGTTTGCGTGCATTTTGGGGATCAAGCTCTGCCTCAAACTGAGTGCCCAACGCCTCGCCCGCCAGAATTTTGAGAATATTATGGGGCGATCGCCCTTCCGTAATCACCGTGCGCACGCCAGCTGCCGTCGCAATGCGAGCCGCTGCAATCTTGGTCACCATGCCCCCGGTACCCCAACCCGATCCGCGATCGCCGATTGCTACATTCAGCGCCATCAGTGTGTCAATATCTTCCACCACGCTAATGGGCGTTGCAGTGGGGTCTTGACGCGGGTCGGCAGAATAGAGCTGATCCACATCCGTCAACAGAAATAGCCAGTCTGCTTCGACTAAACTAGCGACCTGCGCCGACAAAGTATCGTTATCGCCAAACTTCAGTTCATCGACCGCCAAGGTGTCGTTTTCATTCACAATCGGCACCACCCCCAAGGCCAGCAATTGCCGAAAGGTGCGATAGGCATTGACATAGCGGCTGCGCTGCACCAAGTCGCTGCGGGTAATCAACACCTGAGCAATGGGTTGGTCTAACGAAGAAAAAAAGTCATCATACACGCGCATCAGCCGCCCCTGCCCGACCGCAGCGACCGCTTGCTTCATCGCCATCGTACGAGGCCGCTCTCGAATGCCCAGCCTCGTACAGCCGACCCCCACCGCCCCCGACGACACTAAAATCACATCGTAGCCCTGCTGTTTTAGCGTACACAGCACTTCGACTAGCGTTGCAATGGTCGACAGCGCCAAACGCCCCGTACTGGGATGGGTCAGGCTAGAGGTGCCAATCTTGATGACGAGCGTTTGAGACGGGCTCGATGTAGGCATGAGTGCAGTGAACCGTTAGAACGAATAAACCCAAAAGTGAACGTCTGAGAAGACACTTCGTCCAATAGCAAAGCGCCAGCCCTCTATTAGTGAGAGCCAGCGCCTTGCTGTACCTTAGTGATATTTATGACTGAGGTCTTTATAAAGATGACCCCTCTTATTACCTTAATCATGGCAGGGAATCTGAGAAAACGTTTTGTATTTAACCTTCTCTTTAGGTTTAATAGTGTTAAGCGATGTAACGGTCAGAAGCTGGCTTATTCTTGCCAGGGCGTGAGCGATGCACCCAGAATCTGAGACACCCACACTTCTGCAGCATGTACGGGATAACGCTTATTGGCCTGGCTGGGATTGACCATAGGGTCTACCAAAATGGTGAACATGCCGAGGCGGTTGCCTGCTAACACATCAGTAAACAGGCGATCGCCCACCATTGCGACTTGTTCAATGGGCATATTCATAGAGCTTGCCGCCTCTCGCAGCTTACGACGCGATGGCTTGCGTGCCCCCAACAGATAGGGCAGACTCAGCGATGTAGCAATCCCGCCGATGCGAGTGCGGCTGATGTTGTTGCTAACCAGCCAGATCGATGCAACAGGGCGAATCTGCTCTAACCATTGCGTCAATTCGTCCGAAGCCTGCTTCAAACTAACCGGCACGAGGGTTTCATCTACATCTAGGATTAGCCCTTTGAGCCCATGCCGCTCTAGCAAGTCTGGCGTCAGGGTCGTAATTGGCCCACCCAGTACCACATCCGGTTGCAGCAGTTTTCCCCAAGACATAAACAGATGGCACAACGCAAGAACGAGAACAATTAAACCCAGACCTCTAAACCCAGACGTGGCGAGCGTTAATTTGCAGCTCCCGCTGTAGACGGGCGATCGCGCGCAGACAGGTCCGCATCCACCGCCGCTTTTGCCGCCTCATGCTCGGCTAGAGTTCGGCTAAAAATATGGGTGCCGTCATAGCGCGCCATAAAGTATAGATACTCCGTCTCACCCGGATCGATCGACTCTTGCAGACTGGCGTAGCCCGGCGCAGCAATAGGCGTAGGGGTCAAACCCGGATTAATGTAAGTATTGTAAGGCGAGGGTAGCGCCACCTGTGCATAGGTCAACGGCTGCTCCACCGTTTGGCGAATACCCAACCCATACTCCACTGTGGGGTCTGCACCCAAGGGCATGCCCATCTCTAGCCGTCGGGCAAACACTGCCGCAATCGTGGGGCGTTCTTCATCCACCACTGCCTCTTTTTCCACAATGCTAGAAAGCGTTACCCATTCCAGCAACGAATAGCGGCTCGATGACTGGCTGTCTTGATAAAGCGGCAACGCAACCTGTTCGAACTGCAGAAGCATTTGATCCACAATCGCCTCTGGCGTAATATCTCCCGCAATGCTGTAAGTATCGGGAAACAAAAAGCCCTCTAGCATCGGGATATCGTCAGGGAGCCACGGGTAGCGATCGCGCGGCACCGTATTGGCCGCCTGCAAAAAAGCATCAGCCGTGAAGAACTCCCGCTCCTCAAAATATTCCGCCATCTGAGCCATCGTCCACCCTTCGGGGATCGTAAAGCTCAACTGCATCACATCGCCTCGACGGAGCTTCTCAGAAATTTCTGTCAGCGACTCCGCTGGCGAGATTTCATACACCCCGGCTTGGTAGCTACCCTCTTGCTGTTGCAGCGTCTGCCACCGTGTCCACACATCCCAGGCCCGGCTAGAGCGAATCAGCCCCGCATTTTCTAGCGTTTCGCCAATTTCTCCAGCGGTGCTGCCAGATTCAATCTCGATCTGAACCGGCTGAATTGGGTCAACCGGCTGGGTAGATCCCTCTACACCTGCCGCGACCGGCGCACCCACAGGCGCACTAGCCCAACTCCACCAGCGCCATCCTTGCCAGCCAAACAGCCCAATGACCACGGGCAGCAGCAGCAGATAGAAAAACCATCGGGAGATTCGTCTTGCAGTCATAACACTGGGAGGAATAACGACATGAATGGAAGGTTAATCTTCCATTGCTTCGAACAGTTTTGACTCAAGCTGCGATCGCACCGCCTGAAACTCTTCAGGAGACAGCAACTGGGGCAACCCTTTGCTATCTACCCGAGCAAAAAACAGCAGCGGGTCGAGGGGGGTGCAAATGTCATAGGCTTGCTCTTCATGATAGAAAAAGGCTAGCCGCTGAAATTGCTCAGCCTCGAAGTCTTCACCCTCATCCGCTAAATCTAGCGTGATGATTTCATCTTCGTTAATTTCCGGCAAGTCGCCTGCCACCGTTAAGCTGAACGCAGTCTTCTGCAGTGCCAACTCTTGTTCAGCCAGCACCGCCTTTGCGGTTTCAAACACCTTATCAATTTCGTCATCATCTAAATCGACCAGGGTTTCGACTTCCTCATCTTCTTCGTCTACTTCCCAGGCAAAAATTTCAATCGGCGAATCAACCGGAAGCAGGAGCACGTAATCCGTGCCGTCTACTTCTAGTGAATGCTCAACATAGCAGAGAAGCGTCTTCCCGCCTTCGTCGGTCAGGGTAACAGTGGACGCTTCTTCTTCCATACCCATAGTATTCATCCTTGAAAAATCGGTTCTTTTCCTACGGTTGACATGCAATTTGCCTGAGATGCAGTGCCGAGCCCCTGCGATCACCAAGCTCTAAACGCCGCTCAACCTAATGAGTATACCTGAGAAGGGTAAAACGCTACGCATTGTCAAGGCGTCTTCTACCTTAAGACGGAGGCCGAGGGTCAGAACCAAACCGCGCCGCTACAAAATCAGCGCCTGCGCCCAAGGGACACAAACGCTAGCAAATCATGCCGATGTCAGACGACAGCCTGCCGTCTAAAAATTTGCTCTAAAACTCGCTGCTGTAGGAATCGGACGTCGATTCTTGATCACGCTTAGACCCCAGCAGATCTAACCGCTCAACCCGGATTACCGGCTTAGACCGTTCAACTCCAGTGCCGCGATCTTGCCAATAGTCAAACTTAAGGGTGCCAGTCACCCCGATCAAGCTGCCTTTACGCACATAATCTGCCGCAATTTGCGCCGTTTTTCCCCAAATTTCTAGAGCAAACCAGTCCGGTTCATCATTATTGCGCGATCGGCGATTGACCGCCAGAGTCAAGTTGCACACTACATTACCCGACTCAAAATATTTCACATCGGGGTCGCGCCCTGCGCGGCCTACCAGCGTTACACAATTTAGGCTCATAGGATTGATATCTGTATGACGATGCTCTTTAATCTTGGCCTAGTTTCTAGCCCTGTCCTTTAATAACCTTCTAAATAATTATAGCAACTGAACGTAGCCAAGCAGTACAAAAGTATTGAATTAGGGCATCCCTAAGCCGTCGCTTGGGAAGTCGCCCAACTCAAAATATTGGAACCTTAAAAGGTAGGGAACTTATCGCATCAATAATACGTCATCAAGCCGCAGGGCCAATCTAGAAAGATATGCTCTTTGCAGGGTCAGCTTGCTCGCATTCTGACGCATTAGCTGTTCACTCTGAGCAATTTGGCTAAGTCCGCCTAGATGCACCCGATCTGAATGGGTGGATACCCGCACAGTCTTTAGTGCAATCAACCGGGCAATTAAGTTATCGGCTGGTTTTTATAGACCTACTTAAGATAGCGAGAGGATACGGGTGCTAGTCTTGTGTTACCTCTACATTCAGGGCACGCCCTCTCTTTGGATCATTTGCTCAGCTCATCGGATCTGCAGTCGTGTCCTCTCAGAGTGGCGTTGCATGTCGGCATCAGGATCATCCATGAGGGTTGCGATCAGTTGTTAAAACTGGTTATGTGGCGTGACTGCCTAGACTAGCCAGAGAACAATAACTGGGACAGGGTTCAACTGGAACAGGGGTCAGGAGCCAAATAGTGGATGGTGGGTTTCGTGTGGAGCGATCGCCCTCATATCCTACAGTTTCAGACAGGACTGATGTGGATTTCAGTCCTACGCTAGACGCGCAACATAAAACGTAATAGAATCCACTTCGGTCGCATTCCAATTCACTATAGATTTGAAAGATTCAGATCGCTCCAGCAATCAGGCTTAGTCAGATCTATCGAATCTTGGATATAACGCATCAGGAGAAAAGGCCCCGTGGGAATATTCAGCCGGTTTTCATTATCCCGTGACATGGGCATTGACTTGGGGACTGCCAATACATTGGTGTACGTCTCTGGCAAAGGCATTGTGCTGCAAGAGCCGTCAGTGGTCGCCATGGATCAAAACCTGAAAATCCCTTTGGCAGTCGGGGAAGAAGCGAAGAAGATGCTAGGTCGTACTCCCGGAAACGTGGTGGCGTTGCGCCCTCTGCGAGATGGGGTAATTGCAGACTTTGACACGGCTGAGCTGATGCTTAAGCACTTCATCCGCCGTGTGTTTGAAGGTCGCAGTTTGGTGTCTCCGAGGATTGTGATTGGCATTCCCAGCGGGGTGACGGGCGTTGAGCGTCGCGCCGTGATGGAAGCCGCATCTCAAGCGGGTGCCCAAAAGGTCTTTTTGATCGACGAGCCTGTGGCGGCAGCAATTGGGGCCGGATTGCCAGTGGCTGAACCGACGGGCAACATGATCATTGACATCGGCGGTGGCACCACAGAAGTGGCCGTGTTGAGCTTGCAGGGCACCGTGCTGAGCGAGTCGGTGCGGGTTGCAGGCGATGAATTGAGCGAAGCCATTTCTCAATACATGAAGAAAGTGCACAACCTCGTGATTGGGGAACGCACCGCAGAGGAAATCAAGATTCATGTGGGATCAGCCTATCCTTTTGACGATGAAGGTGAAAGATTAATGGAGGTGCGAGGCCTGCATTTGCTGTCTGGCTTACCTCGCACGGTCACGATCAAAAGTCCTGAAATTCGCGAAGCCATGGCAGAGCCCCTTTCTGTCATTATTGAGGCGGTAAAGCGGACGCTAGAGCGCACCCCACCAGAACTGGCGGCAGACATCATCGACCGCGGCATTATGCTGGCGGGCGGGGGTGCGCTGCTCAAGGGGTTGGATACACTCATCAGCCATGAAACGGGGATTGTGACCCATGTGGCAGCCGATCCTCTCAGCTGTGTCGTGTTGGGCACCGGTCGCGTGCTTGAAAACTTTAAGCAGCTAGAGCGGGTGTTTAGCGGCCATTCTCAAAACTTTTAGGGCGATCGCCCATCACCCTCCCCAAAACGCAAAGTGCTAAGGCAACAGCCCCTGCTGCTACTGTCAGCTTGTGCCTAAAAAACAAGGCGTGTATTAGTCCTGCTGGGGGTTGATTGGGGGTGGATAGTAGCTTGTGGCTGGTTGGATTGGGTCGCGCCTTTCTAGATAACTTGCAGCTTGAACCGTTACGTCTTGAACAAGTAAATGCTCGTATTGCGTCGTTGGTGGAGTCGACATGGTCTGAGGTTGGGGCTAGGAGTACTAGCCCTGATGGGCGCATGGACAGTTCGGCAAACTCAGGGTGCAACACTGGCAGAGCTCTATCGCTGGCTCACGCTGCCGCTGCAACCCCAAGCCGATCAGCGAGAAGCCATTCTAGAAAACGCTCAGCTTTCAGAACTGCAGCAGCGCCTGATTGAGCTAGATGCCCAAAATCAAGAGCTTCAGCGCCTGCTCAACTATACTCAAACCCAGACAGGCGAGGGAATTGTTGCACCTGTCATCGGGCGCAGCGCTGACCGCTGGTGGGAGCAGATTTGGGTAGGCCGCGGCAGAGAGCACGGCATTCGCCTGGGCTCGGTCGTCTCGGGCACGGGTGGCATCGTGGGTCGTGTGATTCAGGTGACGCCCAACACAAGCCGAGTGCTGCTTGTGAGTGACCCCACTAGTCAAGTGGGAGCCACGGTTAGCCGATCTCGGGTGATGGGCTTTATGCGCGGGCGTTCTGGCTCTCAGGCCGTAATGGAGTTTTTTGAAAAGGACCCCAATGTGCAGCCCGGTGATGTAGTCGCCACCTCTCCCTACAGTCAGCTGTTCCCACCTGGGTTGCCGATTGGACGAGTGGTCTCAATTGATTTCGAAAAAAGCCCTGCGCCTGAGGCGGTGATTGAACTGGCGGCTCCTGTGGATTATTTGGAGTGGGTCACCATCACGACGCCTCTGGAGGGGGGGGCAAACCCTTGAGGCAGCTAGGAAATGACATTCTCAAGTGGCTGCGATCGCTCAGCCCTAATTCTCGCCAGATTGTCAATTGGGCAGTCACGGTTCTGTCGGTGGTCATGTGTTTGTTAGCGCTCCCGCTGCGATTGCCAGGGATGGAACTGCTGGGCGTATCGCCCGATTGGTTGCTGATCTGGGTGGTCGCGTGGAGCGTTAAGCGATCATTCTGGCAAGGGGCGCTGGCGGGCATTATTCTGGGGTTGGCTCAGGATGGCATGACCATGGTTCAGCCTACCCATGTCTGGAGCTTAATAGTGGTCGGCATGTTGACGGCGCGGCTGCAAAAGCAGCGCTTTATTCAAGAAGATTTTATTTCGGTAGCGCTGATCGTATTTGCCATGGCAGTAGTCGCAGAAACGTTAATGGCAATTCAGTTTAGTTTTGGCGGCTTAGGCCTGCTCCACGGCGGCATCTACCCAGAGCTGGCTGAGGTGTGGCAGTATCACCAACAGGTGGCGTTGGCCTCTGCCATTCTCAGCAGCCTCTGGGCTCCGGTGCTCTATTACCCGCTTAATCGCTGGTGGGAATTAATGAATTCTCTGGAGCAAATTCCATCTCGATAGAGTGCTGTGACCATAGCCGACATCATTAGGACATTTTGTTTGCAACGATCCTTGTCTGTCATTCCCGTGGAAACGGGAATCTATTCGAGAGCGTTACTGGCTAGTGGATTCCCGCCTACGCGGGAATGACAGCTCTGTCTTAACTTGAGTGGCTACAGCTATAGCAGCAGTCGTGGTATTCAAGTCATGGCGTTGCATAGTGTGGGCGACGCCTACCCAACGGCGCGGCTAACGCTATCGAACGCTCGCATTAGCCCGAGTTTGGAATCAGCTTAACCCCTTGATATGCGGCACATCAAAAAGGTTAGGGCACTGTACATCGTGCAGTGCCCTAATCACTGTCTCAACCCGATCTGACGTTGTGGCTTAGCGGTTAAAACTGGATCAAAACTGATCAGGTTGATCAAGCGGCTCTAAGGGAAGCGTAGGCGCTTTGCCGAGCGATCGCAGCCACATCCAACCGAGGACGGCGATCGCCAGACACACCCAGCCCGTCATAGGCTGCAATAGCAAGAAGCCGCCGATGGCAAACATGCTGCCGAACAGCACCAACGTTGCCGCCACACAGCGAATCAGGTCTTTGCCTAAGTCTTGCGCGGAGGGAAGGCCCGTGCGCGATCGCTGCTTGGCCCAGCCGGGGCCACCCGGGCGGATCTTGGTATAGAAGGCATCCAGCACCGCGTCTGATTCGGGTGGCGTGAGGTACATGACCGTCAGCCAGATCACTGCCGTTAGCGCTGAAGTCACCATCAGCCGCAGGCCAAAGTCGGGAATTTGGATCACCGGCACCACACTGGTGCCCAGCCCAATGATGAAGCCGCCAAGCATGGCCGACAGTTCTGCTGCAGCGCTGATGCGCCACCAAAACCAACGCAGGATGAGCACTAGCCCCGGCCCTGTGCCAATGGCAATCACCAGCCGAAACACCGTCGTCACATCCTGAGAGAAAAAGGCCGCTGCGGCACCCAGCACGGTCACCACTACCGATGCCATCCGCCCTGCCAGCACCAGCTCAGCCTGCGACGCTTGGGGTCGGTAGAAGCGGCGATACAAATCATTCGTGAGATAGGATGCACCCCAGTTGATTAGGGTGGACACAGTGCTCATGAACGCCGCCAGCAGGGATGCCACCACAAGCCCCAGCAGCACCGGCGGCAGAAAATCTAACATCAGCCGAGGATAGCCGATTTCGCGATCGCTCAAATCTGGATAGAGGGCGATCGCCGCCAAGGCCACCACAATCCACGGCCAAGTGCGAATGATGTAGTGCAATAGGTTGAAAAACCAGGTGGCTTTTTCGGCTTCGGCTTCGTCCCGCGCTGCGGCCAGCCGCTGAATAAATTCGCCCCCGCCATCACTGCGGCGAAACGACCACCACTGCACCATGGCATAGGCAGAAAACGTAGTTAGAGAAATGCCTGCCGCGTCGCTCCAGCGCAAGCCACCGTCAAACGTAACCGGGATCAAGGCCAGCACATCCACCTCGGTGGCCTGTTGCGCTTGGGCCAGCAGGTTTTCCATGCCGCCCAGTTGGGTGATCGCCACCCCCGCCACCACAAATGCGCCAAATAGCGCCAAAAAGAACTGAAAGAAATCCGTAATGACCACGCCCCACAGGCCTGAAAACCCAGCGTAGAGCAGCACTAAACCGCTGACTCCTATTACGCTCCACAGTTTTAGATCGTCTCCAGGAGTAATGCCCAAACTCTGCCACAGCTCGAGCGCATCTACCACCTTCACCATCGCCAGCATGGCATAGCCAATGCCAATGCAATTGATGGGCACGGCAAATAAAAAGGCCTTGGTGCCCCGCAAGATTGCCGCCATTTTCCCGCCATAGCGCATCTCTGTCAGCTCTGCATCTGTCACAATTTCTGACCGTCGCCACAGCCGCGCAAACACATACAGCAAAATCAGGTGAGAGACGCCAAAGCTCCACCACTCCCAGTTGCCCGCAATGCCGCGACTGCCCACCACCCCCGCCACATACAGCGGTGTATCAATGGAAAAGGTGGTGGCTGCCATGCTCGTGCCCGCTAACCACCAAGGGAGCGATCGCCCCGACACAAAAAAATCTACTAGGCTGCCCGAGGCCCGGCGCGTCAGGTAAAGCCCCAGCCCTAGACTGAGCACCAGATACACCACCACCACCAGCCAATCAATCCATTGCATAAGCGCACTCAACTTCTTCTGTGGATGACGCAACGCTAAGGTGCAGTCGCGTACCACATCTTACAGAAGCACCTGCCGTTCTACCAGATAGCGCCGAAATTCAACCCCATCCCGATCAACCCATTCCGTGTCATACACGCGAAAGCCCACACGCCGAAATAACCCCAGGCTGAATTCACTCGCTTCTGCAAACAGCCGGAGTATGCCCTGTCGCTGCGCATGCTCCAGCACAACCTGCATCAGGAGCATCCCAATGCCTTGGCGCTGGCAGTCGTGCCGCACATAGGTAGACGCCACATGCCCATCGTTGCTAATGCCCGCAAACCCCACAATCTCGCCTGCTTCCTCAGCGACATAGGTGGTTACGCTCAAAATGAACTGGCGAAAGGTATCGGTTTCTGCCCCAAAGGATGCCCACATAGCCGTTTGTGCAGGGGTATAGTGCTGCGGCGCGTGAACCAGCACCGTCTGCCGATACAGCATCGCTAACTCTGAGATATCTGAGGGCTGCGCTAGTCGAATGTTCATGGGGATGTGGAACGTCGGTGCTGCTTTTCCTTAGGCTACTCCATACACAGATCTTGACCCTCACTCCCTCAGTCCCCTCTCCCAAAAATGGGCGCGCGGTAAGCCAGAAAAGGCTTTCCGGCTCTCTTTATCCCCAAACGGGCTACTAAGTACACAGATCTTGTTGTCATCGACCACATACTGGGAGATCCCCCTAAATCCCCCTTAAAAAGGGGGACTTTGAATCCAGTTCCCCCCTTTCTAAGGGGGGCTAAGGGGGGATCAATCCCCAGGAAGGTCTACTTTGAGGACTTATATCCACTTAATAACCCAGAACGGAGAATGGGTTGGGGAATAAGGAAAAAGCCCTAACAGCAGGGGGTTCAGGACTTATGTGTACTTAGTAGGCTCTTTAGGAGAAAGGGGCTTAGGGGATCAGGACACGTGTGCGGGCTGATGTCTACAACTGCCACAACTGCTTACAAAATTGAGACGGACTCAACGAAAACATGCGCCTTTTATATCTGAATAGTGTATATTCCTCCACGCCTCTTAACCTGTAGCGACCTCAACAAGTTGCCGGATTCCTGACCCCAGCACCGACCCGCAGCGGTTAAGTATTTTGAACCTATTCCATTTTTCTGGCTTCAGATAGAACCAAATCGGCTCGCTCTCTGGGATGCTATACACATCTAACGCGACACATTATGACCCGTGGGGTTTCCGATGGCTAGAATCAATCAGTTCAAAACGCTGGCATTGCTTGCATTGCTCAGTGGTTTGATTGTGTTGGCAGGCTACCTGCTGGTGGGCAATGAGCAAGGCTTGTACTACGGGTTGGGCTTTGCAGCATTGAGCAGTTTTGGGTCTTGGTACTATTCTGACCGGGCAGCACTGACGGCATTTAAGGCCAAGCCTACCCCGCGAGACGAGGCTCCAGAGCTATACGATCGCATTGCAGCATTGAGCGATCGCGCTGGCGTGCCCATGCCCACGCTGTATTTGGTGCCATCAGAGTCGCCCAATGCCTTTGCGACTGGACGCGACCCCAACCATGCGGCGATCGCCCTCACAAAAGGCATCATCAAGCTGCTGCCGTCTGACGAACTCGATGCCGTGATTGCCCACGAGCTAACCCACGTCCGCAACCGCGATACTCTGACCCAAGCCGTAGCCGGAACCCTAGCAGGGTCGTTGACCTATCTAGGCCGCATTCTCACCCTAGGTGCCCTATACCTTCCGATGGCGCGCGTGGGTCGGCGGGGCAACAATCCCATCGCCATTCTGTTTTTGCTAGTGGTGGCACCGCTCACAGCGGGGGTAATTCGTATGACAATTTCTAGAACTCGGGAATATGCCGCCGATGCTGGAGCCGCAGAAATTACAGAAAATCCGCTTGCGCTCGTTCGGGCGCTAGAAACGCTGGAAGCAACAGGGCAAAAAATCCCAATCCACGGCAACCCTGCGTTTGCTCCATTGTTCATCGTCAATCCCCTCACTAAGGAGGGCTTGATGACGATGTTTATGACCCACCCCCCTACAGAAGATCGGATTAAGCGGTTGAAGGAAATGGCGGAGAAACTTAGCACCGCTGAGGATGCGTCTGCTGCACTCAGCCCCAGCGCCTGAGGAAGTTGTTTTCAAGGACGCGCACCAAATGGATGAAGTGGGCGATCGCCCACTTGCATTGCCTCACTATTGAGCAGATCAGCCGCAACAATTTAACGTACAAGATGACCAATACCTGCGCGTGGCGCGGAGTGCGACTCGGGTAGGCGTTAGGGCTTGTTAAAAAATAACCTCACGGTTTCTTGGTCGAGATTGTAGGGTGGGCAATGCCCACCTTCCTCGAAAATGTGATTTTGTTCCTTTACAAGGCTTAGGCTCATCGCTTTGTTTGGCTATTTCGGTTCAGTCTTCACGGGCATTCGCTTCAGAAAAATCGATCAAAATACCCTTCGTAAATCTCACTGTAAAGTTGTAAAGCCAAGCAATCAAGAATCCGGCAATAGCGCCAACAGTCGCAGCCATGAATGGGTAGAGTATCGCCAATGGAAGCATGGATACATCAGACAGGCTAAAGCTCACCGGGCCGCCCAACATTACTTCCCCTCCTGCCAACAACCCGACCACTCCAAACAGGCCGACGAACAGCCCAAAGACAAAATAGAAAACCGCAAGCGTAGCGGCTAACGTAGCGGGTGAAATGCGACGGACGCGAAGTTTCATACTGGTTTATCCTTACCATTTTGATTCACTCGCTATGGATATCCTTAACCTCGAACAGGTGAGCTTTAAGTGGTTAAGTGCAAGCAGATTGTTGTGTGAACTGAGATTCCTGCCAACTTCAAATAAGTCTTCCTTCATCGTTCCAGTTGCCAAACATTTGATTGCGAGCAGTTTTGCTCACAAAATTCCGAAGTCGCCGCTCAAATTCGCTCTGATTTTTCCGCATTTCCTCAATATATCCGATGCGTACTTGGCGATAAAGATCGGGGAAGGCAAGGAAGTTAGACCAGGCATCAGGTTCTGCCTTAAGTCCCTCAACAATATCCTCAGGAACTTCAAACTTAATGGTTAAATCAGGGAGTGTTGCGAATCCAGCATCAGTCATCAGTCCTAAGCGAATCAGGCGGCGAGCACGTTCCTTATTTAATTCTGTCCAGTTACTTCGTTTTTTCCGAGGCGTAAATCGCTGAGCACGCTCGTGGGTTGAGAATCTTTTTTGTGTACTATCAATCCAACCAAAACAAATAGCCTCTTCAACTGCATCAAGATAGGCAACAGTTGAGCACTCAGGAAGCTCATCGAACAATAACCAAATCTCATTGGTTATGGCGTGATGTTGCTCAAGCCAAGCACGCCATACAGTTCTATCAATTGCTTTATAGGTTTCAGTGACCTCCATTGATCTCCTGTAGCTTTGCTATATAACGTTCCTAATCACTCGCTGCACGCAATCTCTGATAATCTCTCAACGGGCGGCATGCATTGGGGCTTGGTGGTGCAGAAAAGTTCTGAAAGGGTTGGGTTATGTTCTAGACGTGTGGATGGGGTTAGACATCTAGACCAAATTCATAGCGGTTCACAAATAGACCAATGACAATGTCATGTAACCGCTCTGACTTAGAAAAACAAATGGTTTTGCGGGCTAACCGTTTAATGCG
>JBGTOF010000201.1:0-21720 GCA_041742695.1 Elainellales cyanobacterium | reverse complement strand
TTCTCGCCATTCACGTCTTGCGCGACCAATGTGATACAGCCTGATCAACCCAAGCCGAATGCCCCGCGCAGCCTTGGATTTCAATAGGGAGGATGCTAAACTTCGCCGCCCCTAGTACACAGCAGACTCCTATAGACGCGGATGATAGCTAGAGCAGTCGCGGCAGGGCCCAGAGGGGTTGACGGCACAGCGGATGTAGGGTGAGCGGGCATTGTAGCGGCAGTGAGAATCCCCAATGACAACGCTGAGACCAACTGTACGGTCATCCGTAGGGCTCTGTCCTAGGCGATGCCGTTGCCCCGTTAGGAACGAATCTATTGCCAACCGCAGACGCGCCTGTGCCCGCGCCTCAGACTGTCGCCTGAGCCATAGAGAAAGGGCGGACGGGGTGAGACCCAAGATGAGAATAATTAGTGGTTCTATCACGGTAGCGAGGCAGAAATGAACCGGGGAGTTCGAACGATCTAAAGCTGAAGAACAATGCGTGCCAGGCTGAGGTAGATGAACACTCCCAGCACATCCACAAACGTGGTGATAAACGGAGCCGACATCAGCGCAGGGTCGAACCCAATCGCCTGAAATAGGAAGGGCAAGGCAGAACCCGCCACAGTGGCAAGAAGGGCGATCGCCACTAGACTTAGACCCACCACCACAGAAATGAGCAGCTCACCCTGCATGAGATAGGCCCATCCCAATACAATCACCCCCAGCATTACCCCCAGAAAAACACCGACTAGCGCCTCGCGACGCACCACCCCAAACCACTCCTTCAGCCGCAGTTCGGAGGTATTGATTCCCCGAATAACCACCGTAGACGACTGTGCCCCTACGTTGCCCCCAGAGCCAATCAGCAGCGGAATGAAAAACGACAGAGACACCACTTGATTCAGCACATCTTCCTGAGCCATCATCACAGCTGAGGTGCCCGTATTGGTGAGCAACAGCACCAGCAGCCAAGTGACCCGGCGACGCGCATTGGTAAATACGTTGGTTTGAAAATAGCTGTCTTCACCAGACTGCACCCCACCCGACTGGTAGATGTCCTTCGTGGCTTCTTCCTCTAACACATCAATCACGTCATCCACCGTGATGATGCCCACCAGTCGGTCTTCGTTGTCTACTACAGGCACAGCCAAAAAGTCATAGCGCTGAATCAGCCGCGCGACTTCTTCTTGGTTGGTGTCTGTTTGCACCGACACCACTTCGCGCACCATGATGTCACCAATGGTTTGCTCTGGCTGGGCCACAACCAGCGTGCGCAGCGAAAGAATGCCTGTCAGGCGACGAGCCCCATCGATCACATACAGGTAGTAAATGGTTTCGCTGACATTGGCCAGGGTGCGAATTTCTTCGAGTGCCCGATCAATCGACCAAGCTTCCTTTAAGGAGATATATTCGGGCGTCATGATGCGCCCGGCGGTGCTCGGCTCATAGCCCAGCAACAGAGCAGTTTTGCGGCGCTCCTCTAGGCTAAGCTGCGGCAATAGCCTTGCGACCACTTTGGCGGGCAACTCGTCAAACAAACGCACCCGGTCGTCGGGCGACATCTTATCCACAATATCCAGCACATCTTGCCGTTTAAACTCTTCCAGTAGCGTTTGCTGAATGGAGGAGTCGAGATATTCGTACACCTCGATGGCTTCGGCTTTGGACAGTAGCCGAAAGGCGATCGCCTGCATCGCTTCGGGTAAGCCCTCAATAGCCTCGGCAATATCAGCAGGCTGAACTGGCACCAGCAGGGCTTTGGCCCCCTGCAGGTTGTTTTGCTCAAGTAAAGTCTCAAGCTGCGATCGCACCAGTTCTCGAAGTTCCTGGCGGGATACGGCAGAGGATGAAGTGGCGTCGCTGTCGATAGAGGTCAAGGGTTTCGGCTGAGTGAAGAACAGACTGGGTCAAGGCTTGAGGAGCACAGGCTTGGGGATCAAGCATCCCGGTTAAACCATCTAGGCCAAGTCATCATGCTGAGTCATAGTCTAGAGGCTAAGGGGGGGTGCATGGTGCATATTGGCGCAATCTACTTGGCATTTAGGGCACACGCCCAGAACGCGCAAGTCTTGAGTAAAGGCTTAAGCTTTTACTCTATCCGCGCAGTCTATTCGCGCAGTTGAGGCTTTATCCCTTGGCTTGCTGAGCCCCATAACGACGAACCGCAGAGGATTGCAAGACATCTATGCCAGCTGTAATTTAGCAGAATGCTGCCTGTGGTGCGTCAAGTTCCCTATAGGGAGTGTTTTGAATTAACTCTTGAATTTGGTTTACTCAATCCACCGCTTACTCAATCCACCATTGAAAGGGCAGACGGCTATAGGCTCCTAGGGGATCATCCAGGGCTTGCAGCAGCGCAAATTCCTCTTCTAACTGTTGAATTGATTGGGTAATTCTCGTATCTGGCGTTGGCATCTGCGAGGCTCGGCTCAGCAAATCGAGCCACCACAGCTGTTGCAGGGGCGATCGCTCAGGATATTCCTCCACCTGCCACGTGTCGCCCAGGCTGGCCGCTGCCGCTGCCGCTGCTAGGGCGTCATCGAGACCTCCTAGCTCGTCAACGAGACCCACCTGCTGTGCACTGACGCCAGACCACACCCGACCTTGGGCAATTTCGGCAACTTGCTGGGGCGGCAGTTTTCGCGTTTCTGCGACCATGTCTAAAAAGCTAGTGTAGAGGCGGTTCACGATATTTTGCTGAATGGCTAGCTCTTCGGCGGTTTGGGGGCGCGCTACCGTCATTATGTCGGCGAGGCGTCCAGTTTTCACCACGTCCCACGTAATGCCGTTGTTGTTGGCGAGTTGCTGAAAGTTGGGAATTAGCCCAAACACGCCAATGGAGCCCGTTATAGTGTTGGGCGAGGCATAGATGGTCTGGGCATGCGTGGCAATTTGGTAGCCCCCTGACGCAGCAACGCTCCCCATCGACGCAATCACCGGTTTCTCGGCCTGGGTGAGCGCTACTTCGCGGGCGATCGCATCAGAAGCGGTGGCGCTGCCGCCGGGGCTATTAATTCGCAGTACAACTGCCTTCACATCATCGTCTTCTCGAAGCTGTCGCAGCAGAGACATAGTGCGATCGCCCTCAATTTGGCGCTGGCCGCTCCCCCCGACCACAATATCGCCGTCTAGATAGACGAGGGCGACCCGATCACCCTGGCGACGGGCGGGCGGCATTGCGGTGATATAACCCGACAGGCTGACGCGCCGAAACGTTTCAACGCCGTTGTTAGAAGAATCACGATGGGGAGCGGCGATCGCCTTCAAGCTCTCCAACACCTCATCGGCATAGCGAATCTGGTCAACGAGCCCAGCGGTCTGCGCTTCCTCAGGCAGCAATAGCCCTTTCTCGTCTACCAACGTTTGCAATGCCTCGGGTTGCAGATCGCGGCTAGCCGCAGTATCGGTCAAAAACGACTGCCAGAGGTCATCCAACAACGTTTGGCGCTGCTGCCGGTCTTCGGGGCTGCTATCTGTGCGGGTAAACGGCTCCACTGCAGACTTAAAGTCCCCCGCCCGAATCGGCTGAACTTCTACCCCCAGCCGCTCCAGCGCACCCGCAAAATACAGCGTCTCAGCGCTCAACCCGTTGAATTCCATCACCCCCGTCGGGTTCATCATCACCGTCGTCGCTACCGACGTCAGGTAATAGTCACGTTCGCTCCAGCTATCGCTATAGGCATAGATGGGCTTGTCGCTCTCCCGAAACGTTTCCAAGGCCTGCCGCAACTCCCGCAGGGTAGCAAACCCCGAACCCGGCACAGGACGCACATTGCCAAACAGGTATAACCCCGTGATGCGATCGTCCTCTGCGGCAGCTTCGATAGCGCGAATGGCCTCCCGCAGGGGAACGGGCTCCATTACGGTGCGTCCAGTAGCCAACTGCAGGAGTGTGCTGTCGGAGCGATCGCTCCTGCCTGCATCCTGAAACCCCTGCGCCAGATCAATGGTGAGAACGGTTTGGTTGCGAATTTGCGGTCGTGCAGAGCGGGTTGATAGCGTGGCCGCGGCAACCAGAACCAGCAGGCCCCCCAGGCCCACGCTCACAAACAGAACCAAGCCGACAAAGGTAGCAAGAACTTGCTTAATAAAGAAGCGCATAGGAAGAAAAATAAAGAACGTAAATGAGCAGTCACGAACACAGAAAATTGAAAAAATCCCGACTGAGCCGCTCTCTATTTCTGGCGATTTATTGTATTTGGGTGCGTGCTGCGGATTAGATCACGGAAGATCCATCAAGACCTAAAACGCACCGGTAGGCATCAGCCGAGACAGCAGCGTAAACACCCCAAACCCCACCAGCAGCACCCCGCTAGCGGGCGTAATCCAGCCCGACCACTGACGCAGCGCCAGCAGCTTTTTGATCGAGGCGGTGAACGTGCCTGCCAGAATCAGTGGGGCCACATACCCCGCTGTATAGGCCAGCAGCAGCCCTCCACCCAATAGAGGATTGTGGGTAGAAGACACCCAGGCCAGCAGACTTGCCAACACAGGGGTGCTACAGGGCGAGGCCACTAACCCAAACGTGAGCCCCAGCAGATAAGAGCGCAGGCTATTTGGCCAGTCCTGAGAGATCCAGTCGGTGGAGTTGAGCGAGGGAAGCTGGAGCGGCAGCGCTTCGAGCAGGTTCAACCCCATGAGAATGGCGATCGCCCCGACGATAATGGGCAAGCCAATGCCAATGCTGCCATAGACCTGTCCGGCGATCGCCGCCACAATGCCCAGCGCCGCCAGTGTGGTCGCCAGTCCCAAGGCAAACCACGTGGACTGCGCCGCCGCCTGCACCCGGCTCTGGGTTTCGTAGCCGCCAATGTAGCCAATGGTGATGGGCAGCATCGACAACATGCAGGGCGTGAGACTCGTGAGCAGCCCCGCCCCAAAAATAATGCCCAGGCTGAGGGGTGTCAGCTGCGTCAGCTGCGTAGCCACCGCCCCATCCGCAAACTGCTGGAGCTGATACAGCCAAAGTTGAAGTTGCGCCATAGGTAGAACTAACGGGAACCTGTACGTTGCACGGGAGCAAAGCAACCGCGGCTAGGACGAGTCGCAGCATTATGAATAATGATGGGCGATCCCATAGGATCGCCCATCATTATTCTAGCCAAGCTCATCCCGCCTGCTGGCCGAGGTCTCAATCCGCCAACGTCATAATCTGGCGATAGTGGGGTTCCATCTCAGCCCGAGTAGTCAGGCTGGGGAACTGTTGCTGTCGCTCCAGTAGCGCCTGGGTAAGCCCCTCCACATCTACCGTCGTGACTTTGCCATCCACCACCACGGGCTTGCCCGCCACCCACACAGCATCCACCACCTGAGTGGGCCGCCCGAGCACCAGCAGACCAACGGTATCGGTGCGGGGCAGCAGTGATAAGCTCGTCAAGTCGTATAGCACCAAGTCAGCGCTGTAGCCGGGGGCCACCTTACCCAGGCGATCGCCCATCCCCAGTCCAGTGGCACCGCCCTGAGCCGCCATCTGCACCGCTTCGCGGGGGCTAATCCAATCGCGATACTCAAACGTAGTGGTGTTGTGCAAAATGCTGCCGATTTTTAGCACTTCTAGCACATCTTGAGAGTCGTTGCTGGCGGCCCCATCACAGCCAAAGGCCACATTGATGCCCGCCTGACGATACTTCAAAATCGGGGCAATGCCGCTGCCCAGCCGCAGATTGCTAAGGGGATTGTGAACTGCGGTGGATCCCGTTGTGGCCAGAAGCTGGGTGTCGGCTTCAGTAAGCCACACACAATGCGCCAAAGACGTGCGATCGCCCAAAAAACCAAGCTGGTGCAGGTGCTCCACCGCACTATGCCCGTACTTTTCATAGGCATGCATCTGCTGAACCTTGGTTTCGAGTAGGTGGGTGTGGCGGCAGAGAGAATGGCGATCGCTCAACGCGACACAGCCTTCCAACAAGGCATCCGAGCAGAGCTGCGCGCCCGTGGGTGCCGTCATGATATAAATCCCATCCTCTGGCGCATGAAACTTGTCGATCACCGTCTTCATAAAATCCAACGTGGCGTCGGTGCTCATGGGATAAGGCTGCGTTTCTCGGGGTATCCCACCCGAGGGCACCGAATCCGGCAAGTTCGCATCCTGAATCAATGGCCCCACAAACGCCCGAATTCCCACTTCGCGATAGGCGCGCACCGCCGCTTCTACAGACTCCAGCTCCTTACCGGGGATCATCGCTAAGTGATCCACTACCGTCGTGCCGCCCGACAGCAACGTTTCAACCGCCGTGCCCAAAGCGCTGAGATAGATCATCTCGGGTTCCATCGGCGAGGTGTCGTGGAGATCAGCCAGCCATAGCTCGAGCGGCAGCATGGGGATCAGCCCCCGTTGCCACATTTCAGAGGAATGAGTATGGGCATTGACAAAGCCGGGCAGCAGCAGCTTGTGGGCTCCCGAAACCACTGATCCTGATGCCGAAGCGGCGCTACCCTCCTGACCACTGGTGGCCTCTACAACGGCGATCGCCCCTCCCGCAATCTGCACATTGACCGCCACGTCCCGATCGCCCTGAGGCAGCAATGCACCCCGAATTTCTGTCCCTACAGCGTTCATCCTCTGTTCCTCTGCGTCGATAAAACTATTCAAGTTAGCGTCTGGGTAATGTGTAGGATCACTGGGTTAGCCCAACGGCTCTAGCGCTCGTTGCTCAGAACCACCCCATTCTCAACGCCGGATCGGAATTTCTCTGATTGAAAAGAGCATTCCCAGCCGGGCACTGTTTGAATTCTGCTACAGCACTGGATGCCTTTGCGCGTGCCGCTCTGTGATCCGCAATACGCCGGACGTTTCTGGATTGTAGGATATTGACAGCAAAGTGGAGATTCAAGCCATGCAGGAACACAGATCCCGTGTTGATCTCAGATTGAGGATGTAACGTTGTGTAATTTGATATCGCAAGTCACCCAAGCAGATTCCCTTTCAGGCTAAATTGAGCAGTCGTACTGCAAATTTGATTCGAGTATCTTTGTGCTGAATTACATCACCCTTCCCGATAGTGCTCTACCCAACGTCGCGCCCTATAGCCATGCGGTGCGGGCTGGCGACTTTCTGTTTCTCTCTGGACAGCTCGCCGAAGACCCTGCCACGGGCAAAGTTGTGCGCGGCCCCATTGACGAACAAACGACCCGTGTCATGGAAAACCTAAAGCTGGTGCTGGAGCACTGTAGCAGCAGCCTAGACAAAGTTGTTATGGCCCGAATTTTTCTAACCGATTTTCGGGAATTTGACACCGTGAACCAGGTATATCGCTCCTACTTCAAGCCCGATCGGTTGCCTGGACGCACCACCATCGGCACCATTGCGCTGGCCGACTATGGCGACATCGAAATCGATGTGATTGCTTACTGTGGTGACGCTGACTAAACCAGTTGGTATCCAGTTGTTATAAGGCTTGAAGCAATTGAATGGGTTGGCGCAAACCAGGCTTATACCAACCCATTCAATTGTTCTAGGACACCTCGGGACAATAGTCAGGCATTCTGTAGGGTCTTGGGATGTAGTGTCTTGGGATACGGAATGTAAGGTTGGTTATGCACTAAGACAAGACGAGGCTGACGCAATCGGTTAAGTTCACTCGTTCAAGGATGCTTGAGGTTTAGGTTTAGGTTGTGAGTTTTAGATTGATCCCCACCACAACCCTTGCATAACTTGCATACTTAAAAATTCTCCAAATCTAACTGCTCCATCTGTTTCGATGCATGCTTAAGCTGCTTCTCAACCCCGTATCATGACCCAATCTCTGCGAACCCTGGGCACGCCACCCAACGCCTGGTATGTGAATGGGGCGATCGCCGACATCACCCGGCCGGCGCTGCCACCCCAACCGGCCACCCTGCCGACCGACAGCAAGACCCTCCATCTAGATCTGACGAAGGTGGCATTGGTCGTGATCGACATGCAGAATGACTTTTGCCATCCCAACGGCTGGCTGGCGCACATTGGTGTGGATGTATCTCCGGCGCGATCGCCCATTGGCCCACTACAAGTCCTGCTCCCGGCTCTACGGAGCATCCAAATCCCGATTTTGTGGGTTAATTGGGGCAACCGTCCCGATCTGCTCAACATCAACCCCGCCACACGCCATGTCTATAACCCCACGGGCAACGGCATCGGGCTGGGCGATCCCCTACCCAAAAACAGCGCCCCCGTGCTGCAAAAAGATAGCTGGGCCGCTGCCGTTGTCGATGAGCTAGAGATCCATCCCAGCGATATCTGCATCGACAAGTACCGCATGAGCGGCTTTTGGGATACCCCCCTTGATAGCATTTTGCGAAATTTAGGAAAAACCACCCTGTTCTTTGGCGGTGTCAATGCTGACCAATGTGTAATGGCCACTCTGCAAGATGCCAACTTTCTTGGTTACGATTGCATCTTGCTGCGCGACTGCACCGCCACCACCTCGCCCGAGTTTTGCTGGCAGGCGACACTGTACAACGTCAACCAGTGCTTTGGGTTTGTTGCCGATTCTTCCGCACTACTGTCCACAATCAAATAACTCGTCCGCAACTCACTTACCCCGTCAGGAGCCGTTCTCATGACTACCGAGTTCATCACCGAGACAGTGTTAACAGGCAACATCGAACCCGAGCCGAATTCTGACTCGAAGTCTGACACCGACAGCTGCGTGATCCCCGTGCTCAAAACGCCAATGGACTATCAGGCGTTTCGCATCAGCCCCAATGATAGCAACCGCTTAGCCATCGTCTTCGACTCAACAGTGGCGAATATGTCGTTGACCTACTGCGTCGAAATCTTTGATGTAGGAGGCAAAACGCCGCCCAATCGCCATCAGTTCGCAGTCGAAATGTTTTTTGTGCTCAAGGGCGAAGGTCGGGCCACCTGCGACGGCAAAACCGTCAACATTCAAGCGGGCGACAGCATGTTAGTGCCGCCCAAAGGCACCCACGAAATCGAAAACATTGGCCCAGGACGACTGTATGCCCTCTGCATCATGGTGCCGAACGAAGATTTTGCCGAACTGATTCGCAGTGGCACGCCGGCAGAGCTAGATGCCGAAGACATGGCGGTGCTGCGGCGCTCGGATACGATAGTGCTGGGATAACGCGGAGCGATGGAAGAAGAAC
Source organism: Elainellales cyanobacterium (assembly GCA_041742695.1). Classification (GTDB taxonomy): domain Bacteria; phylum Cyanobacteriota; class Cyanobacteriia; order Elainellales; family Elainellaceae; genus Kaiparowitsia. The sequence goes on along the minus strand of JBGTOF010000201.1, from coordinate 12,645 downwards.
GATAGATCAGTAGTGAACCGAGGCTCTGTGCGCGCTTAAGCGGTTTTCGCTAGAGTGAATGAATACGCCAACGAGGGTATGACCTATGACTGCTTCAACCTCCTCACAGTTTTTTGGCTTTGACTTTGCTCCGATCCCCACACAAGACGCAGACATCGTCCAAAACCTGGGCTTTTTGCCTGGTTTGAAAGAGATGCTGATGGTGCGCCAAGTACATGCTCTAGAGCACGCCACGGTGTGGGTACTAGCGGAGATGCAACAGATGGTGCAGGGTAGTGCCTCCCGCGATGATTGGGGCGGCATGTCTACCGATGAAGGGTTTTATCTCTACGGTGCAGTGGATACTGATCACCTGCGGCAGGCTGTTGCTGTGGCGCTTCAGCGGTTGACGAGCGGCGAGTGGAATTTGGCAGTGCATCCCCGCTGTGGCACGAATCTATCAGTGGGAATGCTAATGACGGTGGGTCTGGCTGCTGGGCTGACAGTCATGTTGCCCAAAGATCCCCTCGGTCAACTGCTGGGCTTTGGGATGGCGGCCGCAACGGCAGCGAGCCTGGCGCCAGATGTGGGTTCTCTCGCTCAGCGCTATGTGACAACAGCGATCCCGTTCAATTTGGCGATCGCCGATGTCTCTGCCAAGGGCGATCGCTGGGGTCAGCCGATGCATTTTGTCCGGGTGCGCTGGCTCGACTAGCTACCTGAGACCAACAGCAAGAGTTTAGAGTTCACAGAAACCGTGTGAGTTAGGCGATAGGTTGCCTAGCTCACACGGTTTTGTGTGCTGAACCCAAAGGCTACTGCGGTTGGGCGACTCAACCTGGGGTTAAACTGAGATGCATTGCATCGCCCCATCCCATTCTCTCGACTCTACATCTCCGCAACTATGCCAGATTTAACTGTCTCCGCTCCATCGCTCCATCTAGACTATGTGCGGCAGCAGTTTCCGGCGCTGGCCGGAGATTGGATCTTTATGGACAACGCCGGGGGATCGCAGATCCTCCAGCCGGTTGTGGATCGGCTGACAGAATTCTTGCTGACCTCCAATGTGCAATTGGGCGCATCCTATGATGTCTCGCAACAGGCTACGGCGCGGGTGCAGCAGGGGGCGCAAGCGATCGCCACGCTCATGAACGCAGCCGACCCGGCAGAAGTCGTAATGGGCGGCTCTACCAGCCTGTTATTGAGGATTTTGGCACGGTGTCTCAGCCAAACTTGGCAGCCTGGCGATGAGGTGATTGTGACCAACTCTGACCATGAAGCCAATATTGGTTGCTGGATGGAGCTAGAAGAGCAAGGGATCATCGTCAAGATCTGGCGGGTTGATCCCCACAGCCTCACGTTAAAGTTGGCGGATCTAGATGGACTGCTGTCGTCCCGCACCAAGCTGGTCGCCGTCACCCATATCTCAAACCTCCTCGGCACCATTAATCCCATCCCTCAGATTGCCGACCGCGCCCATGCCCACGGCGCAATGATTTGTGTCGATGGTGTGGCCTATGCGCCCCATCGCCTTGTAGATGTGCAGGCGATGGATGTGGATTTCTACGTTTACAGCTTTTACAAGGTGTATGGGCCACATTATGCAGTGCTATATGGCAAGCGGTCCCATTGGGAGTCGATGCCGGGGTGGAATCACTTTTTTATTGGCAATGAGAACCTTCCCTACAAGTTTCAGCCGGGAAATGTGAATTTTGAGCTGAGCTACAGCATGGTGGGGCTGTGTGACTACCTTCAAGGGTTGGCCGCTTACCACTATGGCTCTGACAAGGCCGCTGGATTGCGATCGCAATTAGAGCAGGCGTTTGATCTCATGAGCCGTCATGAAGAAGCATTGAGCGATCGCCTTCTTCGCTATCTTCACACCAAACCTCAGGTGCAGATTGTGGGTCATCCAGAGAGCGATCGCACCCAGCGGGTTCCGACTATTTCTTTTCGTGTGACTGGGGTTCATAGCAGCACCATTCCGCTCCAGGTTGATCCGCATCATATTGGCATTCGCTACGGGGACTTTTACGCACGCCGTCTGGTGGATGATCTCGGCTGGGCTGCGCAGGGTGGCGTGGTGCGGGTCAGCATGGTGCATTACAACACGCTAGCCGAAGTGGATCGGTTAATTGAGGTGCTAGAGCAGGTTTTGGGATAGCAGTGGAGAGGGCATAGAGTTGGGAGTAGAGATGTGTCAGGGATTCAGGGATTCGGCCGATCCACCTGAGCGATCTGCCGTTCTCCCCATAGCATCCTGAGACTGGGATGGTTTTGCATGAATATGAGTCTCGCAAGACCGTTTTGGCAAAATAGGGCGTTGAAGGGGCGACGGGGTACCTACCGCTTATTCTTAAAACAACCTGAAATAACGAAGGGTTTGGGTAGCTAACCTGCAAGATGAACTGGGGCCAACAGGTTGAGCTGAGAAACGTGAGACGTTGTGGCTTGTCCAGCAAAAGGCAGGATGATGGTGGCGATGGGGCGATCGCTCTACACAGGTGCTAGAGTTTCGTTATTGAACAGAAGAGAATCTCTAGAACAAATTGTTAAGAACTATATCTGAATAGACCTCACGAAATGCCTGGTTGACGGACCAATCTTTTTGATAGGTTGAGTTGAACAGCGTGAAACCCAACACTAGTCCAGATTTTGTTGGGTTTCGCTGACGCTAACCCGACCCACACAAGAACCAAGGTTTCAGGAGTTTTGTCGGTCAATCAGCGTGGAATGCTTGTATAGAGGATGCATTTAGCGAATGACATCAGGGAGAAAGCCCTAGGTCAAGCAGCTGCATTTATGAACTCGTTAAAATTAGGTATTGGGATACAAAACCAGTCAAGAGCGTTAGCCTATCCATAGAGCTTCTTGATGGCTTAATGCTGAGGGAGACAGCATAGAATGCGGTATTTTAGGCTGACACAATGCACGATTTCAATAAACATTGCAGCAACTTTAAACAAACATGAATGATTGTTGGAATTTACGTCAGCCTAGCGGGATCTTCCTTAAATAAGCGTAAAGTTTGGTGCTGTAAAGTTGGATGCTGTAAGCAAAACGAAAGCCCGCCTAGTCAGATTCCTAATCCACGACTAGGTTTGTATCTAGTACGTGCTGCTCCATAGTCTGCCCATTGTTGATGTCGACTGGTTGGGGTTAGGGTTATGCCAGTTCAGAGGCTACATCATTGAACGCAGGATGCCCCCTTATCCCATGCATTCAGGTGAATTCAGCAAATCGCCCGGTAATCGATTGACTGCGATCGCCCCAACTACAGCATTCAGGTTCTGCTGTAGTATGTCGTAGCCCATAGGCCGCCACAAGGGTTTATGGCTCAAACGGTCTGGATGGGGCGGCAACCTTAAGCCTGCGCCGACGCAAACAAACTCTATACGTAAGGAGAATTCATGAGAATAGCGGTTGCGAAAGAAGTAGATGCCAATGAGCGGCGGGTCGCGCTGACGCCGGATGGTGCTAGTCGCTTGGTCAAACAGGGGCTAGAGGTTTGGATAGAAGCGGGTGCGGGCGATCGCTCCTTTTATGTAGATGACGCCTATCGGGCTGCGGGTGCCACCGTCACACCAGACATCAACGAACTCTGGAGCACCGCCGATGTCATGCTCAAGGTGAGTCCACCGCGCGATCGCGAAACTGGACAGCACGAAGTCGACATGCTTAAACCCGGTGCAGTGCTGTTGGGTTTTCTCGACCCATTGGGCAATCCTCAGCTGGCGCAGCGCTTGGCTGAGCGTAATGTGACGGCCTTCAGCATGGAGCTAATTCCCCGCATCAGCCGGGCTCAGAGCATGGATGCGCTGTCGTCTCAAGCGTCGATTGCAGGCTACAAAGCCGTGCTGGTAGCGGCCGCTACATTGCCTAAGTTCTTCCCCATGCTGACCACAGCAGCCGGCACAATTGCCCCGGCAAAAGTTTTGATCATCGGGGCTGGCGTTGCAGGATTGCAGGCGATCGCCACGGCCCGACGGTTGGGAGCTGTGGTAGAAGCGTTCGACATTCGCCCTGCGGTAAAAACCGAAGTGCAAAGCTTGGGCGCTAAGTTTGTTGAAGTGCAGCTTGAGGAAGAGACGGTCGCCGCTGGTGGCTATGCTCGCGAAGTGTCAGATGCTGCAAAGCAGCGTACCCAAGAAACCATTGCCGAGCATGTGAAGCAGTCTGATGTGGTGATTACGACTGCCCAGGTGCCGGGTCGTACTGCGCCCCGCTTAGTCACAGCGGATATGGTTGCTCAGATGAAGCCTGGGTCAGTCATTGTAGATTTGGCTGCAGAGCAGGGCGGCAACTGCGAAGGCACCGAACCCGGCGGTACGGTCGTTCGTCATGGCGTCACCATGATTGGGCCGATTAACTTGCCATCGTCGGTGCCCTTTCACGCCAGTCAAACCTTCTCAAAGAACATGTTGACCCTGGTGCAACACCTGGTTAAGGATGGGGCGATCGCCCTCAACTTTGAGGATGAAATCACCAGCAGCGCTTGCCTTACCCATGAGCACGACATCCGCAATGAGCGCGTGCGCGGACTACTGACGGCTCCGGCTCAGGTGGGCTAGTGGCCCGATCAATCTAAATCAACGGGATCGATGCAATGAAATCGATTCAGCCAAATTCATTCCTGCATTACCTATAGGACCATGCTTTTATGTCAGATACGTTAATCACCGGGTTGGTGGTCTTTACTCTGGCCTCCTTTGTGGGGTTTGAGGTGATCAACAAAATTCCTCCCACGCTGCACACGCCGCTGATGTCGGGTTCAAACGCCATTTCTGGCATCTCCCTTGTGGGGGCGCTGCTGGTGTCTGGGCAAGGCAACACCAACCTGTCGGTCATTTTGGGGCTGATAGCGGTGGTGCTTGCCACCATTAATGTCGTCGGCGGCTTCCTTGTGACGGATCGGATGCTGCAAATGTTTAAGAAAAAAGAGGTGAAGGCGTAATGCTACAGGATATGAATCTCTGGCTGCCCTCGGGCATTCAACTGAGTTACCTGGTTGCCTCTGCTCTGTTCATTCTCGGGCTTAAGAAGCTGGGATCGCCCGTATCTGCTCGTCAGGGAAATCGGCTGGCCGCGGTGGGAATGCTGGTGGCGATCGCCGCTACCCTGCTCGATCAACAGGTGCTGAACTACGGCATGATTGCAGCTGGCATCGGCATCGGTGCAGCCATCGGCGCGGTGATGGCAACCCGTGTCGCAATGACATCCATGCCCGAAATGGTGGGCCTGCTCAACGGCTTTGGCGGCGCGGCCTCGTCGCTCATTGCCGTCGGCGAATTCTGGCGCGTCACTCACAGCGGTGGCAACTTACCGCTTGATGCTGCAATTACCATCATCTTGAGTGTACTGATTGGTGGCATTACCTTTACCGGCAGTCTGCTCGCCTTTGTGAAGCTGCGGGGTTTGATCACCGGAACGCCCATCACCTTCCCACTCCAGCAGCCCGTCAACATCACGCTCGTGGTAGCGTTCTTGGTCGGTAGCGTTTATCTAATTCTCCATCCAGAGAGTGTCCCCGTGCTGATGGGCATGATTGGGCTCTCTCTGTTACTCGGGCTGCTGTTTGTGCTGCCGATTGGCGGTGCCGATACCCCCGTGGTGATTTCGCTGCTCAACTCCTTCTCCGGTCTGGCAGCCAGTGCGGCGGGCTTTGTGCTGGCCAACAACATGCTGATTATTTCAGGAGCGCTCGTGGGGGCATCGGGCTTGATCCTGACCCAGATTATGTGTAAAGCCATGAACCGCTCCATTACCAATGTGCTATTTAGCGCCTTTGGTTCGGGCAAGAGTGCGACTGAGGGCGCAGCGGGTGACAGCGCCATCGATAAAACCGTGCGATCCATCGATGCGGAAGAAGGCGCAATGATGCTGGGTTATGCTCGTTCGGTGGTCATCGTGCCGGGATATGGCATGGCCGTAGCGCAGGCCCAGCACGCTGTGCGGGAACTAGCCGATCAGCTAGAGCGGCTAGGGGTCGATGTGAAGTACGCTATCCATCCCGTTGCAGGGCGGATGCCCGGTCACATGAATGTGCTGCTCGCAGAGGCCAATGTGCCCTACCCTCAACTGCACGACATGGATGACATCAACCCAGAGTTTGAACGAACGGATGTCGCACTGGTGATTGGCGCAAATGATGTGGTGAATCCTGCCGCCCGCCACAATCAGAGCAGCCCCATCTACGGCATGCCGATTTTGGAAGTGGATCGCGCTCAGCACACAATTGTGATCAAGCGCGGCATGAATGCCGGATTCTCGGGCATCGAGAATGAGCTGTTCTACAAAGAGAAAACCGCGATGCTCTTTGGCAGCGCCAAAGAGGTCGTGGGCCTGCTGGTGTCTTCAGTTAAGGATTTATAGAATCTCAACGAAATGTGAGTGCCCCTAATACGGGGTGCCATCCTAAGAGCCAGTCTGCGCGGTATGCAGGCTGGCTCTTGCGGTTTGTCTAGGGTTTGTGTAGAACAGGTTTGTGGCCCTTACTATCGCATGAGCACTAGGGCACAGAGACCTATCCCCTGCTCGTACGAATAATTAGCTCTAGGCCGGGGAATCATGAAGGAAGACAGCTTAAACCAAACTGCTAAATTTAGGAACGTAAGCTCAGGTTGCGGCTTTGCAGCACTGCATTGGAGTAAGAATGAGATTTCAAGCTTTACTCAAACGACAGCGGGACGTCCTCTCAACGCTGAAGGGCGTTGTGACTCTCATCCGCGATCCCGAAAAAACGGACTCTGTTTACGATATTGAAGATGGGTTACGCAATATTCCAGCCACACGATTGGCCGTGGATTATGCCAAGACGAAGCCCGGCATAGCTCAGCTATTTGAGGAGCGATACCTCGCGCCGTCGCCCGATATTGCTGCACTGCTTCAAATGTCGCCAGACGCATTGGGCTATGCCTATGCGCAGTACATTACCAACGCGGGATTTGACCCCAACTTTTATCGCAAGGCTGCTGTAACAGATGATATTTCGTATTTCTTGATGCGCATGCGTCAGACCCATGACATCTGGCATATTGTGACGAATTTTGGGGTAGATGAGAAGGGAGAACTGGGTCTAAAAGCGTTTGAGCTGGCACAGGTTCGCCGTCCATTGGCAGCGATGCTGGTAGCAGGCGGCGTGCTCGAAACATTGCTCAAAAAGCCTGAGGCTATGGATAACCTGCTAGAGCAAATTTCACTCGGCTATCGCCTGGGCAACCAAACTCAGCCGCTGCTGGCCCAAAAGTGGGAAGAGAACTGGGAGCGGCCCTTGGCAGACTGGCGATCGCACCTTGGACTGCCTTCCACCCACAGCAGCTATTCACACGAGGGAAACCCAAACGGCTAAGTTCAACAGTGTTTTTTGGGGGCGGGCTGTGTCTGCCAAAAAACATACAGCCTGAACACCCCCATGAGAACTTTCATAATCCATCAGCTCTAATCTAAATTTCAAGATTGTTTTTATTATCATAGAAATACTAAAACTTATCTTTCTTCGCTCATCGTTCTCTTGAACTTTCAAATCCTTTAGTCAATGATTCATCACGGTTCTGGTGCATCCAAGTATTTGGAAGCCCCCCGTAAAGCAATAGTCTGCAACCGTTAGCTTGGGAAAATTGCAGTAAGCAAAACGGGGACGCAGGCTATTTTTTTATCTTTTATCTAAGAGAGTTCACCCTAATTGCTTTCAGTCAGCGATTCTAAAGTTGATCAAACCATCTATGAGTATGCAACGATTTAGACGTCGGTTTAGGCTGAAGCAGAGCGAGTCTCAATCTAGTTCAACTAAAACGCTTGCAGCGGTGTTTCATGCTAATCCAGTTGCTACTCTGCTGCTCTCCTATCCAGAGGGAAGGGTTGTAGCAATCAATCCCTCGTTTTGCAGTATTTTGGATTGTGCTCCCGATCATGTGCTGGGGCAAACTGTCGCTGAAGCCTATATCTGGAAAGAGATAGAGCATTATCAGCAGCTTGTTCAACGGGTAGACACTGCTAATTCTATTCACCACTATGAGACGGAATTGCGATCGCCCACAGGATGCTTAAAGAAGGTCATTCTATCTGCAACAGCGCTCGACATTGACGGGGCGGCTCATCTTTTGATCACCGCCCATCCTCTAGAAAATGGCAGCGAAGCCAACCTCATTTCACCATCTTCTACGATGATGCTTAATGCAGTTCTTGATAGTGTCGTTGGCATTATTGGTCGGTTTCGTGTGTTTGCTGATCGCACGATGGTATACGACTATTGCTCCGCAGGCTGTGAGCAGATCTTTGGCTTTACCCCACAGGAGATGATGACGAGTGGCCTATGGTGGTCGCGGATTCCATCAGACGATCAGCAATCTGTGATACAACCGGTGCTTGATCGGATTTCCTCAGAGTCATCGATATGTTGTGAATATCGGTTTCACCACAAAGATGGCAGTCTGCGGTGGATTCAAAGCCAACTCTCTATTCAGCATGATGAATCAAGCGAGTGTTGGGTGGTGGTTTCGGTGGAGACCGACATCAGCGATCGCAAATACATCGAACTAAAACAGCAACAAACCAAAGCGGCTCTGCGCCAAAGCGAAGAACGATTTCGCCAGATTGTCAGCAATGTAGACCAGTTCTTTTTTGTCCGCGACGTTGCATCGGGCCGCTATCTCTACGTCAGCCCAGCCTATGAAACCATTTGGGGGCGCACCTGCGATAGCCTCTATCAACATCCAACTTCTTGGATAGACGCCGTGCACCCTGGCGATCGCCCTAGCCTTCTGGCCTCCCTGCACCAGCAAACTCAGGAAACCTCAGTGCAGCGTGAGTACCGCATTCGCAGACCCAATGGAGAGATTCGGTGGATCAACGCCAACATCTTCTCTGTCATAGATGATCAAGGAGACGTAACCCGTTGGGTGGGCATTGCGGATGATGTGACAGAGCGCAAACAGTTCGAGCAAGAAATCAAACAACAGCGAGACTTTAGAGAACTGTTATTTAACGAATCAAACGATGCGCTCTTTTTGGTGGATGGGTCTACACAGTTAATTGTGGACTGTAATCAACGAACCTTGGAGATATTTGAGGCAGCCAGTAAAGAGGAGATGCTCAATATTGAAGGGCATACGCTGCAAAAACGACCGTTTACCTCCGAAGAATTGGCAGACATTCGACAGGAGCTGAGCCAAACTGGCTATTGGAGCAGCGAGATTAAGTACATGACTCGCACCGGACGAGAATTTTGGGGCGATCTGTCTGCTAAACAAATCGACTTTGGAGAGCAGCAGTTCAAACTGATAAGGGTGGTTGATATTAGCGATCGCAAAGCAGCAGAGCAAGCGCTTCAGCAGCATGCGCAACGAGAACAATCGCTAAACCAGGTGATTCAAGCCATTCGCCAGTCTCTAGACTTAGACACGGTGTTTGCAACCGCGACGGCTGAAGTGTCTAAGCTGCTACACACTGACCAGGCTGATGTCGTGCAATATCTGGCCGATCGCCCCTGCTGGTTAATTCGCGCGTCTCACCGGCAAGACCCCAGCCAGCCAAATGTGGTAGACATGATCGTCGCTGACGAGTCCCGTAACCAGTTTGCTGCCCAGATCAAACGCTTTAAGCCAGTGCGAGTTCATGATGCATCAACCTTCGACGATGACATTAGTCAGGATGTAGCCCATACGCGTGCGGGGGCATGGCTTTTTGTGCCTATTGTGGTCAACGGCACCCTCTGGGGCTGTGTGGGGGTCATTAACGATCAGCCGACTCTGTGGACGGATGAGCAGCTTGCCCTGATGCAAACCGTCACCGATCAGCTGGCGATCGCCATCCAACAGGCTGAACTCTATAAGCGCCTGCAAACTTCAGAATCTGCATTAAAGGATGTGTTGAACAATGCGATCGCCGCGGTTTGCAGCTTTCGCATATTCCCCAACCGAGACTGGATCTACGACTATTATTCCAGCGGCAGTCTGCTCCTCTATGGCTATACCCCCGAAGAACTCACCGCCGACAAACACCTCTGGATGTCGCGAGTGCATCCAGACGATTTGGAGCAGATTATTTTTCCCCTCTATGAGGAGATCTATCATGAACGCACCTGCACCTATGAGTATCGGTTTTACCACAAAGACAACACCCTTCGTTGGCACTTGGCGACGTCAACCGCGCGTCAAGACAAGGCCGAAGACTGCTGGGTTGCCACTCTTCTTGCGGTTGATATTACAGAGCGCAAGCATGCAGAAGAAAAACTCACCGAAAGCCAGTCGCTTTATAAGTCTTTAGCAGACGTGTTGCCGTTATGCCTATTTCGCAAAGATCGGAGCGATCGCATCACCTTTGCTAATCAGGCCTTCTTAAACATGCTTGGATTAAGCCTTGATGAATGTTTAACCAAAACCACGCGTGACGTTAATCCCAAAAACCTAGCAGACCAATACCAAGCCGATGACCAACACATCTTTCAAACGGGCGAAATCGTAGATCGCGTTGACACGGCGGTAGTTCCGGGCACAGATGAGCGCCGCTACATCCAAGCGGTTAAAGCACCTGTATATGATGTTGAGGGTCAAATTGTCGAAGTGCAGGGCATCTTTTGGGACATTACCGAACGCGTTAAAACTGAGCAAGCGTTAGAGCTTCATAGCCTCATCATTCGCAACATGGCTGAAGGGGTTTGCTTGATTCGTGCTGCAGACGGCATCATTGTGTATGCCAATCCTAAGTTTGAGCAACTGTTTGGCTACGAAAGCGGCGACTTAACCGGAAAACATGCTTCTACCTTTAACTACGAAGACAATACGCTGAATGCAAAAGAAACATACCAAACCATCGCCAATTGCCTCAACATCTATGGCGAATATTCCTATGAAGTCCACAATATTAAAAAAGACGGCACCCCCTTTTGGTGTCGAGCAACGAGCGTTCGGTTTGAGCATCCCGAATACGGCACCGTCTATGTAACCGTCCAAGAAGACGTTACGGAACGCAAGCGCGCCACGTTAGAACTGCAGCAGGCAAAAGAAGCCGCCGAAGCCGCCAACTACGCCAAAAGCAGGTTTCTGGCCAACATGAGCCACGAGTTGCGCACCCCGCTCAATGCCATTTTGGGATTCAGTCAACTGCTGGCGACTGATCCATCCTTAGATCAAACTCAACAAGAGCACATTGAAATCATCAACGACAGCGGCGAACATCTCCTTAGCCTGATTAACGATGTGCTAGAAGTCTCTAAGATTGAGGCCGGACGAGTCACGCTGAATGAAGACACGGTGGATTTGTATCAGCTGCTCACAGGCTTAGATCAAATGTTGCGGCTGAAGGCAACCGAGAAAAAACTAGCACTCGATTTTAGGCGTGCCCCCAATTTGCCGCAGCACATCACCACCGACGGCGGCAAACTACGGCAAGTCTTACTCAACTTGCTAAGCAACGCTATCAAATTTACCCATCGCGGAGGGGTCACTCTCTACGCAACATTAGGAAAGCAACCTGAGAACCATGAGGCGATCGCTCACACTGCAAATCTGCCGCCCATCTCTCCTCAAACTCAAACCCAGACTTTGCATTTTGAAGTCACAGATACCGGCTGTGGAATTGCCGCCGCAGAAATTCAAGATTTATTTAGTGCCTTTGTTCAAGCTAAAAACAGTCCCCAAACTAGCGAAGGCACGGGGCTGGGCCTCACAATCAGCCGCCACTTTGTCAATTTAATGGGGGGAGACATCACAGTTCAAAGCGTACTAGGGCAAGGCAGTACGTTTGCATTTGATATTACAGTTGGGCTTGCAGATACTACCCCGGCCTTGACACCCGTCGAGACGAGTCGGGTGATTACGCTAGCACCGGGACAGCCCCCCTACCGAATTTTGATTGTGGAAGACCAGTGGCAAAACCGTCAGCTTTTGATCGGGTTATTGGCTTCTATTGGGTTTGAACTCCACGAAGCCCACAATGGTCAGGAGGCGATCGCCCAATGGGAGTCCTGGCATCCCCACCTCATCTTGATGGATCTGCGGATGCCCGAGATGAATGGCTTTGATGCGGTTCGCTACATTCGCGCCAAAGAGCAAACCCCAGACTCTCCTCCCTTCTATTCTTCAACCCCTGTCAAAATTATTGCCTTAACCGCTGACGCATTCGAAGAAACTCGACGTGCGGCTCTTGAAGCAGGCTTTGATGACTTTATTCACAAGCCGATTCGAGACAGCCTGCTGCTAGCAAAGATAACTGAGCATCTAGGCGCTCGATATCTTCACCAAGTTGCCCATCGGCAGGCTCCTGGCCCATTGTGGGATGAAGATAATCTAATATCAGCTCTATCCCTAATGCCCCCGTTATGGATTCGGCAACTTCATCAAGCAGCAATAGAAGGCTTTGAAGGGCGACTGCTACAGCTCATTGAGCAAATTCCCAACTCCCATTCCTCACTTGCAGAAAGTCTGAGCAGGTGGATCAAAAACTTTCAATTTGAGCAAATCATTGCCTTGACACAGCGTATTCTGCACGAGCCATAGGGTGAAATCTTGTTGCTCAACCCAAACTCGCGTTCCATGAATTGGTTTAATAAAAAATTGCGATGTGTTGCTATCTCACAGCTGCACACCCATCAGCTCTTTAAACGTGTTTCAGCCCCACGACGCAGGGCTGAAATAGTTTAAAACCGTGCCGCCTGCATCGCAGGCGGCA
>JBGTOF010000167.1:0-13952 GCA_041742695.1 Elainellales cyanobacterium | reverse complement strand
ACGAAATCGAATACGGAGCGATTCTTCCTGCGGCTCTACGTGAATGTCAGAGACCCCATCTTGAAGTGCTTTCACCAGGATTTTGTTGACTAGCGCAATAACAGGTGCAGCGGCGGCATCTTCGAGAGCCGTATCCAGATTCGCTTCAATATCTTCCGGTGCATCTTCTAGATTGAGGTACTCTAATCCCTCCAAGTCTTGCTGCACATCAACTTTAGCTTCTTGCTCAATTTGGCGCTGGCGCTCGACTTGCTCATCTAAATATTGAGAAATGATACGCTGGTAATCTTCGTTGGTAATCACCATGCGCTGTAGCCCCAACCCCTGAGGCCGTAAGATGCGATTGAGATCATCCTGCGCGGCTAAATCGTCGGGATCGACCATTGCAATTAGCACGGAAGGCGGAGTGGCGTCATCATGGCGACTTAAGGGCACCAGCTTATAGCGCCGACACAAATCAACGGGGATCAGAACGTCAATCAGCTGCCCTACAAACGTTGTGGAGATCTGATTGATCTCTGGATCGAGCGACTCAACCCCATAGAGGATCTTCAGTTCAAAGAGCTGCTGCTTTTTGTACTGCCGCAGGAGATCAGGTGGCAGTTGCTGCCCCGTCATCAGCTCTAAAATATCGGTCAGCGGTCGCCCTGTTTTGCGGCTTTCTATGAGAGCCTGCTGCATTTGCTCCGAGTTTACAAACCCGGACTGCACCAGTTTGTTGCTGAACGGTGAGAAGTTGTGCTGGACAACTAAGGCGCGGCGCTGAGAGGAGGGGTTGGCCATAGCGGATAAAGAAGTTCTCTTGTAGCTGTGCTGAGTATTCCCGGAAATGAAGATTTAGATAAACACAATCTTGATATTTACTTGATATTTGTAGGTTAAGTTAAGCGCGGCTAATGGGTAAAGGCGGCTATAAAGCTCACGGGACTGGAATCTGAAATCTGCCAAAGCCCCTTTCTCATTGGCTTCTGCGCCTGAGGCTCTGAACTATTCTAAGTGAGCCTGATTTGAGTCATGCTGACTATTATCAGCTCTAGTGCTGGATTCAATATCTGAATAGCAGGATTCTTGTCTGAATTTGGTACGGGCCTGAGGCTCAAAAATCAAGACTCGATAAAATATATCTTGGAATGTTCTGGAGAATCAGGCATGAAAATCACTCTGTGGCGAATTGTGCAGATTGCGCGGTATCCCGTTTAAGATCTCAAGCTAATCTCAAATCGTTTTGAAGTAAACAATTTTTGAGCTTGTATCAAGAGTGAAGCATGGTTAATCGGTGCTGACACAGGGTAGCCTGACAGAAGTATTCACTGCAAAGTGCTGTAAGTTTGCGGCTGCGTGCAAGATAAAGTACGACCTAGGGACTCTAAATCTTGGCCTTTTGGGCGATGGATTGGGATCTAAAAACAGTGAGATGGTTGTGTCGCCAGGGTTTGCTGGTGGGCGTGTAAGCAAGTAAATGGACTGAGTTAACAATGGTCAACGAGGACAAACAGGTGGACGGTATTCAGGATCAAGCATCTAATGCACCCGAGCCAACAACCAGCCCAGAGGTTGTTGATGCGGCACCGACGGATGTCGCTGCTGGAGTAAATTCTGAGGTAGACGCTCAAGGGGTGGGCGATCGCCCCTCTGATGCAGCCCCGGCCGATGCCTCTGCGAACGCAGGCGCGGTTGAGGAATTGACTCAGCAGTTGACGGACTTAAAGGCGCAACTGGAAGATCGCAATAGCCAGTTCATGCGAATAGCCGCAGATTTTGACAACTTCCGCAAGCGGACTCAGAAGGAAAAAGAAGATCTAGAACTTCAGATCAAGTGCTCTACGGTTGTAGAGATTTTGCCCGTCGTCGATAATTTTGAACGGGCGCGATCGCAGCTTAAGCCCCAAAGTGAAGAGGCGATCGCCATCCATAAGAGTTACCAGGGTGTATACAAAGATTTGGTCGATCGTCTTAAGCGTATTGGCGTGGCTCAAATGCGTTCTGAGGGCAAAGAGTTCGACCCCATCATGCACGAAGCCGTGATGCGTGAGGCGTCCGCAGAATTCCCCGAGGGCACTGTAATTGAGGAACTGGTGCGGGGTTATATGCTAGGGGAGCGGGTTCTACGTCACGCGATGGTTAAGGTCGCATCCGCCCCTGAGGAGTCTCTAGATACCGTAGACGATCAAAGCTCTGCCCAGCCTGAAGCATAATTTGAGCGGCAATCCTCAGCAACTCGGGTGCTTTGACGGATTGCGCGAAGAAACTTTATGCAATTTGATGGGATTCCTGAGCAATTGCGGAATACTCCCTAAAGATGGCTCCAACTTGGGAGAATCATCCTCATTTACTCGACCTTACTATTGAGCCGCTGAACATGGGAAAAGTCATTGGCATTGACCTAGGAACAACCAACAGCTGCGTCGCCGTCTTAGAAGGTGGCCAACCTGTTGTCATCTCCAATGCTGAAGGAGGTCGCACGACGCCTAGCATTGTTGGCTTCGGCAAGGCGGCAGAGCGCCTTGTCGGTCAGTTGGCCAAGCGTCAGGCCGTGACCAATGCTGAAAACACAATTTTCAGCATTAAGCGTTTCATTGGACGGCGGTGGGATGACACTGTAGACGAGCGATCGCGCGTTCCCTACAACTGCACTCGCGGCAAAGATGACACCGTTGATGTCCAGGTGCGGGGGCGTTCTTATACGCCCCAAGAAATTTCGGCAATGGTGCTGCAAAAGCTAAAACAAGATGCAGAAAGCTACTTGGGCGAAAACGTTACCCAGGCTGTGATCACCGTTCCTGCTTACTTTACCGATGCCCAACGGCAAGCCACCAAAGATGCAGGCACCATCGCTGGCTTAGAAGTGCTGCGGATTATTAATGAACCGACTGCGGCTGCGCTCTCCTACGGCCTTGATAAGCAAGACCAAGAGCAAATTGTGCTGGTGTTCGACTTAGGTGGCGGCACCTTTGATGTCTCTGTATTGCAGCTGGGTGACGGCGTATTCGAAGTAAAAGCAACCTCTGGCAATAACCACTTAGGGGGCGACGACTTTGACAACGCTCTAGTCCAATGGTTGATTTCAGCCTTTTTAGAGGCCGAAGGCATTGACCTAGCCAGCGATAAAATGGCGCTGCAGCGGCTGCGAGAAGCCGCAGAAAAAGCCAAAATTGAGCTATCCAATATGCTCACCACCTCCATCAATCTGCCGTTCATCACGGCAGATGAAACAGGCCCCAAGCACCTAGAGATGGAGCTAACCCGCGCTAAGTTCGAAGAATTGGTCACTCCCTTGGTCGAAAGCACCATGGAACCCGTGGCTCAGTCGCTCAAGGACTGCGATCTGACCGCGGCTGACATCGATCGCATTATTTTGGTGGGCGGCTCCACGCGTATTCCTGCCGTGCAAGAAGCGATCAAAGCGTTCTTCGATGGCAAGATGCCCGACCGCTCCGTCAACCCTGATGAAGCGGTGGCGCTGGGTGCTGCAATTCAAGCTGGCGTGTTGGGCGGCGAGGTCAAAGACTTGCTGCTATTGGATGTGACACCGCTCTCGTTGGGCATTGAAACCTTAGGTGAAGTGTTTACTAAGATCATCGAGCGAAACACCACGATTCCCACCAGCAAAACTCAGGTCTTTTCCACTGCAACTGATGGGCAAACCTCTGTAGAAATTCACGTTCTGCAAGGCGAACGAGCGATGGCCAAAGACAATAAAAGCTTGGGTAAGTTCCAGCTGACGGGGATTCCGCCAGCTCCGCGTGGCGTCCCCCAAATTGAAGTCTCGTTTGAGATCGATGCTAACGGGATTATGCAGGTGGCGGCCCGCGACAAAGGTACCGGGCGCGAGCAGAGTGTACGGATTACCAACACAGGCGGCTTAAGCGACGCTGAAGTAGAACGGATGCGGCAAGAGGCAGAGTTCTACGCTGAGGATGATGATCGGCGAAAGCAGTTGGTAGAACTCCGCAACCAGGCCGATGTGTTGTTTGCCAACTACGAAAGCACCCTGCGAGACAATGGGGATCTGATTCCTGAAAACCAGAAAATGCAAGCGGCAGAGCATGTTGCCGACCTGCGGGCCAGCATTGCCGACCGCGCCATTAGCGTAGAGGCAATGAAGGAAAAAATTGATGGGTTGCAGCAGGCTCTCTTTGCGATTGGCGCTGCCGTCTACCAGCAGGCAAATCAGAGCGATGAGGCTGAGTTTGGAGACGATTTGCTTGAGTATCGTAACGAAGAAGAAACCGCAATTTGGGAAAATGGGCACCTAGATTCGGATTTCTCTCCCCACAGTGACTTTGAAGACGATTACAATCTTGAAAATGATGAGACTGTCACTGCTGACTATGAAGCGGTAGATTAGTTGAATCTAGTTTAAGTCACTACTCCCGAGAGCAGCGCTCTATGCCCCGTGATTATTACGAACTGCTTGGCGTCTCGCGTGACGTCGATAAAGAAGAAATCAAGCGCTCCTATCGACGGCTAGCGCGCAAATATCACCCTGATGTCAACAAGGAAGAGGGAGCCGAAGAACGCCTGAAAGAAATTAATCAGGCCTACGAAGTTCTGTCGGATCCAGAACTGCGAGCCCGCTATGACCGGTTTGGTGAAGCAGGCGTTGGGGCTGGTATGGGGGCTGGTTACCAAGATTTTGGGGATTTTGGTGGCTTTGCGGATATTTTTGAAAGCTTCTTTAGCGGGTTTTCTGGTACTGCACAATCCTCTCGTCGCCGCACGGGGCCGGTTCGGGGGGATGACCTGCGGCTCGATCTAAAGTTAGATTTTCGGGATGCCGTATTTGGTGGTGAGAAAGAAATTCGCATCAGCCATTTAGAAACTTGTGCGGTGTGTACCGGCACTGGCGCAAAGCCAGGGACACGTCCAAAAACCTGCCAAACTTGTGCGGGGTCAGGACAAGTGCGGCGCGCAACTCGCACTCCGTTTGGGAGTTTTACTCAGGTCTCTGCTTGCCCCACCTGTGGCGGGAGTGGGCAGGTGATTGAAGATAAATGTGATGCCTGTGGTGGAAAAGGGCTGAAGCAAGAAGCTAAAAAGCTAAAAATTACGATTCCTGCTGGAGTAGACAACGGCACTCGGCTGCGTGTATCGGCTGAGGGTGACACGGGGCTACGGAATGGCCCAGCGGGCGACTTGTATGTGTATTTGTTCGTGAATGATGATCCCGAATTTCAGCGGGATGGCATCAATATTTTGTCGCAATTGCGGATAAGCTATTTGCAAGCAATTTTGGGCTGCAAGCTTGAGGTGAATACAGTCGATGGCCCTGTGGAGACGACGATCCCTGCTGGAACCCAGCCCGGAACGGTGCTGACGTTAGAGAATTATGGTGTACCTCGACTAGGCAACCCCACTAGCCGGGGTGATCATTTGATCACGATTGTGGTGGAAATTCCCAATCGGGTTTCCACCGAAGAACGGGAATTGCTGGAGAAATTGGCCAAGATTCGGGGCGATCGCACAGGAAAAGGCGGCATCGGTTTTTTGGGGGGGCTGTTCCAGTCATGAGCACCACGTCGTCGTTGGGAGTTCCTGATGCCCAACTTGATTTGCGGGGTACTCCCTGTCCCATTAATTTTGTGCGCACTAAGCTCAAGCTAGAGACAATGGCCTCGGGACAACTCTTAGAAGTGTGGCTTGATCCGGGTGAACCGATTGAGCAGGTTCCCGACAGTTTGCAGATGGCTGGCTATGGAATTGAGGCGTTAGAGGATCAAAACGGCTACTTTGCCCTTTGGGTGCGGCAATCAGCCAATGAAGCGGCTTAGACTGCGGGAAGTCGGAGCCTTGCTCCATACCTGCTTCAACCCGAACCTAAATGTAGATACTCCAACGATTGGACAAGAACAGGCTTTGGCAGATGCTGCCAAAGCCTGTTTTTATGAGACTCAACTAGGATGAACTCGCGCTGCGGGGCTCAAACAACGCCATCAAACTCACGTTAGGATTGGGAAAATTAGGGCTGTTGCAACCGTTGAGTTAGTCAAACCAATTGCTGTTGGGGAGCCTTCATGCATCGTAGGGTTCACAACCATCAATTCGTTAATCGGCGCTGCATGCACGATAAAACTATAGCCACGCTGACAGGCTAAAGGATGAGGCGGATGAATGGGGCTTGAAACCAACCAGACGACGCCAGAGTTGCACTCTAACCTGCTGACGGGTATGGTGCTGGCGGTGCAAGCCAACTTTTACCAGGTGCAGCTCGATAGTGCTGAGCAGGTGGCTGGGGCTGAGGCCGCGCCGTTGTTGCTGTGTACCCGGCGATCGCGCCTAAAAAAAATTGGGCAAACGGTGATGGTGGGCGATCGCGTTGTGGTTGAGGAACCCGATTGGGCTGGGAATCGGGGTGCGATCGCCCATGTGTTTCCTCGTCAGAGCGAGATGGATCGTCCGGCGATCGCCAATATCAACCATCTGTTGCTGGTGTTTGCTCTAGCAGACCCGCCACTCGAGCCCTTGCAACTTAGCCGCTTTTTGGTCAAGGCTGAATCCACCGGCCTGGATGTGACCCTGTGCCTTAACAAGCGAGATTTGCTATCTGCTGAAGACCAGACCTATTGGTGCGATCGCCTACATGCTTGGGGCTATGAGCCCGTGCTGATCAGCGTTCAGCAAGAGAATGGGATGGATGCAGTATATAAAGCGCTACACAACCGGATGACGCTTGTATCGGGGCCGTCGGGCGTGGGCAAATCGAGCCTGCTCAATGGACTGCTGCCCGCCCTCGATCTGCGGGTGGGGGATGTATCGGGCAAGCTACGCCACGGGCGTCACACCACGCGCCATGTGGAGCTATTTGAGCTGCCCAGCGGCGGTTTTTTAGCAGACAGTCCCGGCTTCAACCAACCTGATCTCGCCTGCGCCCCTGCTGACTTGGCGCACTACTTCCCAGAGGCCCGTCAGCGGATGCAGCATGGCTCTTGCCAATTTAATGACTGCCTGCATCATGAAGAGCCTGACTGTGCCGTGCGGGGCGAGTGGGAGCGCTATGGGGATTACCTGCTGTTTCTAGACGAGGCGATCGCTCACCAAACCCTCCTAGACCGCAGCCCCGATGCCGAAACCACGACCAAACGAAAAAGCGGCAGTGATGGACAGCAGGCCGATGAACCTAAGCTCAGTCCTCAAAAATACCGCCGCACCTCTCGCCGCAGTCAAAAGCAAGCGCTGCAAGATTTGCTAGACGAGAGTGAGTTAGATTAGGAACCTTCGAGAACGCATTATGTCTTGGGCTAAGGGCACGATGGATCGGCTAAGTCACATTCGGGTGGTGTTGGTGGAGCCTGCGGGGCCACTGAATGTAGGGTCAGTCGCGCGGGTGATGAAGAACCTTGGGCTGCGGCAGTTGGTGCTGGTAAACCCGAAGTGCAACCCGGTTGGCGGCGCAGCGCGACTGATGGCTGTGCGGGGGATAGATCTCTTGCAGGCGGCGCAGGTAGTGCCGTCGCTGGCAGAGGCATTGCAGGCTTGTCGGCGTGTGGTGGCTACGACTGGGCGCGATCGCACTGCCCTTTCTACCCCCCTAGAGCCTCCTCGACGGGTGCTACCTTGGCTGGTGCCCCCTATCGGTGGCTCTGCCGCCATTGTCTTTGGGCGAGAAGATTCTGGCTTGAGCAACGACGAACTCAACCTGGCACAGCGCTGGCTGCACATCCCCAGTAGTGACGACTATGCCTCGCTCAATTTGGCGCAGGCCGTTGCCATTTGCTGCTATGAGTTAAGTCTGGCGGCAAGCGATGAGGAGCGTCCCCGTAGTCCTTCTGCAACGCTAGAGGCAGAACCGCCCTCCCTGCCTGCTGCCTCGCCTGCTGCCTCACTGAGCGAGCCACTCGCCCCGCGCCAGCAGCTTGAGCAATACTTTGCCGATTTGCAAGATCTGCTGCTGCACACGGGCTATCTGCAGCCTCATACGGCCCATAGCCGCATGGAAAAGCTGCGGCAACTTGTCAACCGCGCCTATCCCACCGAGTCGGAGATGGCTATGCTGCGGGGCATGGTTCGCCAAGGCCGCTGGGCACTCCATCAACGCCCTGAAACCCTACCACTGACTGCTCCAGACAACCTGCCCGCCCCGTTCAGCGCTGAACGAGATGACACACACGATTTAGAAGGTTAGTATGTCCTAACTAAAAATTAGATCCAAGATTAGGGGCTTTATCCGGATGAGGACAGATAATGTGGCCGCAATGGGGATATCGACGGCGATTGCCTGTGGCATGGCCGCCTATCGGTTTGTGTTCTGCCGAGAGGCGGGCTTTGAGCATGTGAGCCGTTATATCAGTGGGCTATTGCTGAGTGCAAATAAGACCTTGTAAAGGATTCACAGCCAGTGGGTGTTGGGGCGACCCCACGCAGCGCCCCTATCAAACGATGGATTGGCAGCGTGGCAAACCCAGCCGCACCTATGTTCGGGTGCTATCTGCCACAGAGACCCAGACCCGTTTAGAATTGCAGCCCGTCACCGGACGCACCCATCAGTTGCGGGTTCATGGGGCCCATCCACAAGGACTAGGGTCACCCATTGTGGGCGATCGCCTGTATGGCACATCCCCCCCTGAGCAGCGATTGCACTTGCATAGCCGCGAGCTGTGGATTCTCCATCCTCACTGCAATACGCGCCTGCATCTACAGGCCAAAACGCCCTTTTAGCGGCTGGAGTTGCCTTGTCGATGAACTTAATATTTGGCATCAGCGACTTGGGATACGCTGCTCATAGATTCCGGCATTCAGACGAGATGTGACGGTTCCCCGGAACATCTCGCCAATTCGTTGAAGCTATTGGAGACCCGCACTATTGCTGCGTGTTGAAGCAATTCGCTTCCCTCGTTCCCCCCTTACTGAGGTTGGTTTATGAGACGACGACACTACTGCGGCACAGGCTGTCAGTGCCAATTTATTCCCCCCAATATTTCTGAAAATCTGGCAAAGAAGGGTGTAGAAGAAGCCCGCGTCAGTATTCAAGAGAGTCAGCAAATTCGTGCCCGCCGCCGCCTCACCGCGATGGCGTTCAACCCTTTTACTGAAATCAGCGCCCCAGAAAACGCCAGCCGCAAAATCTACGACTGTCAGAATCAGTGGGTGCAACGAGTCGAACCCATCGCGCGTGATGAAGGCGATGACCCTACCGATAAAGAAATCGTCGATACAGTCTACGGTTATACCGGGGCTGTGCGCGACTACTTCAAAACCATGCTGGGGCGCAACTCCATCAACGATAACGGCATGGATTTAGTCATTAACGTCCACTTTGGGGTGGACTTTATGAACGCCTTTTGGGACGGCAAAGAGATGACCTTTGGCGATGGCGATGGCGAAATCTTCTCCAATTTTGCTAACTCGCTAGATGTGGTGGCTCATGAACTGGCCCACGGCGTCACGCAATATACCGCTAATTTGGAATATCAAAGCCAATCGGGTGCGCTGAATGAGCATTTTTCGGATGTGTTTGGCATGGCGATTAAGCAGCATGTCAGCGAGAACAATGCCGGCAATGCCGACTGGTTGATTGGGCACGAAATTATGGGCCCTGCCCTCTATGGCGAGGCGCTGCGCTCCATGAAGTATCCGGGTACAGCCTACGACAACGAGTTTCTTGGCAAAGACCCGCAGCCTGCCCATATGAAGGATTACTATGCAGGCCCCGAAGATAATCAGGGCGTCCATATCAACAGCGGCATTCCCAATCGGGCGTTTTATCTGGCAGCGCTCGAAATCGGCACTGATCAGGCGACCCTGATCTGGTACCACGCATTGAATAAGCTATGGCCCACTGCCAACTTTGCGGATGCAGTTACGGTGATTGTGGAGCAGGCTCGTCAGCTGACTCGCGATGGCAAGGCTCCGCTGGGGTCGCCCCAGGTGATTCGCGCTGCCTTTAAGGACGTGGGTCTCTAAGGCTTGAGCCCTGTTGCAGCCTCATGTTGTGAAGTGCACTCCGCGAGGGCATTTCACAACATGGGCTGCAATGCCTATCGCTGCAATATTGAGCTATCTATAAGTACTAAGTACGCGAATGATGGGGCCAATAAGGAAACTGCTATGCACATCAACTTTAAGACGTCAGGTGGATTCGCTAATCTGCGGTTGCAGTGTTCGGTTGATACGGCCACGCTGCCGCCCAATGACAGTGAGGAACTTGATAGCCTAGTGGAGCAGTCTAATGTGTTAGGGCTAACCCAGGCTGAACTAGATGCTGTTCCGGGAGTGTTCCCGGATGTGATGACTTATGAGTTAACGGTGCAGGTGGGCGATCGCACTCAGCAGTTGCAGATGACCGATATCTCTATGCCTGCTAGCGTGCGGCCTTTAGTGCAGCGGTTGCGCAGTCTTGCCATTCAGCAAAAGCGCCGTTCCTAGAGCGGGCCTATATAGCTCAATAGTTCCTCTGATTTTGAAGCCCTTTCCAATCATACGTTTCAGTGGCAAGACGGAGCCTATTATGAACAACATTTGGCGCTTGATGCTGGCAGGTACGATGGCCGCAGTGCTAGGGCTAAGCTGTGCACGAGCGCTGCCCGGAGCGCCGTCAGCAGGATTGCCTGATGCCGTGTTAGATCAGCCTGTGGTGTTGGCGCTGAATGCGCCAGTGGCGATCGCCCCGCAGTCTCAAACGCCATCCGGTGATCCGTCTGAAATCGCGACGCCGTTGATTCTAGAATTTCGCCAGGTCAACCAAGATTCTCGCTGTCCCGAGACAGTGACTTGTGTGTGGCCGGGGCAGGCGCGCGTGGTCTTAACGCTGCATCAGGGCGAGGAGGATTTGGGTGAGGTCGAACTGGTGTTGCAGCCCGGCAATGCTGCCGCCGCTGTTGAGACGCTGGGCGGCTACACGATGCAGCTCACAGAACTAGCGCCCTACCCCCAAGTAACTGGAGCGATCGCCCCAGATGACTATCAGGCTACGGTGGTCGTCTCTCAATCCACAATGCCCTAGCTGTGAAATTCAGGTGCAATCATTTTTAAGATCAGCTTAAGGCGATTGCTCTGTGGCTTATGCCATAGGTAATTGGGGGCGATCGCCTCGGGTACTGGGCCTGCCAAACTCAGGCTAAGCCATTAGGCTAGACTACAGATCCACCATCTATGCCACCCGACCGACGGCTGCAGGCATAGGGGGTTTCTGTTGTTGCCATCCTTGTCATTATGAAATTACATCTCCTCGCGCCTGCTCTGCTGCTGTTTGCGGTTCCGTTTACGAGCAACGTTTTAGCCACTGCCAACACGCCCGAATCCCAGTCCACAGTAATTACGGCAGTGCCCCAAGGCTACCAGACAGTTGACGCTGACGCTTGGTCGTTTGCGGTACCGTCGGATTTTCAGGCGACTGAACCCAGCGCATCTAGCACAGGCAATGTGTCTGTCGCTGCCCAATATAGCGGCGTAGCTGGGCTGGTGTTGGTCAATCTAGTTACGGAGCCCATTGACCCGGCAGATCAGGACGCCTATCTCGAAAACAGCATAGAGTTTTTAAAGAATGCTGGGATCACCGTGCTGAGCCAAGAACCCATGCAAATCGGGGCAATGGAAGGAGCCGAAATAGAGTCGCGGATGGACTCGGTGCCCCCAGTGCGCCTGCTACAGCGCATTGTCGCTTCGCCGTCTACCGGCTATGCGCTCACCTGTGGCGCATTAGATGAGAATTTTGAACAAGCGCGAGACACCTGCGCTACTATCCTGAGCACGCTAGACATTCAGGAATAGCTTCAGTTTAGGGCTAGCTCGCACTCTCATCACTCGCAAGTAGCCATAGCAGACTCAACACCAAAATCATTCGCGGAATCATTCATGAACATTTAGGGCTGTGGGTGAGTGCTGCAACGGTGCCGTTGCTCGCAGGTGTGGTGGCTGGACGGGTGCTGTCGCGTGCGCTGCTGGTTGTCACCACTGCGGGCGGTGTTTCAGGGCGATCGCCTGCCGGTTCTCCATTTTGAGCCAGCCGAGCAAGGCTCAGAGACTGCTCCGCCTGAGACAGATCAGGAGGCAAATTAAAACAGTTCAGTAGAGAAAAGCGACCCCGATCATAGGATCGAGGTCGCTAGATTTTAGTAGCGATTCGTTATGAGTTGCTGCACCTCAAGGATCAGTGCAGTCGTCTTATATCAACTCGTTGCGCTACCAACTGCGCCTTTAAGCGCCGCAATGCCCTGTTCAACGCTGGCCCAGAGACCCATGTCAGGCTCTTTGCCCGCTAGCTCACGAGTTCCGACAAAATACAACACGCCTTTAAGGACTTCCTGGTGGGCGCGGTTCTCAAAGTTGACTTTGTTGAGCGGTTCCATTGCGTCTTGCAAGCGATCATCCAAGGATTGAGCTGCTTTGTGCAACACTAGTCCATTCATCGTCTGCTGATGCTTCAGCAATTCAAACTGAAAGAACTTATCATATAGCGTCAACTCGGAGCCATTCATCATCTGGCTAACCGCTTCAGCATGCTTTTGGGTAATGTCCCGAGGTTCAGCACGGATACCGAGCTTAGAAATGGCTTCTTCGATCATGGGGAGATTCTCGCGATCGCTCTTGACCATTCCCTCTAACCGTTCGCGAATCGTGCTATCGTCCGTCGCTGTCATCAGCTTTTGAGCACTCTCAATCAGAATGCTTTGAAATAGTCTTAGGTCAGCAAGCTTGGTTGCCAGCGTTGTCATATCGGACATGGTGTTACCTCCTAATTACAATCCTGATAGATTGCAACCGATTTAAGTCATTGATTTCATATTCTCGTAGTAATTAGAAGTTAGCTTCCCTCTTCTGGAAGATTCATTGGGAATCTATTTCTCTGGATTCACGAAAGTTATTTGCTATCTAAAAACATTAATCAATTTGTATTCTGATTTAATTAATTCAAGCTTAAATAATGGTTAACGGATGACATCCTCAAACAGTTTAACTCTGTTAGTTTTGACGATGGTGTTTTTATAGTATCCACCTGTTTAGTGTGGTTTAAGGGGCGATCGCCCCCTCAAACCCCTTTCTTAACATCCTGATTCATCATCCCTATCCAATCCAGAATGCGATTGATCGCCCACCATGGATCGGGATCGCCGTATTGCTGCTGGCACATGGCGCTGCTGACATAGCCCACATGCCCGCCATGCGGCGTCAGCACCAAGTCGATGGCCGAGTTTGCGGCGCAGACTGAATCCAGATCAGGCACTAAGGTTGGATCAAACATAGGGTCATCTACGGCATAGAGAATCAGCGTAGGTTTTTGAATATGGGGCAAAATTCGCAGCGGGCTGCTGAGGGCATAGTATTCCTCCACCGTGGGGATGCCGAGGCGACCAATCACCAGTTCGTGATCAAAGCCCCAAATGCTGTTGGCGCGGGCAATGGCGGCAGGGTCAAAGTCATTGGGATGGTGGCGATGCAGGGTCCATGCGAGGGTTTTGAGCGCGCGGCTAATGGAGCGCTCAAGATAGCGACCGAGCGGATGCGCCATGAGGTACGTGAGCGATCGCGCCGATTCCACACTGGGGCAGATCACCGCACCACCGCCGATGTCGTCGGCGATGCCGAGCGAGGTGGCGTAGTTCTGCGCCTCATAAATGCCCCACAGCGCCAACTGCCCACCCAGCGAATAGCCCACAAACCAAAACGGAGGTGTGCAGCCCAGGGCCTTTGCCTCTGCGACCAAATGCACAAAGTCTTTGCCTTCGTTGAGCCCATCTGATGTCAGCGTGGGCGATAATTCTGCCGATTTGCCATGGCCGCGCCAGTCGAACCGCACCACGCTGTAACCCTGCGCCACAGCCTTGCGCCCCAAGACGTTGAGAATCCACTGATCCTCGAGTGAGCCGGTGATGCCGTAGGTGCAGATGATGGTTCCCCGCGCAGAGTCTGCATGGGCCACTTCGCCATAGAGGGGCACTGCATCAAACCCAGAGAACACATGGGGTTGATAGGTCGGGTCTGGATCGGGAGAGTACTGTTGCCAGCGCTGGCGATCG
>JBGTOF010000162.1:0-11101 GCA_041742695.1 Elainellales cyanobacterium | reverse complement strand
CCAAATTGCTATATTTATGGCAAAGCGCCACTAGAAACCTACATTCCCCCACAAGAACGGCTTTTGATTTTAGAAGCGATGGAGCGCGGGATGAATATCATCAACGGTCTGCATCAATTCTTCTCAGACGATCGTGAATTTGCTCAAGTTGCGGCTCAAAATCACGTTCAAATTAAAGACATCCGCAAGCCCCCACAGCTCCAAGATTTGCATGTGTTTACAGGGCAAATTGCAGAAGTTAGCGCCCCTGTGATTGCAATGTTGGGTACCGATTGCGCCTGTGGCAAAATGACCACTGCCATAGAGCTCAACATCGCCCTCAATGCACGTGGCATTAAATCTGTGTTGATCGCAACAGGGCAAACAAGCCTAATGCAGGGCGCGAAGCATGGCGTCTCGATTGATGCTCTCGTCTCCCAATTTGTGGTGGGTGAGATCGAGCATGCCATTGTTCAAGCATTTGAGACCGAGCATCCCGATCTCATCTTGGTTGAGGGGCAAAGCGCTGTGAGCCATCCGGCGTTCATGGGGTCTCTTGGCATCTTGAAGGGCAGCATGGCGGATGGCGTCATCCTTCAGCATCCGCCAGCCCGAAAAGCTCGGTGCGATTTTCCTCATATAGCAATGCCGACCGTAGATCAGGAAATTCGGCTGATTGAGGCAATATCGCAATCCAAAGTAGTGGCGATCGCCCTTAGCCACGAAGGCCTAACTGTTGATCAAGTCTCCACCATCATCGGAGAATACGAAGCACAATTCGGTCTCCCAACCACCGATGTGTTGAGCTATGGATGCGAAAAATTAGTTCAAGCGTTAATTGATCAATTTCCAACCCTCAATTATGCAATTAGACGAGATCAGTTAGCAAAAACTCCAGCGCCAACGAAAATTTAGAATGGCAAGGGGTTTGAATGTGAAAATTTTTGGAAGTGAGAGTTTTTGGAAGTGCATTCCGCTAGCCCACTCACAGAGAAGTCGCGATGCACTCTTTTCTACACCTCTCAAAATTCCGGTCGCTCTAAGACCACTGAATAGCATTGCATCAGGTTAAGAATATGAAGTCGGTCATGCCAAGACTTGAAATCTCTCTGCATCAAATACGGCATAACGCGAGAGTGTTATCAAAGCTGTATGGCAAGCGAGGCATCTCCGTCATGGGGGTTTCTAAAGGAGTATTGGGTGAGCCCTCTATCATCAATGCCATGATTCAAGGGGGCATTCATTCTATTGCTGACTCTCGCATCGAAACCATTCAAACAATGAAGGCTGCGGGAATATCTGCTCAGTTTGTGCTTCTTCGCACCGCCCTCAGTCAGGCTGAATCAGTGGTTCAACATGCAGATATCAGCCTCAATACCGAGATGGCGACATTGAAGCGTTTGTCGTATTATGCGCGTGCCCACAACACAATTCACCAAGTCATTGTGATGGTAGAAATGGGCGATCTCCGGGAGGGCGTGCTTCCAGGTGATCTCTTTCGTTTCATCCGCCAAGCTCGGTTACTGTCGCATATCAATATTGTGGGTTTGGGCTGCAATTTGGCCTGCTATGGCGGAGTTAAGCCAGATCACAGCAATATGCACGAACTCTCGAATTTAGTTACTGCCATTGAGCAAGAATTCCAGTTCAAATTAGAAATTGTCTCTGGTGGCAATTCTGCCAATTACGAGTGGTTTCATCAAGCCGACAATATTGGCAGAATTAATAATCTTCGCCTCGGAGAATCTATTTTGCTGGGGCGTGAGGCGCTGAATCGAACCGCAATTCCAGGCTTATACACGCAAGCATTTCAGCTGGTTGCCGAAGTGATCGAAGCCAAGCAAAAACCATCCCTTCCATCAGGAGGCATTGGCCAAGATGCATTTGGCAATGTTCCTCGGTTTAGAGATCGAGGCGTGGGACAGCGATCGCTCATCGCCCTAGGTCGCCAAGATGTGCTGACCTCTGGTCTGCGGTCTGTTGATGCGCTAGAAATCTTAGGTTCCAGCAGTGACCACCTCATTCTTGATAGCAACTCTCACCCTCTAAAAGTCGGAGATGAAGTAAATTTCACGCTAAACTATGGGGCCTTACTCGCTGCAATGACCTCACCCTTTATTAAAAAGCAGTTTGTCGCAAGCGCTGACTACATGGCGGCATAGGCAGCCTCAGCGATACACCTATCGGTTATTCGCGCCCATACTCAGCCCGTTACGATGCAGCCGTCAGCGCTTCCGATCGCGCTCGAAACCCCGCATCATTTAGCGCCGTCACCACCGACTGATAATCCTGCACGCGGAACTGAACCCCAAGCCGCACCATCTCACGTCGCTGTGGATTGCTGATGATGGCCACCACAGGCACCTTGCACTTATCTTCATCGCCCCGATGCTTGAGCAGCACGGTTCGCAGCTGGTGCTGATAGGTGATGTCGCTCGCAATCTGCGGTTCTAATTCCACCATCACCAATTGCACATCATCTATCGGCTCTGCATCTTCCAAAATAAGCTGTGTCCGCTCGTCCCGGCGATCAACCTTGCCCCACACCATCAGCCGCGCATCCTGAATGATTAGGGGCTCAATGCGCGCAAAGGTGCGAGGAAAGACTACGGCTTCGGTTTGTCCGGTTAGGTCTTCGATGGTGAGAATTGCCATGCGATCGCCCTTCTTGGTCGTCACGGGCTTTACCCCTGCCAGCATGACCACCGCACTCAACGTCACAGTTTCATGCTGATCGGCCAAGTCCGCCAAGTTAATCGGGGCCAGCACCCGCGCCGCTTCTCGCACCGACTTGAGGGGATGATCCGACACATAAAAGCCCAAGAGTTCCTTTTCTAGCTTCAGCTTTTCCTGCTTGGGGAAGTCGTCCACCGTGGCCGCTTTGGGTGCTTCTTCAAACCCACCCAGGTCGCTCCCGCCCGCCTCGACAAACATGTCAAACAAATTGCCCTGCCCGATCGCCCGATCCTTTGCTCGCGACTGCGCCCAGTCCAGCACAAGCGCTAAGTCTTCGATCAACTGCCGTCGATTCAGATCAAAGCAGTCCATCGCGCCGCATTGAATCAGCGCCTCCATGGCCCGCCGATTCACCGCGCGCGGATCAACCCGGCTGCACAGATCACCCAGCGACTTAAACGAACCATCCTCTGCTCGCGCCTGCAAAATATTCTCGATCGCCCCCATGCCCACATTGCGAACCGCCGACAGGCCAAACAAAATGCTGTGGGCCAGCGGTGTAAAGTCCACCTCTGAGCGATTGATGTCGGGCGGCTCTACCTCAATGCCCATCGTTAGACAGGTGCTCAGATACTTTTGCACCTTCTCTTGATCGCCGCTGTTGGCGGTCAGCAGCGCCGCCATATACTCCACCGGATAGTTGGCCTTGAGGTATGCCGTCTGAAACGTGACATAGCCATAGGCGGTAGAGTGCGACTTGTTAAAGCAATACTCCGCAAACTTCACCATTTGGGCAAACAAATCGGTCGCCACCTGCGTGGGCACCCCATTTTTCTCAGCCCCTTCGGTGAAGATGCTTTGGTGCTTCTCCATTTCGGCAATTTTCTTTTTCCCCATAGCGCGCCGCAGGAGATCGGCTTGCCCTAGGGAATAGCCGCCCATCTCCTGCGCGATTTTCATGATCTGCTCTTGGTAGACCATGATGCCGTAGGTTTCGTTGAGGATAGTGGTGAGCAACTCGTGCTCGTATTTGATTTCCTCGCGCCCATGCTTGCGGTTGATGAATTTAGGAATCAGCCCTGCATCCAACGGGCCGGGTCGATACAGCGCCAGCACGGACGAAATGTCTTCCAATCCCGATGGCTTGAGGTCGCGCACAATCTGTCGCATCCCTGACGACTCGAGCTGGAAGATGCCTTCTAATTCACCTCGCGCCAGCAGTTGATAGGTGGCCGGATCATCCAGCGGCAGCGTATCGAGATCAATCTGCACGCCGTGGGTCTTAGCGACCAAATCCACCGTTTTCTGGATCATGGTGAGGTTCTTCAGCCCCAAGAAATCCATCTTGAGCAGGCCCAGCAGCTCAATATCCTCCATGGGATATTGGGTCGTGACGCCACCCTCTTTGCTGCGCTCTAGGGGCACTACCTCATCGAGCGGATCTGCCGAAATCACGACGCCCGCCGCATGCACCCCAGTGGATTTGTTGGTGCCTTCGATGCGCATGGCCATGTCGAGCCAGCGGCGATAGGTGACAGGCGGCTCGGTGTTGGGAATGGGCGCATCGCTTTCGTATTTGTCGCGAAACTCCGGCGCAGGCGATTCGTCTGAAATCATCACCTTGAGCTTGGCCGGCTTGCCCCGCACCACCGGGATCAGCTTCGCCATCTTGTCGGATTCGCCATAGGGAATGTCTAGCACGCGGGCCACATCTTTCAACACCGCTTTAGAAGTCATGCGGTTGTAGGTGATGATCTGGGCCACACGATCGGTGCCATATTTCTCGGTCACATAGTCAATCACCTCGCACCGCCGCTCAATGCAGAAGTCTGTATCAATA
This sequence comes from Elainellales cyanobacterium, assembly GCA_041742695.1. Lineage (GTDB taxonomy): Bacteria > Cyanobacteriota > Cyanobacteriia > Elainellales > Elainellaceae > Kaiparowitsia. The sequence goes on along the minus strand of JBGTOF010000162.1, from coordinate 6,606 downwards.
TCGGGCATAGACTTGCGCTCGGGGTTGAGGAAGCGCTCAAACAGCAGGCCATGATGCACTGGGTCAATGTTGGTGATGCCGAGGGCATAGGCCACGAGCGAGCCTGCCGCCGAGCCCCGCCCAGGGCCGACGGGAATGCCGCGATCGCGCGCGAATTTAATATAGTCCCACACCACTAGAAAATAGCCGTCGAAGCCCATGCGGTGCATCATCTGCAGCTCATAGTCGAGGCGATCGCGGTAGGTGTCATCAATAGCGTCGAAGGTCGGCACACCCAAGCGCTGCACCAATCCCTCGCGGGTGGTGTGCTCCAGATAGTCTGAGGCGGTATGACCCTCGGGCACCGGGTAATTGGGAATGCGCGGCTCGCCCAACACCGTATAGGGCTCGATTTTAGTGGCGACTTCGAGGGTGGTGGCGATCGCCTCTTCAATTACGTCCTCCGTCAGGTGATCGCGGAACAGCCGCCGCATCTCGTCTACCGACTTCAGGTATTCTGTGCCGCTATAGCGCAGGCGTTTGTCTTCGCTAATGAGCTTCCCGGTTTGGATGCATAGCAGCGCGTCGTGCGCCTCAACGTCGTTGCAAGAAATGTAGTGGGAATCATTGGTGCAGAGCAGCTGGATATCTAGCTCGCGGGCAATCCGCACGATTTCTACATTCACAATGCGGTCTTCGAGTGAGCCGTGATCTTGCAGCTCTAAATAATAGTCATCGCCAAAGAGGTCTTTGTACCACTGCGCCACCTTGCGCGCCACATCGGGCCGACTTTGCAAAATCGCTTGAGGCACCTCACCACCCAAACACGCACTCGTAACAATCAGCCCTTCGCGATACTGTTCTAGCAAGTCTTTGCTAATGCAAGGGCGCGAAAAGATGCCTTTGCCCTGCACCCCTTGCAAGTGAGAAAGCGTGGTGAGTTTGACGAGATTGCGGTAGCCCTGATTATTTTTAGCCAGCACCACTTGATGGTACTTAGGCCGACGCTCTTGCTTAGTGATGTCGCCGTTGAGCACATACATCTCGTTGCCGATGATGGGCTTAATGGCGTTGTCCCGCTTTTTGCACACCTTTAGCAGCTCAATTGCGCCATACATTACGCCGTGGTCGGTGAGGGCGATCGCCGGCATTCCCAGTTCTATCGCCCGATCCACCAGTTGGTCTAACTGGCTCGCGCCATCGAGCAAGCTATAGTCGCTATGAATGTGCAAACCAACGAAAGACATAACTCAAACCAGGGTTAAGGCTGAGCATAAGCGTAACACCATCACTGGAATTTATTGCAGATTTCTTGCTGCAATGACTCTAGATATGGAGGGAGACATGGAGGGCAACCCCGAATGATCCAGAAGTGGCGATCCTGCATGTATGGCACTTAGATTCTAATTAAATATTAGCGAAATAGTACTTGCGTATCAAGCAAAGATTGGTGAATGATTGAGAGCGATCGCCCTTAATCACTCTCCCTCTCCATACAATATTGAGAAGGTTCCTCGGTGTGGGCCAGAACGCGCTCGAGCACCTCCCAACCTCAGCGTTAGATCAATTCAGCCCGATCACGCCCACTACTTCCCACTGAATGGGCCGCCCATAGGCAGCGCCACCAGCAATACGCGGGAGATTGGCCAGAAAAGTGAATTTCTGTATCAAGAAATACAGAAATTTGTGAGAAACGCTATATTGAAATTGAACACGTTCGCAAGCACCGCTGAACCCACTATGTTTAGATCCAACAAATCCCGTCGCGACATCCTGAACGAAACAGCCACCGCTCACCAAGAGAGTCTCCGCATTAACTTGCAACGCCGCATGGAAGCTGCCAAAGCCCGAGGTGATCTAAACCTGCTTCGTAAACTGCAAGAAGAAGCAGACTACATCAAGTAGCCTCTTGGCAGGTTAACCCGCCCAAGCCAAATCATAATTTTAACTAAAAGCCCTGAGATTGCGACTACGCCAGTATCTCAGGGCTTTTAGTCTATCTACCCCCATTCCTCACCACATTCTTCCCGGAGCAGCAACGGCGGTGGAGCTTCTAGCATCATTAGGGTGCCTGTGGGATGGCAAAACCAGAGGCGATGCGCATGGAGCCAATAGCCGCAATCGCCCGGCATTGGGAGCGCACTGGGAGACTCTGAACATTGCGCCCCACCCTGAGAGGCCGCGTCGGTTGTCACCGATTCGGCCCGTTGGCGCGGAATGCCACCCGGCAGATAGAGCGGATCGCCCCACAGGGGATGCCCGGCTGCGGCCAGATGAATGCGAATTTGATGCGGGCGACCCGTCAAGATGGTGACCTCTAGCAGGGTGCGCTCGGCGGGACTGTCCGTAGCGGCGTTGCGCCACAGCACCCGCCCTTCGCTGTAGGCCGGTCGCCCGGTGGCGGTTGCGCCATAGACATAGCCCAAGGTGGGATGGGGTAGTTTGCCGATGGGTTGAGTGAGGGTGAAGGTGTCGGGCAAATGCCACGCACCTACCAGGGCGCGGTAGGTTTTTCGCAGGGGCGAGGCGGCGGACTGACCGGCAGACGCAGCGACGGGTTGAGCCGTATTGCGGCGGAATTGTTGGGTGAGATGAGCGCGGGCAGCGGGCGATCGCCCCCATAGCGTCAGCCCCGATGTGCCCCGCCCTAGGCGATGCACCGGGTAGGGACAATGGCTGGAATCATCTGCGGGATAGCGCTGCTGCACCTGCCACAGCAGCGTATGCTGCACAAACCCGCCCCCCGGCAGCATCGGCAAGCCTGCAGGTTTGGCGATCGCCATCACTTCCCCATCGTCATAGAGCACCTCAAACGTAAGCGGCACCGGGGGCTCTTGCCAGGGCGGCCGATGGTAGGCTAGCCGCTGACCTGGTTTCAGCAGAACATCTGGAGGGGCGATCGCCCCATCCACCCAAATCTGTCCTGACTCAATTCGATGGTGCCAGTCTGCCTGACTAGAATGGCGATAGCGTTGGGCGTAGTACTCCACCAGAGTTTGACCCGCATCCCGCGGCAACACCTGGTCTTGATATATCCATCCATCATTCATCGGTTGACACGTTGGGAGTCATACACGTTGGGAGTCAGAGAAGACTCAACGTAAAGACTGGATAACGCCACACTAACAGTCCCATCGGGCACGGGAGATCAGTTTAGCCCCATTAATTCAGCCAACCGGTAAGCCAAATGGCTGAATTGCTTCCCCAAATGTAAAGTTTTTATCAATTCGGGAATCTTAAGGTCATCCAATGTTCTTGAACAGCTGAGGCTCCCCCAATCATGACGTCCCCATCCCCTGCCAAATCCCGCACCTTTCCCATTCGAGCGGTTTTGGTCGTGCCGTTTGTGCTGCAGATTTTTGCCACTGTCGGGTTAGTCGGCTATCTATCGTTTCGCAATGGGCAACGAGCCGTTAATACGCTCGCAGAGGAGCTCATTGATCGCACTAGCGAATTGGTGGATGAACATCTACATGCCTATCTGTCGATTCCTCAAAATCTGAATCAGCTCAACGCAGATGCCATCCGACGTGGGGTGCTAGATGTGAGCGATCGCCCGATCGCCCTCTCCTACTTTTGGGATCAGATGCAAATCTATAACCTCACCTACGTGGGCATTGGGCTTGCTAATGGAGAAGGGTTTGGCGTCGCTCGCTATGACGGTGAAACCATCACGATGGATGAGTGGACTGCCGACCTTCCCAACAATAACGTGAACTACACAACAGATGATCAGGGCAATCGGGTTGACATTTACCAACTGAATGACTGGGATAGCTTGAACGAACCCTGGTATGCCGACCCCATTGAGGCGGGCAAGCCCATTTGGGCAGATATCGTCGCCGTAAACGTGGGCGCCTATCACTACATTACGGCCTCCGCCAGCCGCCCGATTTATGATACGCAAAATCAGCTTTTGGGGATGATTGCGGCAGATATTCACCTGCTCAAGCTTAACGACTTCTTAAAAAGGTTAGGCGTGAGCGAGAATGGGACGGTATTTATTCTAGAACGGGATGGCACCTTGATCGCCAGCTCTAGTCAGCAACCCTTTGTGATTACTGAGGGTGAAATTCAGCGGCTCAGCATCACGGATAGCGGGGACTCAACCATTCGGGCGATCGCCCAGCAGTTTCAACAACAGGGTGATGGATTGCAGGCCGTTCGCACTCAACAGCAGCTTAATATCGAGATTGAAGGCATGCCCCACTTTGTCAAAGCCTTTCCCTGGAGCGACGAATATGGGCTGGATTGGGTCGTGGCTGTAGCCATTCCCGAGCGTGAATTTATGGCCCAAATCAACACCAATACTCGCCATACCATTGCACTCTGCCTGGGTGCATTAGGCGCTGCCACGGTGCTAGGGGTGTTCACCGCCCGGTGGATTACGCGGCCGATCTTGCAGCTGACGCAAGCGAGCGAGGCCATGGCAGAGGGCAACTTGAACCACAACCTCGTGCTACAAGACAGCACCGTTCGTGAACTCAACACCCTGTCTGCGTCATTTCGTCACATGGCTACCCAACTACAAGATGCGTTCACTGAGCTAGAGATCCGCAAGGCCGATCTAGAAGACCGGGTGCAAGAGCGCACCGCCACGCTGCAAGCCACTCTAGAAGAATTGCAGCGCACCCAAGGACGCATGGTGCAAAGCGAGAAAATGTCGAGCCTAGGGCAGTTGGTGGCAGGCGTAGCGCACGAAATCAACAACCCCGTTAACTTCATCCACGGCAACTTGTCCCACGTTCAAACCTATACCGATGATTTGCTCACCATGGTGCAGCTCTATCAGCACCATTACCCTCACCCGGTGAAGGAGATTCAGACCGAAGCCGACGCGGTAGATCTAGAGTTTATTCAAGAGGATCTGCCGAAAATTTTGTCGTCTATTCAGATTGGCACCAACCGCATTCGCGAAATTGTGCTGTCATTACGGACCTTTTCGCGCATGGATGAGGCCGACCTAAAGCCAGTGGATATTCACGCGGGCATCGACAGCACCTTGATGATTTTGCAGCACCGTCTCAAGGCTCGCGCCGACCGTCCCGAAATCGAAGTCATTAAAGACTACAACACCCTGCCCCAGGTTGAATGCTACGCAGGACAGCTCAACCAAGTGTTTATGAATATTTTGGTGAATGCGATTGATGCGCTCGAAGACGACAATGCGGGCAAATCCTATTCCGAGATTCAAGCGAACCCCAACCAGATCACGATTCGCACGGATGTAATTGACCAGCAGTGGGCGCAGATTGCGATCGCCGATAATGGTATTGGCATTCCCCCAGCGATTCAAGAGCGAATCTTCAATCCGTTCTTTACGACCAAGCCGGTCGGCAAAGGGACCGGCATGGGCATGTCAATTAGCTATCAAATTGTGACCGAAAAGCATGGCGGTGCATTGAAGTGTCTGTCTACCCCAGGGCAAGGCACCGAATTTGTGATTCAAATTCCACTGCGGCCAAACGCCAGCAATCAGAGCCAGCAGTCGTCCTAAGCAGCGCTACTGAATTCAGATACCCACCAATGACCGACGATACAAAACCAGATTTATCTGGAACCGTCAGGCCGGCAAAGGCCTAAACTGTTTTGACTGCATCCAGAAAAGCGAAAATACTCCGCAAAAACACTCTAAAATTTATAGCGCTGAACGCGCTGGCTTGAATGTTTTTTTATTGGTGTGTCCCCCCTGCGCGGTAGAGGGGGCACACCATCATTGATCTAATTCAGCCTATTGATTGCGATGGCGTTGAGGCATTTACCTTGACTGCGTGATAGCATGTAAAGGTTTTTTAAGTGCTCTCATGCTGCGGCTTTGATTTCGCCTTGGAGCGCGATCGCCCGCAGTTTTCCAGACTGTACAAAGCAAGATCCCTGCTTAGTGCGCCGGTTAACTGAAGCAGGGTCTTTTTTTATGCGCGTTTTACTGCTCAATGTGTGATTCATCTCGATGGAGTTCCCATCCTATACATGACTGCTACTTCTGATTCATTTTCTACAGCATCCTTGGGGTTATCTCCCTCAGCTCTGCCGCGATCGCCCATTGCTCAACTTGAGCTGAAAGATATTCTGACGACGATTCCCAAATCTTGCTTTGTCAAAAACCGCCGCAAGGCTTGGACTCAAGTGTTGTTGAGCGTCGGAGCAGTCGCCGCTGGGTATGGGGCGATCGCCCTAGCCCCATGGTTTTTGCTGCCCATTGCTTGGCTCTTTACGGGCACCGCACTCACCGGTTGGTTCGTGGTGGGTCATGACTGCGGGCACCGCTCGTTTGCCCAACGACGCTGGGTTAACGACCTAGTGGGGCACGTGATGATGCTCCCGCTAATCTATCCCTTTCATTGCTGGCGCATGCTGCACGACTTTCACCATCGCCACACCAACAAATTGGGAATTGACAACGCCTGGGACCCCTGGACTGCGGATAACTATATCCAATGTCACCCCTTTGTGCGGGGCTTTTATCGGCTGATGCGGGGCTGGTTCTGGTGGCTGGGCTCTATCGCCCACTGGGCCCTGATGCACTTTAACTGGATGCAGTTTGAAGGGCGCGATCGCGCCAAAGCGCGGCTCTCTATCCTCTCAGTGGTCGCCTTTGCAGCGGTGTTCTTCCCCACGCTGATTGCC